>JACQSQ010000055.1 GCA_016211245.1 Candidatus Woesearchaeota archaeon
GATATGTAAATATCAAACATTTTTCACCTATTCTTCACTCAAAATCCACTTCGCAGCATCCAACAAATCCCTTGCAACATAATTCGCTTCTGAATTTTCTTTTTCTTTCATTCCGTTGCCTGTCAATACTAAAATACTTTTGCAGCCTGCGTTGTGGCCCATTTCAATATCTATTCTTTTGTCGCCTATCATGAATGATTTGCTTAAATCAATATCAAAATCTTTTTCTGCATCCTTAATTAGTTTTGCCTTTGGCTTTCGGCATTCGCAGTTATCCTCAGGCTTATGCGGGCAGACATAGATTTTTTCTATCTTGATATTGTGCTTTTTCAGCTCCTGAATCAAGTGGTTACTGAAATTCTCAAAATCTTCCATTTTATAAAATCCGCGGCCAATTCCACTTTGATTTGTAACAATAATCAATTTAAAAGTCTTCAATAATCTGAGGCCTTCAACCACGTTTGGGATTAATTTAAAATCTTCCAGCTTGTGATGATATCCAACATCCTCAACCAAGGCTCCATCTCGGTCAAGGAAAACTGACTTTGTCATAATTTTTATATCTCCTTTTTTATTTCCTCAATGCTTACGGAAGCGGTTCCTATTTTCCCAACTTTTATTCCAGCCGCTATGTTCGCAAGTAAAGCTGATTCTTTCAAATCTGCCCCGGATGCCATTGCAAGCGCCGCAGTCGCAACAACTGTGTCTCCTGCTCCAATTAAACTATAAACTTCCTTTGCATTAGCTGGAATGTGAGTTGTATTCCCATTTTTCTCAAACAGGGACATTCCTTTTTCCCCTCTTGTTATCAAGACATTCGTATTAAGATTTTTTAGCAGCTTATTTCCAATCTCAATAACAGTTTCATCGCTTCCGTCCTCGATTCCCGACATTTCACTTGCTTCTGCATTATTTGGAGTTATTAAATCAACATTTAAATAGAAATCCCTGTGCTTCGGCTTTGGGTCAACAATAATCAATTTTTTATTCTGTCTTGCTAAATCTATTAATTTTCTGCTTAATTCTTTTGTTATTACGCCTTTTGCATAATCTGAGATAACAACAACATCAATTTCCTTGATGTTTTTTTCAATGAATTTTATTATTGAAGCCTCAATATCCTTATGAATATGCTCCTTATTTTCATAATCAACCCTCAGCAACTGCTGACCTTTTCCCAATATCCTGACTTTCTGGGTTGTCGGCTTGTCCTTGTCTTGTATAATGCCTTCTGTGTTGATGCACTTCTTTCTCATCTCTTCCATCAGGATATTTCTTGCTTCGTCATTGCCGGAGATTCCAACCATGTATGGAAAACCGCCTAAGGCAGCTATGTTGTTGGCTACATTAGCAGCACCTCCTGCCTCAAAAGTCTCTTTCAGGACATTCACGACCTGGACAGGAGCTTCCGGCGATATTCTTGAAACATCCCCCCAAATGTATTTGTCAAGCATTATATCTCCAATGACTAAGATTTTCTTTTCCTTGAAATTATCCAATATTTTTAATAATTTATTTTTCATTTATTTCACCTTATTCTTTGAATTTATCATTCTCCAACCCATTTATCAATAACCTGTGCAATGTGGGGATTGTCTGCTCATGTCTTCCAATTATTATAAATCCCTTTCCGCCCAATGAAGTCGGCCTTGAAACTACATTTTCCCTTGGCCTGTACTGGTTGCTCATATCAAAATTTGCTGCTGTTATTTTCCTGACTTTATAGCCCAGATTTCTGGCAATTGTCAAGGCTTTCAAAAATACTTCCGGCAAAACTACTGCACAGCCAATATTTAAGATAACTCCTTCTTCCAGTTTGCTGACACTTTCTGCAAAAATCTTGAAATCATGGTAAGAAGTTTTTCCGATTGCAGCGCCATCGCAGCTTGGATGCTGATGAATTATATCAGTCCCTATAGCGACATGAACTGTAACAGGAATGCCAAGCTTGTAAGCATTATAAAGAATGCTATACTCCTTATTCGGCAAACTCAGGTCATTTATTTTCTTGCCGATAGCATAGCCCATGCCATGATTGTTATTTGCGCCTTCCTTTATGGCTTCATTCAGGATTTTTCCGGTTTCCTCAATCATGCCAAAAGTGCCGTCTTCAATTGTTTTTTCAACATATTCGGAAGTTTCTCCAATCAAAGCCAATTCAAAGTCATGAATCGGGCCTGCGCCGTTCACTGCTATATGATTTATTATTCCCTTTTTCATCAGGTCTATTATCAACAAACTCATTCCAACCTTTATCACATGAGCGCCCATCATGAAAATAACTTGCTTATTCCTGACAACAGCATTTGTTGTTATATCACATAACTCATTCAATTCAATAGAATCAAAAATAATTTTAGAATTCTCAGTCTTAACCAAATCTTTTAATTTTACCTTATTCTTTCTCTGCTTTATTGGAATCGTTTTTATCTTGTTGAAGTCTAGCATTTTATTCCTCATTTAATTTTCTTGCAGGGCGCAATTTTACATTGTCGCCATCGTCAGTTGTTGATATTTCCATGATGGTGCTCTTGGGTGTTAATGACCTGAATGTGTGAACAACCCCCGGCTTCAGCCTGAATTTGTCCCCTTTGTTCAAAACTATTGTTTGAGCGGGGGAGTTTAAGCTATTTGCATAAGTAAGCGAGATCTGACCTTCGAGGATTATGAAAGTCTCATCCTTTCGCTCGTGATAATGCCAGCTTGATTCAAACCCTTCATTCAATATCAAAAGCTTGCTGCAATATTTTTCGTTGTTCTCAACCCATAATTCGTAGCCCCAAAGGTGGCCGTGCCTTTCGCCTTTAAATTCCGCCAAAAACTGGACATGACCCTCTTTGAGTTTTTCCTCTTCTGACATTTTATCACTTAGTATGAACTTTTCATACCTTATTTATAAGCTTTTCGCTTTTGAATTGTATACTACAGAATATAAAACTATATAAAGTCATACTTTTTACTACTTAATCATACCTGAAATGACAAAATCAAAGATTGCGATATCGATGGATAATGGCTTATTGAGGCTTATAGATTCAAAAGTAGATGGAAGCATAATAAGGAGCAGGTCGCAGGCGATTGAATTTTTTCTTAAGAAAGGACTGCAGGAGCAATCTGTCAATGTGGCTGTTTTACTCCTAAAGGGCGAGCACCAGGAAAATGCGCTGAAGGAAATAAAAGGAACCCCATTGCTCAGGCAACAGATCGAATTTTTTGCAAATCATGGGATAAAAACTGTTTATATTATAACACAGCACACCAAAAATATGAATTCCCTAATTAGCGAAATATCTTATGCAAAGATAAATGCCGAAATCATTGAGAAACAGGCAAAAGGAAATGCAGAAGCCCTGTCTGCGGTAAAAGACAGAATAAACAATTCTTTTATTGTAATGTCCGGCGACACGTATAACAATTTTGACCTGCTGAAAATGATAAAAAAGCACGCAGATTCTGACAAACTGGCAACAATGGGATTAATGACACGGGAAAAAGCGTCAAGCTACGGAACTGCAATCCTGGATGGAGACTTGGTTGTTGATTTTCAGGAAAAGCCGAAGCATTATTCGACGAATATAGTGAATGCGGGGATTTATGTTTTCAAGCCTGAATTATTTGAGCTGTTTGAGGACGCAGTTTCTCTGGAGAAAGATTTATTTCCGAGGCTGGCAAGATTAAAGCAGTTGGTCGGGTTTTTCACGTATGGGGAGTATGTGCATATGGGGGATTGAAAGATGCAAGAAGACTTTTACTTGGACACTTCAATTTGGCTCGATTTTTATGAAAAAAGAGGAAAAAATGGCGAGTCAGCTCTAAAATTAATTCTGAAAATAATCAATGAAGACCTTAAAGTATCCTATTCTGACCTGCATGTTAGGGAACTTAAAAAACTAAATTACAGCCCAAATGAAATCAATTCTATATTCAGCATAGCCAAGCCAAAAAATCTCCAACATGTTCATATTTACAGAGAACAAAAAGAAGATGCCAAAAATATTGCAAGAAAAAGAAATATTCCCGAGGGCGATGTGCTACATGCCATTTTGTGCAGGGATAACAATCTGCAGTTAATATCACGGGATAATGATTTTCTAAGGTTAACAGATATTTCTGAAGTAAAATTGCCGGAAGATTTCATTTAAGTTCTCTGTCAAGTTCCTCAAATGCTTTTTCTCTGGCTACATGTAATTGGGCATCAGTTGTCTTTCTTTTTGAAGCACCATACAGGCTTTTTGCCCTTAGAATCAATTCTTCCTTTTCCAAATCCTTTATTTTATCTCTTATAGCTTCCCTGATGAACTCTGTTTTAGTGGTATATCTGTGTTTTTTCATGATATTTTCTATGTCTTTGAGAAATTCGTTTTCGAGCTTTAGGCTTATAGATTCCATGATATTACTTAGTAATACTAGATAGTATATAAATATTTCGGATTGATTGAGAGTACAAAATTATTGATTGGGTTTTTTACGTAGGGCGAATTACGCATATGGAAGCATGATTATCTTCTATATAATGCAATAAAATTTGGAACTTTTATTTCAGGCGCATCTCTCCCTTCTATGTAACTACTCTGCCTTTTTACATCAAATGCAGATGCACTTGTGTCCCCATCTAAAGCACCTACAATTACGCATCTATGCTGCTGTCTCATATATCTATCGCCCAAAGTAAAATTAGTGTTTTTGAAAATTACATCAACGAGATTGCCGTCTTTAGTCAAACCTATAAGGTTTCTTGGAATTTTTTTATCATTTTCATTTTCTGCATACAATCTCTGTCCATTATAATGCAAAAGATTCAATTGTAAGGCATCATTAACTCTATATTTACCATCTCTTATTTTGAAATCTCTCACCAAAATATCTATAGGGATTATATGTATCTGACCATTTTTATCAGTAAAAAGAACTCCATCTCCAACACCCTGCACGTATGGCATTTTCTCTTTGCCATTATGGATTTCAAGACCACTTGCTGCATCTTTATTCCTAAACAAGCTTCCGTTAAAGCAAACATATGCACCAATTTTGTCTCTAACCCATTGAGTAGTTTCAAAATAATCTTTTATCCCAGTAAGCTCTTCTCCTGTAACTACATCTGCTCGATATCTACCTGCTTGTGCTATTGTAATAAAACCATGGTTTTCATCAACCCACTTGCCTAGTGGTACGACTATAGTCTGAATAGGTGGTGTTTGAATAGTAGATTGTTGTGCAATCAACGTGCTTGGAGATAAAGCAGCACCTGTAGTTCCTAACGTAATTAGTCTTACAAAATCTCTTCTACCAATTTCATGATCTAATACCATATGATTAGAATAACAATCCCATTTTTAAATCTTTATATTTGTACCACTAAGAAATAGTATCTTCAAACCAACTTCTCCACTTCCTTTAAAACGTCATCAACGCTAATATTCTTCATGCACTTTTGGTAATCATTTGAATTTCTTGGATACAGACAATCTGGAACTTGGCCTTTGTGGACATTGATACATGGGCTGAATTGACAATTATAACCTTTATACAGTCCAATATTTCCTTTTCCGTAAGGCCCAAAGCGAACAGGCGAGTTTGGTCCAAACAATCCCAATGTCTTAATGCCCTGCGCTGCTGCTATATGCATAGGGCCAGAATCATTTCCAATGAATAATTTACATTTTGTCATCAAGCAAAATAATTGATTTAGATTAATCTGACCTGCCGCGTTTATTGTTTTGTCTTTATGCTCCATCTTTTCCTGTATGGATTTTATCAAGTCATTCTCTTCTGGAATTCCTGTAAAAACAATTTTTACAGCATATTTCAAAATGATTTCATCGCACAATTCAGCATACATATCAAAAGGCCACATTCTGGCTTTTGCTGACTCTGCAGCTCCAGGCGCAACACAGACAAGAAAATCATTGCTCTTAATTTCATTATTTTTTAAAAATGAATCAACTTTATTTTTGTCATTCTTTGAATAATTTAAATTTGACAATTTATCGGCGTCGTAATTAATTTTAAGTTCCCTTACCAAATCCAGAAATGTCTGTACTGCATGCTGCTTGTCATTGTATTTGACTTTATAGTCATATAATTTTACTCTTGCGCCGTGAGAATACCCGACAATGCTTTTGCCGGCAAAGAAAGACGCCAAAGCAGACACATTGAGGTATTCCTCCATGTCAAAAGCCAAGTCATATTTTTTTAGATTTTTAATCATAAACTTAATTATAGAGAATGGGTTTAATTTTATTAATTGCAAATTATCCAAATTTTTGTTATCATAAAAAACATCCTTGTTCCTTGCAGTTGCCAAGACATCAATCTGAGCTTTTGGATATTCCTTTCTCAAAGCCTCAAGCGCAGGCAGCATCAATATAGTTTCACCTATGCCCCAAAGCTGCACGACAATAATTTTATTTACACTTCCAATCTTTTTTCCCTTATGAAACAACCCAAGAAAATTGCACAGCAGATTGCCAAGCCACTTGTCTACGAATTTTACGACTAATACCATAAAATAAAGTAAATTTACAGGCTATTTAAATCTATAGCCGGCTATAATTATTTCTTCTTTCCCCTGTTCATGGCAAGCTGCCTTACAATAGTTTCAACCTGCTTCTGCGTCTTTCTTATTATTGTGTAGGTGTAGAATGCAGACGCAATCAAAAACAAAAATCCGCTCACGATCAAAACATCCAAAGCCCTGAAAAACCCGAAATATACGACTATTGGATCGAGAATTGACGGGAATAAGGCTATTATGATAAAAACCACCCATGCGACAGCCCAAAAGGCAAATTCTTTTGCTGTAAACTCCTTTTTCTTGTAGTTTATAAAAGAATAGTAAATGAAAAACAAACCAAACAAAATTCCAGCAATCTGTATTCCCAAAACCATAATTCTCACCTTGCATTACTTCCGTTAAAAAGTTTCCACCAAATCATGTTCAAGACAATTTTTATTCCATCAATGACAGTTGTGCCTTTGTACCTGTCAGAGTATATTGTCTGGATGGGAATCTGCACATATTTTAATCTTTGCCTTCCCGCCCTTGCTATCATCTCGGATTCCATTGAATAATCAGGGGCATTCCATCTTATTTTTTTGTAAGATTCTCTAGAAAAAGCCCTGAACCCGCATTGGGTGTCATTAATCCTAATTCCATAAAGAAGCTCAACTATATTGGATATAATCCAATTCCCAAACCTCAAAACCAATGGCATCTTTCTGCTTAATTTCCTGTAGCTAAAAACAATATCATACTTATTCAATTTTTCAATAAATCTTGGGATGTCATGCGGGTCGTGCTGGGCGTCAGCGTCCAAAACCACGATGAATCTTGCCCCGCTTTTCAAAGCAAAATCGCATCCAGTTTTCAATGAAGCTCCTTTGCCCAAATTTATAATATGCCTCAGGACTGTTGCGCCAGCTTTTTCGCCAAGCGAAGCTGTTTTATCTGTTGAGCCGTCATCAACTAATAAAACTTCATCTGCAAAAGCTCTTGCTTTTTTAATCACCTTGAAAATATTCTTCTCCTCGTTGCAGGCAGGAATCACAACCCAGATGTTGTTTGTTTTCATTGAGAAGTGTTTGATACAGTTGAATTGTTTTCTAAAATTGGCTGCGCAGCAGCCACTTCAGGCTTCCAAAAATCAGAATATTTCCCGACTATTGTGGCATTTGAGCCTTCCCAGTCTATTTTATAGACGTAAATGTCAGTGCCTGTTAATCCCATTTCATGCTTGAACAATTTGAAGTGTTTTAAGCCATGCCCTTGCATGTAAAACATTCTTGTGAACATGCTGCCGCTAAGTTCACCACTCGAAATAATAACTTCTACCTCTTCCTTGCTTTTTGGCACAACAGTCATACTATGCCCTATTGCCTCATTGTTAAATATTTTTGTGAACAGCCCAATTTCTGTAGCGAATACGGCAGATGCAGGTCTAAAAATTTGATTTTGTAACTGCGAATAAATATCGTAGCTACTTAAATTTACATTAAAAACCAGGGGAGCATTGCCCCCGTTGCTTAAAGGCGGGCACACATAAATCCCATCTTCATTTTTGCTGCACGTCATCTGCCCGGCGTAGCCCGGCCTTGGAGCAATAAATCGGTTGGCTAAACCATCACTTATGATTTTGTCTGGCTCATTTTCTATGCTTTTCATCTCGAAATAAAAATTTTCAGCGCTTTCTCTTGTATAATTGAATTTGCCAGTTATGTATGTTACTGCCTCTTCCTGCGGCATCACTCTGGCATTTTTCCATAAATCAGCCCTTTCGAAGCTCCAGCTTCCGAAATGGCTCCAGACTTTAGCTTTTTTTACCATGTCTTCTGAAACAATAAAGTACGCCTCTGGCGGGCTGCAATGGGTATAGGAAAGAATTTTTTTGATATTCTCCTCATTTAAGTTGTATTTCCTTAATCTTCCCTCTGCCTGGTTTTTGTCTAGTAAAATAATCTCATTGATTATGCTGATTGTCAGATGTATGTCTTTGTTAATGCCTACTAACTCATTATAAGCACTATCGCTTCCACAGTCCAGCATTTTTAAAATACCTATAGCTTCTTTTTCGTTGCTTGTTGTGAGCAGCTTGCCTGTCCAATGCGCAGGCGGAAATGTTTGAGTAGTCCCATCAAAAGTTACTGCCCTATCAGTTATGTACTTAAAATTGTGCCCAAAGTCCCACCAGGATGTTATTATCGCATTTGGCTTTGAATCCTTTTTTATTGCCACTAAAGCATTATGCCAGGCATCGTTAATTATCGGCACATCATAACTGACTACATCTATAGCGCCTTTGATTGGATTAACATACAACAGCAAAATAATCACAAGCAGTACGCTGCTCACTATCGGCTTGTAAATTCTCATTTCTTTTGAATGCCACCTTGAAAAATAATAAAATAATTTTCCAACAGCGACTCCAAATGCGATGCTGAAAGGAGGCGCAAGCAACAAAATAAATCGCAATCCTTTTATGCTTGCAAAAATCGTTGATGCAATCCACAATGATAGCAATATAGAAAGCCTGAAATCATAGGAAATGTCTTTCTCATAAAGCGAATAAATCATTCTTATAATTATGGGGAGCATTATCCATACAAGCAATGCACTTAATGGCAGGCTCTGATACACTATCCTTGGATCAAGCTTTGTACCAACATTTATAAATAAAATCCCATAGAATACAATTGCGCCGATTATGTAAAATACATCGAATTTCTTCAGCTTCTCTTCTCTGGAAACCGCCAGTATAAGCCCGACTAATGACACGAAAAAGAGAAAATTGCCGCCCATGGAATTGATAATTGTACTAAGAGAGCCTTCCTCAAGCTCCTCAACAGTCGTCAAAACGTTTGGCCACAATGAGAGGCTAAGAACCTGAGCTTTTATAGAGCTGAACCCCAACGGGCCAAGCAAACTATTTCTGAATGCATTCCAGCCCGAGAATAATACTGCAAATACAGATGCTGATAAAAAATAAACAAAAGCAAAAATAAAATCGTTCCTTAGGTATGTATTGGTCAGCAGCAATTTTGGATTGGACTTGATTTCGCTAAAGTTAGCCAATATAAGATATACAATAATTATCGCAACTGTAGCAATAAGGAAATCAAATATATACCACCACCCACTCCATGCAAATGCATACACGCCAGTAAAAAAACCAGCTAGTGTTGCGGCTATAAAAAGATTTAACGTTTTTCTAGCACTATTTGCTATAACAAAAAGCCACGTGATTATAATAGGAAAAAAGACTACCCAGACATCATTGTCAGGGTGAGCGAACAATGTCCTGCTCAAGAAAGCGGCATTGACAGCCATCATTAGTCCGGCAAAGAATCCCCCCATGTTGCCTCCAGCCTTCCTTCCTATCAAGAACACAATCAAGACACAAACTGCAGAAATAACTACTGGAAAATAAAACGATGACTGCGTTACGGATATTTTAGATGAAAATATTCTGGCAAGTTTGTAAAAATAAGCTATTGAATACGAATGGAACATGTCTGGAACCACAAACCTGCCATTCGGCGCGAGCTGGTGGTTGTCAAAAGGCCTTCCGTCCCTTAACTCGTCCCCCGGGTGCCCATTTTTTATTATATTTTCAGCGTATCTCACCCAATAGTACGGATCGGTATCTGGCATATAGTTCTTTTTACTCTCATCTTGATAAAATTCCCTGAACCTTTTGGAATAGTACGCTGTTGTGGCATCAACATCCTTTTTTCTTTCCTTTAGGACCTTGCTTAGCTCAGTCTCTGCTATAACATCTTTGTTAGCGTCTGGAACATTCAAAAATTGCTGGTATATGCTGGCTCTTATATCTGACCTTATATTCTCTATTACAGTGTTCCTAGCCCACTCGTCTGCGAATGGCAGATTGATTCCCTGCATTCTTATATATATAGAAAGGATTATCGGGATTAGGGCGAGAAGCACTATGCCATATTTCTTGAAAAAAATAGTTAATTTTTCCTTGGACTCTAAGAAATTTTTTATTTTATCAGAATCAATTGAAAGATTGGATTTTTTGATATCATCTTTATTCGTTTCAGCATTATTAGCTATGTTTGTTGTTTCTATGCCAGCTACCTTTTCTTCTTCATTTTTGAAAAGATTTTTTATATTTATGAAATTTATAGGTGCATCTTCATCTTCTTTTGCTATAGGTGCATTTTCATCTTCTTTTGAATCCAACTCAAATCACCCTTCCAATAAATTACCAAAGATAAGAGATGTGTTTTAAAAAGCTTTTGATAACAATTATGAGTCGTGCTTGTATTTTATCGGTTTGATTTAAGGAATGCTTGTACTGTTTTCAATTAGAACTACTTTCTCACTAGGCTCCTTTAAGATATATGCATATTCCGTTACTATAGTTGTATTCTTACCTTCCCAGTCAACTTTGTAGGTGTAAATATCTGTTCCAGTCAAACCACGTTGATGATTAACAAGTTTGAAATATCTTAATCCATGCCCCTGCATGTAAAACATTCTCGTGAACATGCTGCCAGTCAATTCATTGCTTGAAACAACAACTTGAACTTCTTCTTTGTTTATAGGTATAACTGTCATGCCATGCCCTGTCGCAGCATCGCTAAATGTTTTCTTATACAAACCATTTTCAGTTACAAAGGCAGCAGAACCAGGCCTAAAAGTCTTTCCCTGGAATACAGCATAAATATCATAATTGCTGGTATTTATGTTAAAAACAAGGGCCACATTGTTCCCGATCCCTAAAGGTTGGCACACATAAAGCCCTTCTTCATTTTTTCTGCATGTCATTTGCCCCCCATATCCCGGCCAGGGAGCTATCCAGGAATTTGCTTCACTGTCGCTTGAAATGGACAGCATTTCATCATAAACATTTTCAGCCCTATCTTTTGTATAATTAAACTTGCTTATCATATACTCTACAGCTTTGTCCTGCGGCAAACCTCTTGCATTATACCATAAGTCAGCCCTTTCAAAACTCCAGCTCCCAAAATGAGACCACACGCCGCTTTTGCCTATCATATCTTCTGATGCTATAACAAAACCTTCTGGAGGGTTGCAATGGCTCATTTTTAGGACTTCTTCTGCTTGACTGCTGCTTAAGCCATATTCCAGCAATACACTCCTTGCCTTTCCCGTATCCAATAACATTATTTCTCTAATTATTTTTATGCTCTTATGTATATCCATTCCATATTCCTTAAGCTTTGTGTAAGCTTCGCCATTGCTGCAATCCAGAATTCTCATTATGCCAATAGCTTCCTGTTCGTTATCAGTCATGAAGAGCCTGCCAACCCAGTGAGAAGGTACATACGCTTGGGTAGTTCCATCAAACGTAACTGGCCTGTCAGCAATAGCTTTAAAATGATGCCCGAAATCCCACCAGGATGTTATTATTGCGTTTTCTTTTGAATTATCTTTTATTGAAATCAGGGTATTATACCACGCATCATTGATTATTGGTATATCCTGGCCGGCTGTATGGATAGCGCCTTTGATTGGATTGACATACAACAGCAAAATTAACATAAACAGCATGCTGGCGCCAATTATTTTGTATATTTTGAGTTCTTTTGTTAACCATAGTAAACAATGAGAAAAAAACATTCCAAGAACAACCCCGAATGCGACGCTGAAAGGAGGCGCAAGCAACAATGTAAATCTAATTCCTTTTATGCTTGCATACACGGAAGACACGACCCAAAGCAATAAAAGAAGTCCGAGCTTGAAATCGTAAGACGTGTTTCTCTTGTATATCATAATTAAAAATAACACAATAATCGGAAGAGATATCCAAATGATCAACCCATTTATTCCAATATTTACCCCCCATCTTGTAAGCAGGAAATAGCTCGCGTAAAAGATTCCAGAAACAATTATATAAAAAATGTCAAACTTCTTATAGCCGTCTTTGCGCAAAACAGACAATAACAGCCCCAGCCAGCTTAAAAAAAAGAAAAACCTGCCGCCTACAGAATTTATGATGGAATTAATCGAGCCCTCATTAAGCTCTGCAACAGTTGTCAGCACATTGGGGGTAAGCTCGCTTCTGACAGGAGTTTTTATTGCTCTGAAAGTAAAAGGCCCAATCACACTTTCTCTGAAAGTGTTGAAATCCTGAAACAATGTGGTGAATAAAATAGAGCTAAGCACAAAAATCAACAGCGCAATGAATATCATCTTGAAATCAGTCCTTAGGAAAAATTCCTTTGGGCTTTTTCTCACATTATCCAAATGAACTAATGGCAAATAAGCAAGGGTAACAAGAAAAGATATCACAATAAAATCAAATATAAACCACCACCCACCCCACGAAAATGCAAAAAAGCCAATGGACAATCCGCCAAATATGCTAAGCGCAGCTACTCCAAGCATCTTCTTATTCTCTACGATAAGAACAAAAATCCACGTAATAAAAAGCGACCAGAAAACCACCCACATGTCCGTGTCGGAATGGCCAAATAATGTTCTGCCAAGAAAAGCAGAGTTTACAGCGAACATTAATGAAGCAAAAAACGCGCTCATATTGCCCCCAATCTTTCTTGCTATTAAGAAAACCAGCAGCACATCTATCGCTGAGATTATAACTGGCACATACATTGTGGAGCGCATTAGCGTTATGGAAGGGATAACTATGCTTACCAACTTGTAGAAATAAGCCAAAAAATAAGCATTAAACATGTCTGGAACCACAAACCTGCCATTCGGCGCGAGCTGGTGGTTGTCAAAAGGCCTTCCGTCCCTTAACTCGTCCCCCGGGTGCCCGTTTTTTAAAACGTTTTTGGCGTACCTATACCAGTAATAAGGGTCAATGTCTGGCATATAGTTTTTTCCATTTTCGTCCAAGAAAAATGACATGAAGTACTTGGAGGTTGCCTCAATTTGCTGGTTAATCTGAGCTTTATTTCCACTTATGAAATTTTGGAGCTCCTTTTCTGCTATATCATTTTTATTTGCATCTGGAAGATTTGGAAACTTTTGATTAACATCATTTCTTATTTGCGACCTTATGCTATTTATGACGGCGTTGGTTGCCCACTCATCAACAACGGGCAAATATGCAGCTTGCATCCTCACATAAATTGAAAGTATTATTGGAATCAGTGCTATTAATATAATTCCATATTTCTTAAAGAATTGCCGCACTTTACCCCAATTAACCGGAAAGGCATCATCGCTGTCTGAGTCGCTCGACTCTGCCTTAAAGAAATTTTTTATTTTTTCAAAATTAAATGATAAATTGTCGTCGCTTTCTACATGGTGGGCTTCATGTTTTTTAATAATCTGCTCTTGAGTAACCTTTTTTTCCTTGGGAACGCCATCAGCTTTGAATAAACTCCTTATTTTGCTGAAATCTATGGTAATTTCATCGTCCTTTGTTTCTGGGTTCTGCTTTTCGCGGTATTCAGTGCTGTCGGATTTTGCCTTCTTTTTGAAAAAGTTCTTTATTTTGCTGAAATCTATGTCAATGTCATCGTCAATTTTTTGTTCCATGAAATAAACTCCGTAATAATTAGGAAAGAGACGCCTTTTAAAAACTTTTGTAATAGAGTTGCGAGGACATTAACCTAAGCGCAGCATTTGCACCATTCCATCCCAGGATAGTAGAATTGCAATAGAAAAATCATGCCTAAAATATTATCTAACAAAAAAGCTTTTTGGAATTTCTTCGAATGAACTGTATGATTTTATTCCCATTGCAGATGCGCTCATTAAATCCCGTTTGTCGCTGTCGCCAATCATAATTACTTCTTCAGGCGCATATTTTAACAATTTCAGCGCAGAAACAAAAACTTGTGGGTTGGGCTTATCTTTTCCAGCCTCCTCAGAAGTCACTACCAAATCCACGAATTTGGATATTTCGAGATGAATAATCTTTCTTAACTGTATTTCAGCAGTCAGGTCTGTCAGAATTGCAACTTTTATTCCATTGTTCTTGCAAGCCGCAAGAAACTCCTTTGCAGCAGGGCTTAATTTCATGAACTTAAAATATTCTTCCCAAAATAGCTTGTTATAATACAATGACAACTCTGGACTTGTTTTTCCAGTAAAGTTTTCTATAGTCCTCTTGAAATAAAGCAACCTGGAATGGGATGCCGCAGTTCCTTCAAGAAGTTTTTTAACTTGCAACCTGGCAATATAAAATATTTTTTCCGCTTCTTTATATGTCATTTTAAATCTCTTTGAAAAATCCCTCAAAACTTTTTGGAGGGCATTAGAATTGCATATTTCGTATTTGTAGATAGTATTGTCTAAATCCAATAATACTGCTTTAATTCCAGATGTGTTTCTACCACTTATTTGCATGTTCCTGTGAAACCATAACGGCGTCTATTTTAATTTTGTTCTTTGCAAGATAGCTCTTGTATTTTTTAATCTGATATTGCCTATTCCATCTTTCAGGAGAAACTAAGCAGATCTTAAAACCTAAGCTATCTAAGTCTCTATAAATTTTCTTATTCAAAGGAAGCTTAGTAAATGTATCCACCCAAATCCACTTGACCCTGTTTCCTAGAGAGAGGCAAGTTTGCACATTTTCAAATTCAGAGAATCTTATTGCCATTCTTCTAACACCTTCTTTAGCTAAAATGTACATAAATGGAAATGAAACATTTAGCAGGAAATATTTAGTAATTTGATGCTTTTCACATAATCTAATGACTTGCTTCTCAATGCCTTCTTCCTTGACCTCTAGTACTATAAAAGCATGCCTGAAGTTTGAGAGATAATCATCGAGCAAATCTCCACCTTGGAAAGGCTCATGATTTAAAATTAGATTTTTTCCCTTTGTTCTTATGTCTACTTCAACACCATACTCTTTGGGAATATTTTTCAGTTCGCTTATTTTATTTACTCTATGAATAATTTTCAACATTTTTACTTTTTAATATGATTTCTTAGCTTTATGGTAAAGTCTATTGTTCTTTTAATAAACTTTAGTTTTGTAGCAATGCTTGTATTCCAGCTTGACTGGCCATGAATCCTTTTTCTAAACAGCACAGGAAATCTTATTATTTCATACCTATTCTTCTTTGCCATGTAATAAAAATAAAGGTCAAATGAAAAATCATAAGGTGGCTCTTTTGTATTTCCAAGAAAATCCCTATGAAAGAGATTTGGCTGCGCATTGATGTCATAAAGCAGCTTTCTTAGAACTACTGTCTCAAAAACCGACATTCCAAAAGTAAAAAATGAATCAAATAAATTTCTTCCTTGTCTTTTTCCTTTAACAAAGCAAATTCTTGGGTTTTTTTCTTTCATTATAAGATTATAAGCCTTAATACAATCTCCCAAATCCGTCTGCATGTCCGCATGAGTCCAGCATAAGTAATTGCCTTTTGCAGCCTGAAGGCCGCTCCAAACTCCATAGCCATAGCCTATGTTCTTTTTTACATTTGCCATCCTTAGAAATTTATACTTTTTCGCAAGCTTTTCCATGACTTCTTTGGAGCCATCTAGCGAGCCATTGTTAACAAGAACAAGCTCTACTTTTGCATATTTTGGCATTACTTGTTTGAACCTTTCAACTATAAGTGGAATGTTTTCTTTCTCATTGTAGCAGGGGACTATGACTGATAAATTAATATTTGATTTTGGCATTTTAATACTTTAATCGATTAAAAAAATTCTTCCAAAGCTTGAATTCTCCATCGTCTTTTGGCTTTAGATTATTCTTGCATAAGTATTCCCATTTTTGGTATTCATACAAATCAGAAGGCTTTCCCCAGCTAACATAAAGATCAACATCAAAAATAACGCTTTTTTTGCCAAGCTTTTTATAAAATATTGGCATTGCGTCAACATAGAACTCATTGTTTATCCTAAAATTCTCCTTAACCATAAGTTTATATGCTTTCTTAAAATCCATTGCTTTCTTGAAATAGAAGGTTGCAACAACAGCATGGTCATTAAATGGGTTTTTAGATACTGACACTTTAATTGACATATCCTTTATCATCTTTTTATCTTTTTCAAGCACTGCCCACCCCCATGCCTTAGGATTTTCTAAAAGCAGCTTATTTTTTGTGAAAGTCCAAACAATCGCATCAATGTCTTTTCTTTTGACAAGCTCATCGTATTTCTTCTTGTTATAAAGAAAGCTGTTGTCACATGCCGCAATAAATATCGGCTCATCTTTTTTTAAGTAAGGCATTGCCAGCATGCATGTTGAAGCCTGCCCTTCTGTTGTCTTTTCAACCTGTATTATTATTGCGTTCTCTATATGGGATTTTATCAGACTATCCAGTTTATACTTCTCAACATGCTCTTTTCTTACAATGAATATGTTCTTATCAGATTTCGGAAGAGCTTCAATTACCCTGGATATCATCGGCTTTCCTGAAACTTGTATAAGCAGCTTTGGAAGAAGATAGCCTTCTGAAGCAAATCTGGAGCCAGTGCCTGCCATTGGGATTATGTTTGCCATGTTCTTTACTTTCCATAAGGATGCTCTTTGCTTTTTGAAAAGTATTTTTTCCAATAACCATAGCTCTTTTTATATTCTTTTGATGCTTTATTTAATTTTATCCTATAGTCAGGATTTCTTCCAACTGGTTCTGTAGTTACACCTTTTTTCTTTCCAGAAAGCGCTGCAAAATACCTTGACCAAGATTCATATTCTTCCAGATCTTCAGGAGTCCCCCATTGCGCAAATTGCGCAATTTCCGGCACATAAACTTTAAGTTTATCTCTTTTGTATAGGTAAAAAATCATACTTATGTAATATTCCCCATTAAGGTTAATATTACTTTTCATCAATTCTTCTTGGTATTTCTTTAATTCAGAGCCCTTCTTGAAATAATAAATTCCGCATGACTGGTGGCATTTTGTCGGAACATCTGTAAAGCAGTGCTTTTCCCTTATATCCTTCATGAAGCCGTTTTTATCAACTAGTACACCTGCATATAGCTTCTTGTGAAGAAGGTGAGGATGGAATCCGATATAGCACGGAACTGCACCATCGAATTTCATGGTTTTTGTTTTGCTCTTGAAATCTTCATAGTCCCAGACTGCATTGAAATCGCAATAGCATACAATTACATTTTCATTATCTTTAACATATGGAAAAGCGGATTTTATTGTAAATACAGGACCTCCCTTATGCGAGCCAATTCCTATTATTGTTGATTTTGGTTTTATTTTCTTAAGAATCAGGGCCATATTTGTATTCTTCAAATGCTTCTTGTTGCATATGAATACAAAATCATTTTCTCCTGAAAACAATTCAACGACATACTTTATTATGAGTTTTCCGTCTACATTTATCAGCGGTTTCGGAATATTATAGCCGCTCCTGACAAATCTATCACCGGTTCCTGCCATAGGGACAATAATCTTCATTTTAGCCTCTGCCTGTATTTCTCGCTTTCCATGCTCTTTATGTTGTTGCATTCCATTTCTGACAGACATTTCGGTTTACTGAACTGCCTAATAACCAGCAAAATGTATAGCCATGCTGTAAGCACTCCTCCCATATATTTGCAGTTAATAGCGGAATTTTCAGGCAATGAAACACGCCCACTGCTGTATAAAGTTATTTTGTCTTTATCATGTTCGTCAAAAGAGAACCCTGCTGAGCAATAAACAGCAGAATCCGGAAACATGTGCTTTCGAACCAGTTCTTTATTTCCAGCAACTTTCATGAATTCCTTTACAATATTGCTGCTGAATTCACCAGAGCTATAATCCAGGTTTTCGTATTCTGGCAGGCTAATTTTATTTTTATCCAAGTAGTCTTTGACTAAGCTAATGATTTTATCAGTTACGTTTAAGCAATCTCTAAGCTCGTCTCCAGACACAATCAAGCCATGATTCTCCAATAAAATTACATACGATTGTCTATTTTCTTCATTATTTATTATATCAAATATTTCTTTTGAGAGCTCAATGCCGGGCGTTTTGTATTCCACCCATATAGGATTGTATTGTTTTAATAGATTCATGATTATTTTTCCCCCATTACTGCTGCAAAGCAGTGCATTGACCAGAACAGGATGTGTATGGATAACTGATTTTGAAAGAACTGCATGAAATCCTGTTTCTATCGAAGGCCTTGAAATGCTATTTTCGCTATTTTCGAGGCTCTGCTGCAGCATTCTGTTATACTCTTTTTCTGCAGCAATCGAAAATGAGGAGTCTTTTATGGAGCTTAAATAATCCAAGATTTTTACGAAATTTATTTTGCAATAGCCCTTTGACTTAGTTACTTCTGCAAGGCTTATCCCAGAAGATTTTACCAGCATAGATTTCGAATCAAGCTTCAAAGATATATTGCCGCCTCCTGCCTGTGCAAGCTGCTTGTTGGTTCCAATTTTTCTGCATATTAGTGCAAATTCCCTTTCTTTACGCATAAGATGTAAATTTCTTGTTTTTGAGGTTCTCAGTAATTAGATAGAGTATGAATAGTTGCGCAATCCCGTCATAGTTATCACGCCATCTCGGATTGTTGTTCTCAAGCACGTCGTCGAGGCTTGGCACAAGCAGATAAGCTGTTCTTTCTATCTCTTTCCTGCTTATGGTTCCGTCAAAAGCGCAAGAGTAAGTGCTCATGTTATCGTTATATTCCAGATTTGTCTTTAGGGTTCTGATATTTGACAATAAGTCCATTAATTCATGAGGGGAGTAAGCATTATCAATTGTAAGTTTAAGCACCAATTTGATTTTCTTGCTTTCATCCCATTCATTTTTTATTCTCGCTTTAGGCTCGTATCTTATTGAAATGTCCGCAAAATCTTTTTGAGGCGAAACATATTTCTTTGAGTCTGAACTCCTTTTCTCGAGCTGCTTCACAACACGCTCTTTCTTGTGGGATCTTTCTTTCATATCCCTTATTATCTTCCAATGCCTCCTTAAGCCCTCGTCTGGGTCCATAAAAATCTTGAGGTCGAGCAGCTGCCTCATTTTGCTTAGGTAAAAAGTGTGGAGCCCGCTTATCAGTATAAATTTGCTTGGCGATATCCTGCTGTGCTGCGTGAACTTTCCTGTTGTATGATCGTATTGCCTCCTAAAAACCATCCTGTCTTCCTTTATCTTTTGAAGATGCTCAAGCCCTAAATTCAGAAAATTCCCTCTAGGATTAAGGTGTGTTGTTATTTTCCAGTTCTTATTCCCTCTTTCCCATTTGTGTAAGTCATCGCCTTCAAGCAGAGTCAGGTTCTTCTCGCCGACGAAATCTTTTATAAGATTAGTAGTCCAGTTCTTTCCGCTTCCTGAGTCTCCGGCTATGCCTAGGTTCAGCGAGGAAACTTTATACTCGAGATTGCTTATTATGCCGTTTTTATAGACAAAGAACGCATTTGTCAGCAAGACCCCGATAAACAAAGTGAACACAATATCAGATATTAACCCCGCATCAAATCCAAGCTTGAGAAGCAGATGGTGAGGATTTTCCAGGCTTGCAATTGAACTGCTAATTGGCTGGAATGAATGTAATATATCTGAGTTTTGATGCAAGACTACAAAAAACAGGACATAAAGCAGGCTTATTGCAAAATAATATTTTCTAGACACACCTTCATCTTTTATGAAAAAATAAGTCAAGAATGGTATTGACCATAAAAACCATCCGGGCCGTGGAGGAACAAAAGTTACCAGCACTATAAAAACCATAGCCAGAGACATGATAAATGCATCTTTGTTTATGCTCTTGAAATATGCCATCCTGAAAAATAACACGGCAACTACAAGAGGCGCAATATACAGCACAATTCCATCTTTAAGGTAAGGTATGTTTAGGACAAAAAGCCAGCTTTGCTCTTCTGCCATCAGCACAAGCTGTTTGTAGCCCTCTGAGAACAAAAAAGACCATATTAAAAGTATATAAGTCAAGAATGATATTCCAAAATATCTGATTATGCTTATTATGCCATATCTATTTCTCCACAAATATAGGAATATAAAAGGAACTGCCGCAAAGATATTTGACTTGGATGCCAAGGCAAGCCCTAGGAACAAAAATGAAAGAGATTCCTTCTTAATCAGCAAGAGGTAAATGGACAGTATTAGGAAAAATACAGGTATAGCGTCAAGCTGCCCATGGAAATAATTAATATAAAATACAATTGGCGAGCACCAATAAAAAATCAAAATACTTTTTTCCCTGCCTTTCAGCATAAGGGTAAGAATGTAGAAGACCCCTATATCGGCAAGCAGAAGCGGCACTCTCATCAAAAATAAGTTTATCATCCCAATTGTTTGCCAGTTCAAATCCAGCATAAAATAGAACAAATAGCTTGGGAAAGACATGGCAGCAAGCATAATTGTAGGATAGGGGAAGGCTTTCAATAAATTCTGAGCCAAGAAAAAGTCGTAAGGATTGCTGAATCCGGAAGATATAAAGTAATTGATGAATGGCGCAAATCCCTTGACCATTAAGTCTGAACCAAAGAAAAATGAGAATAAAATTTTGATTACTAAGACTGAAAGGAATAGCTTGGATTTTAATATGCCTGGAACATTGGTTTTTCTGAATGCAAAGAACTTGCAACCAAAGAAATTTGTAAATGTGGTAAATCCTATAACTATTATAACGGCTATGAGAGGATCCATTTTGTAATTATGGACAAAAGTTTTAAGAAGGCTTAATCCTAAAAATAGCGAGAACGCGTATACTATGAAGTATTTTATCAACTCCCCTTTGTAATGCTCTTTTGATTTAAATGTTTTGAACTTGTTAAGAATAAACCCTACTAAAACCCCGGCTATATAGCCTATTGCAGATGATATAAGATATTGCACTGAAAAAAGCCTGAGAAGAAGCGCAAAAACAACATAATTCACAATTGTGCTTAATCCGCCAACTACAGCGAACTTTACAAATTGGCTATGAAAGACTGGCAAATTCAAAATTTTCCGTGACAGCATTTTAGGCAACATTCTAAGCAGAATAATTTACAATTTAAAGACTTTTTGAATTTTTGGGCTATTATGCAGGCATGTCGCATCATTTAAAAATATTTACTTCTCCACAAAGTTTAAGAATACACATTTTAAACCAGGTATGATGACAAAAAAACGCAAAATTATCTCATTCTGGGGGCCAGAGCTGATAATCATTTGCATCATTCTTTCCGTAATCTCTGGCTTGCAGCACATCATAATGGCAAAGGAGAATGGTGCGCTGTATGACCCCTTGCCAGTTAAGAACACGAGCATGTATATAGTAGAAGGGCTTGCATACGCTTCAAATGTTAACAGCGTTATTAACGGCAACTATTTCCCGCTAAATGCCCATCTCGAGGGCAAAGAAAATATTTCCAATAATGTTGATATTTTTCCCAGCATTGTTTTGGGGTTGTTTGGAATAATCTTTGGAATCGGCATAAAGGGACTGGCGATACTGACAAACTTAATACTGCCGCCCATAGTATTTCTGCTCTATTTTTATTTTTGCCACAAAATCCTTGGAATGCAAAGACTTTACTCAATTTTTGTCGCTCTTTTTCTGATTTTTTTTGTTCATGATATCGCATTGCTTGAAATTGCAAAAAACCTGCTTACAGCGAATTTGAACTATTTCAAAACATTTTATTCCGCAAGGGCTATGTTTGTAGTCTCAAGATTTATGCAGCCCGGATTCACTATTATATCAATGATCTCCTCGCTCATATTTCTGGTTTTATCTTTTAAGAAGAAAGGATTTGTTTACCCTGTTCTTACCGGTCTTATTGCTGCAGTACTGGCATATTCATACTTTTACTACTTCGCTTTCTTCTGGGCAACCTTTGCCTGCTTTGCATTTTTTATGGCATTATTCGCTAGAAGAAAAGAGCATATGCTCAAACTTGCGGTTATAGCTGTAATAGGCATAGCGCTCTCATTGCCTTATGTTTTACGGGTAATTGAATATGGTTCCCTTCCGCATAAGGGCGAATTGCTTGCAAGAATTGGGGCTTCGTTCGGGAGGAATATCAATATGAGCTCAATTTTATTTGCAGTTTTTCTCCTGCCTGCGGTTTTTTTAACGCTCAGAAAAGACAAGATAAACCTTTTTTTCATAAGCAGCTCTATTATTGCTGGCACGGTTCTTTTAAACATTCAGCTGCTTATTGGATATACTGTGCAATACTGGCACTGGTGGTTTAGGATAATAAATCCGCTTTATGTGATTATATCGGCGTTTTTATTGCAGGAAACTTTTTACCGGCTCAGAAAGTTAAGCATCATAGCTTATATAAAGCAAGTTCATCTAAAGATTGCCGGAATCTTCGGCGTTATGCTGCTGCTTCTTTTTGGCGCATTCATACAAATACATATTGCATCAAGCAATTACCAAAAACACAAATTTACTGAAAATGAAATCAGCTTGTATAAGTGGCTGAAGGACAATGCCCAGCCGGAATCTACTGTTTTAACAATCAGTATAGAGTACAATTACAAGCTGCAGGCATACACCCGCAATAATGTTTATCTGCCAAATGCACTTTTACACAATCTGAATTCTGAGGAGGTGATTGACAGGCTGCTTTCCGCATACAGCATTTTTTCAGTCAGCAATGAAACTTTATGGAAGAAGATTACCTTATCTCCAAATACAAACGAATTGGAGGAATTTGAAGACTATGATTTTATCAATTATTTGTTTCATCACCAATTCAATTTTAATAAAGACAGGAATTATTTATACCCTGACGATAATGCTGTAGAAGGATTTCTCTTTCCCGAAAAATTTAGGCAACATATAATGAATAAATGGACGAAAAAAGACTTTAAGTTTTATGATTTTGATTATGTTTTAGCCGAACCTTACTCAAAAGAAATAGGAAATACGGATATGATAAAAAAGAGATATAAGAAAGTTTATGAAAACGGCGATTTTGCCGTTTATTCAAAGAATGACTAGCGCCACAGCAGCTTTGCAAAATAAAAAAACCTTGGCTCTTTTAGAAGAAGATTTGCAACAAGAGGTATTGGAGTGTCTCTGTCATATTTCTTAAGTATTTTTCTGACTTTATCCTGGCTCATTAAATTCAGCAATTTGTCATAATCTTCATCTGAAAACTTGTTCAATATTTTTCTTATTCTTAAGTGCAGCAATAATTCCCTACCAGATTGTTTTTTGAATTCTTTATTGTAATCTTTGTTGTTGATTATACAATCACATAATGACTGTGCTGCTTTTAGCGATGGAATAATGCCGCCTCCGGTAGTCGCTTTTACTTGAGCGGCTGCGTCTCCAATAAGGTATATGCTGCCTTTTTGTATTATTTTGTTTGGGTTGTATAAGGGTATCAATCCGCTTTCCCAGCACAAGACATCTGATTTCCCAGTCCTGCTTTTCAAAAATCTATAGAAATAATGCTCAGCATTCTCAAAGCAGCCAATGCCCAACCTAACTGTGTCATCGCTTTCAGGCACAACCCAGCCAAAAAAATCCGGGAAATCAGTTCCAAAATAACACTCAAAAGAGCTTGTGTCCATATCGAGTTTGACTTTCGCCTGCATTCCAATATAATTTTTTGAGATGGAATTCATGCCGACTGCCCTGGCAACTGCAGAGTAAGGGCCGTCAGCGCCCACAACAATTTCAGATTTAAGATTTTTTATCTTTTCATTTTTCCTATCTTTGACCTTGACTGAATTTTTTCCATTAATTCCAATAAACTTATGATTTAACAATATCTTCACACCTTCTTTTTCAGCCATGCCGGCAACAAATTTATCGAACAAATCACGCCACATCACTATCTCATCAACATTAACTGCAATCCTGTTATTTTTGCTGGCTACTATTACCTTGTTCAAGCGCTTCGCTATGACCCCATTCTTCAATTTGAAGAACTTTTCTATAGAGTGGGTTACTATGCCCGTGCATTGTACTGGCTTTCCAACAGCATCATGCTCCTCGATTATAGCCACATCTTTGCCCTGCCTGGCCAATAAATAGCCAAGATAGCTGCCCGCAGGACCGGCCCCTATTATAGTGATCATAGACTTAGGATGAAAGGTAGATTTATATATATATATATATATAGTGCCATACCTATGAGTATACTGTAACCACTACCTAATAATAAAAACCGAAAAGTTTAAATACTAGCGTTTTATCCTTTTGTACTTACTGATTAATAGTACTAAATAACGAGTTGGGGGGAAGATGATCAAGAAGACAATTACATTGGCATTTTTGCTTGTTTTCAGCATTTTGGCCAGTAGCTTTGCTTATGCAGGCCACTCAAGCCAGTTTGACATTTCTATAGACAGGGTTGTTGTAAATAATCAGGCAATCAGCCAGTCGAAAAACAACCTCTTGCCGGATGCAGACACCTTTATTTTCAAAGTGGACTTGACAGCTGTCAGGGATTTAGAGAAGGCTCATGTAGAAGTTTCTATGAGGGGAAGGCAAAGCAATGATGCGGTGGCGGATTCAACAGATGCCTTCAATATGCTTGAGAATCAAAGCGCAAGAATAAATCTTGCATTAAGCCTGAATGATGGACTAAAGAGGGAAAATAATTTTGAGCTTATAGTCAAAGTTACAGACTCAAGGGGAAGATCAGAGCAGAAATCATATGGGATAAAAACAAAACAGACTACAAATGAGCGAGATTTGGACGTCTCAATCGACAGGGTAAAAGTCAATAATCAGGTTGTGACCCAGTCAAGAACCAATTTTATAGAGGAAAAGGATGATTTTAATGTTGCTGTTGAATTGACAGCCCTTGAAAACGTTGAAAGAGCGCATGTGGAAGCCATATTAAAAGACAGGAACAGCGGAAGTGTTGTTGCTGACGCAACAGAGAATTTCAATTTGGCAGACAATTCAAACACGCAAAAACAGCTAAAACTAGTGTTGCTGGACAAGCTGAAGAAAAGCAGCAATTTCGAGCTTACAGTAAAAATAGTTGATGCGGAGGGAGATTCCTTAAGCCAGGCTTACGGCATTACAATGAAAAATGGAAAAGCCGATGCAAAGCAGCTTGACGTGTCCTTTGACAGGGTTGAAATCGAAGACAAGGTTGTGATTGAAAATCAGGAAAATTTTGTAGTTACAGGAGAAAGCACAAAACAGCTTGATGTCAGGGTTTCATTTACCTCTAATGAGAACATAGAGAATGCAAGGCTAGAAACCATATTGATGTTTGAAAATGGGAATGTTATAGCTGACTCCAGCCAAGCCACATTTAACCTTACACAGGACCAAAAGGCAGTAAAGGATTTGGAATTGGAGTTGCCGGGAAAATTCAAGCAGGATAGATTCCAGCTTAAATTAAGGCTTGTAGATACAGACGGAAATTCAATCGAAAAATCGTATAATATGAAGATAGCCCAGCAAAAATTCCCTTTTGTAATAAGCACAATAACCTTAAATCCGGAAGACAAGGCACAGGCAGGTAAATCCTTGGGCATAAATCTTGTGTTTAAGAACAGCGGAGTGCTGCCTCTTGAAGGCATTTTTGCAAAAGCAAGTATAGAAGAGCTAGGCTTGTCATCCACAAAATACATCGATCCTTTGAAAAACAAGGGAAAAGAGCTGATTAGCGAAGAATTCATAATAAAGATTCCGGAAACAGCACAGACTGAAACATATACCCTGAAAGCAGAGATAGGCTCGCAGCTTGACAGCAAAAAGGAAACAAAAGAAATACAATTTGAAATAGCCGGCAAGACAGAATTTGTTTTTGAAGACATAAGCTTGACATCAATAAAAGTCCCTGTTATTAAGCAGGATGTAGCCAGTGATGGCAGAGAAGCTTTGTATAAAGTTGTAATAACCAATGAGGATACGAAGCCAAACAGCTATACAATCTCGCTTGATGGAAATGGATGGGCAGATTTGAGGCTAAAGGAGACAAGCGCTTTCGTGCTTAATGCCCACGAATCAAAAAGCATTAATGTGTATGCTTCAACAACCAAAGACTTAGCAAGCGAGCAAAGATTTTTTGTCGTAGTCAAAAGCAACGACAAGGTTCTGAGGGAAATAACCTTCAAGGCAAATGTTGTTTCTGCCAAGAGAGCCAATGCTTTTTACCAGCTTGACTTAAAGTCAATGATCCAGATATCTTTGATTTTGATGACGTTGGTCTTGGTTGCAATTGGGGTGTTTTACGGGCTTAAGAACGTGGCTAGAAAAGACAATGGTGAAGAAAGCGCGGCTGGCGAGGAGATGCCCCAGAGCGAGCCTTATTATTAGGGATTTTATTTTAAAAATTTTATATTTTGAAATTCTTTAACATGGACGGAATGGCAGCTGAGTTGTGGCGTCGTACAGAACCAATGCTCCAGTCAGATTTCTTGATGAGACAGCACTTTCCCGAATGGCTAGGAGATGTTAGCGGAAAACACATTTTGGATGCATGTTGCGGTGAAGGATATGTCGCTAGAATGCTCGCTGCTAGAGGTGCAACAGTTAAAGCTTTTGACCACAATCCACGAATGATAGAATTAGCTCAATCCGTCACAGAGCCATCCGGCATAGAATATAAAGTTGCTAGCATGAAAGATTTTGATAAGATTTACCAGCATGAGGCATTTGATGTTGTAGTTTGGAGCGGAATGCCTCCATTTTTTGACGAAAAGGGACTTTACCGTTCTATTGAGCAGTTAGCCAATTTATTATCAGCAGATGGAAAATTATTGGTTACTAACCTGCACACAGACGCTTATTTTAAGAGAGCAAAATCCAATTGGGTAATACTTACGAGCGAACTAGACTCAAAACTTGACACACAGCAAGGCTCTTTGGATTTTTATACACCAGACAAGAGATTAGCATTTTCTGGACCAACTTACTTTCACACTCCACTCCAAATAAAGAAAGCAATATCGGCTGCAAACTTAGAAATTAGAGAAGAGCATGCTCCACTAGCTTCACAAGAAGATATTAAACATTTTCCTCGTATGTGGGTTGATGAAGTAAGAATTCCATTTTATTATGCAGTTATAGGTGTAAAAAGTCAGAAGCATGAAAATTAAAATTAATTTTTGAATACAAAAAACAATAACGTTTAAATAACACATAAATTTCTTCTATTCTGTATGGGGACGTCGTATAAAGGAGCAATCCGTACAGTCTGGTTATTATCACCGGCTCCAGACGAATGCAATTTCAAAGTTGCTCGCGTTCAAATGGAGCGATGAGCCAGTGAAATGCGAGTGAGCTTGGGACATAAGCGAGCGGGTGAATGAGAGAGTGAGAGATGAGCTCTCACAAGTCACACGAGCTTTCGCATGTCACACGAACTCGCTCACAAATTCACGACAATGAATTACTGAAGGTGATACCGGTGGATTTTAGTAAGAAATTACTAAGAGCCGAAATTAGGGTTCGAATCCCTACGTCCCCATATCCTTAATTTCCAAAAATTTTAAATACAACAATTTTTTCTTGTTTTTTATGAATCTAAATAAAGTTAAAGAGTTTTTAAAGCCAACAATTTTGAAGATGGTGATATTTATCATAGCAAATGCATTCATTTTTTATTTGTCAAAAGAAAGCGTGTGCGGAGTAATTTTTTACTTTCCCTTCTGCTATAATGCTTATGGCTTGCCGTTATCATATGCTATAAGCGGAGATATAGAAACTGCTGCAGGCCATATAAAAACTTTGCCTTTGGGCAATTACTACAGCAAAGCTGGCAGCTTCTTGCTTAATCCATCAGCTTTTGTATTTGATATGCTATTTGCTTATCTCGCCGCTTGCCTGATAGCGATGCTGCTAAAGACGCTCAATTTCAAAGCGCTCAAAACTTAATTTTGTCTCCTATCTCTGTTTTTTTTGCAGCTCCTGCAGGCAGCTCTATTGCGTACATCGCCTTTTTCCTGGATTTATAGAATGTGAATGGCTTAAAATTCTCTTTTTTGTCAACAACAATCTTATTTTTGTTCAGGAATACGACGTCAATAGGATAAAAAACAAAAAGCATGTGCAGCGCAATGATTTGTTCTTTATTGAATTTAAAAATCAATGTGTTTTTTTGTTTTGCGGAAAACATCAATCCAATAAATTTTGACAAGGCATCATGGCAGATTTTAGCATCATTGCTCATTGCTATTTTTTTTGTCAAATTTCTTATCAGCATTTTTGTTTGTTACCTTTGTTGGACAACAAAAGTTTATATATTCTTTTGATTTTTTGATTAAAACTGGGGTAGGTTGTTAAATTTAAAATCAAAAGGTTTAAATATATGTTTAAAAATCACAAAGTTTAAATATTATTGTTGAAATTCAATATAATTCAATATTATCCATGCTGTTTGAGGATTAATAATGCAAAAAGAGGTAAAACATAGGTTATTTAATTCTCGGGATGCTAAGGTAAATTTAGTTATGCTAGTTGGTATAATTGCGATATTTATATTAATTTTCTTGTCGTTTGAAGTGCCGGTGGCAAACGCAATCTTTAACGTAACTCTAATTTCTCCAACTGATAAGGCAATTAATAGTTCAAGGACAATTAATTTTACTTTTAATGTTGTATTGGGCGGGACAGACGCAAGCCCTGATGATTTAGCAAATTGCAGCGTCTATACTAATATCACAGGAACATGGGCTAAAACTTTTACTAATTCTTCCGGAGCTAATGGAGGAGTATCTTCCAATTTAACAAATTCAACAAGCGTGGTGAGCTGGATGAATTTTACTTTTAGCCGGGATGGATTATTCAATTGGTCTGTGGAGTGCGAAAACGCTACTTTAGGGGCGGCAGGAATAGGCTATAACTTCTCACTCAATAGAAGCTTGTTAATTGATACTACAGTGCCAAGAGTGACTGGGCTTGTGCCAAACGCCTCATTCGCACAAATGTCAGACGCAGCAAACAGGCAATACCTTATAGGAAACTTTACAGGGTGGCCTATTCAGTTCTCAGTCAATGTTTCCGAAAACAATACATATAACGTATGGTATATCCTAAATTCCTCTATTTCAGCAGGAGTTAATGATGATTTGGAAAATACTACAAAGGGCGGCAGCATACCTACTGGAAATATAACTATGAATTTGCAGTCCCAAGGCAATGATTACAAAGTTTATGCAGCTAATGTCTCGCTGAACTTCTCAAGCCGATGGAGAAATCCTGGGCCACATAGTGTCGTATTCTGCGCAAATGACACAGCAGGAAACAAAAAATGCTCTGGCTCCTATGACTTTGTAATTATGGGCCTTAATGTAACAGACCTTATAAACTACATGAGGACCGTAACTTTTAATGATACAGCTAGCGTGAACATAACCTTCGGCAATGGAACAGTGCTTTCAGGAGGGGATACTCCGGATGTTTATGATTCAGGAAATGCGTCTATAGAGAGCTTCATCAATCCTTTGGCCAAAAATTATACTTTCATTTTCAATTTCTCCGCATTTGGAAGAGTGAGCAGAGTGCATATTATTGGGCTTACAGTTGATGAAAAGCAATTGGGAAATGCAAGCAATACTAATATATCATCAGCCACATCATTGGAAGTGCTGCAAGCTATGGGAACTAGCTTTAATACCACAATGGCTGGAGCTGATTTCAGGAGATTCATTCCAGACTTTATAAGGTACAGATTTGGCATTATAGAAATAAGAGGAACGGGCTATTCAAAGAGATTATACTGTTCAGGCGCTACTGTTTCAAGCCCTAATTGCTCATTAATCAGGCAATGTAATGCCTCTGTGTGGAGTGTATATAATAGCAGTGCCGAGATTGAAACTATTAACAGCGGAATTGACCCAGGCGACCCAGGCGCATGCTTCCTTGAAAGCGGAACATTGAATGGCGAAGCACTTAAATCAGGAAGCACATATGTACTTGTCAAGCATTTCTCAAATGGAGCTCTTGGAAATGAGACAATTGGACCTACATTCAATACCACCGTGCCAACAAATGCTTCGGTAGTGAGCTTTAATACTTCATCAGTAGCAGCCAGGATGATAAACTTCTCTGTTTATGATACAGGCGGCATGGGAATCAATTTAACAAAAAACTATACAATCAATCTTACTATATATTTGGGAAGCACAAACATAAGGAACTTTACATATCTAAACCATAGCTCAACTAACTTGACATGCTACACCCTTGATACAACAAGCCCCGGAAATACAACAGAGGTTTATTGCAATGCAACCTTTAACTTCAACAGCAACGGCACTTACATGTTTAATATGTCGGCTGTGGATGCAAGCAATAATGCTAATTTTAATATAAGTGGTAGGACACTTACAGTCGACCAGATACCGCCATTAGTTACTAACTTTACTGTTACAAATGGCAGCGACCTTAACATGTTGACTACTGATGCTATGACTTTTGGAAACATATCAATAGGAAGCACTAACCCGCTAAACACACCAGTAACTGGCACCGGCACTTGGGCGCAAGGAAGGCAAATGAGATTCTTTGCAAATGTGAGTGATAATTTAACTCAGCCATTGGATGTTGACTTGCAGTTATTCAACGAAAGCAGCGGAAGCTGGCAAACGATAAATACTACAACTCATAATAATGTGACTGGAGCAAGAAACAATATGTCTGGAACTGGAACAAACTCAAACTGGACTATAAACTTAACTTATACTCCGTATATAGGCAGAGGCGTATTTGAGGGGCATAATGTAACTTTCAGGGTTTTGGTCAATGACACATTAGGAAACAGAAATACAAATGGCTCTGATGGAAGGGGCGTTGTAATGAACATTACTGTGCAGATTAACGACACGGTAAAGCCAACTTTACAGGTTACAATAGGGAACTCTACAAATTTGAATTATTCAAATTCAACAAGCGCAACGCCAATGATAGTTTGGAATATCTCAGAAAGCAATGATATTAGATATATCGCAGTTCAGGTTGATAGCGAGACTAGCTCTTCATGTAATCTATACACTAACTTTACAACCATATCTGATACACGCGCTAGGAGAAATGGCACGCTTACTGTAAAAGGCAAGGAAGACGATGCCAGCTGCACAGGACTCGCAAATGGCACACATACTGTCAGATTAACATCAGAAGACGTTTGGGGCAATTCTGAATTATATATACATTCATTCCAATTGCAAAGCGGCAGGCCTGGACTAGTATTTAACAATATTACAACCAGGGCATCAGGCGCAGGCGTTACTTCAAACAAGGCAATTGTAAATAATACAAATATAACCTCAAGCTTTGGGCTTGGATTCTATGGATTGGGAGGCTCAGTAAATATTCACAATTTAACTTATGTTTCAAGCTGTAATTCCTCTTCAACTGTTGTTTTCAACAATGGTACGGTAGTATATCCCTTTAATGAATCAACATGCCCAACTACATCCGGTAATCGAACATTGACAGTTACAGTAACTGATGAAAATGGTCAGTCTAACAGCACAGTCTTTGGATTTGTGGTTGACAATATTGGCCCAAATATAACACTAAACAGCCCGGTGGATACAGCGCAAATAGTAAATATTGGAAATATTAGCGTTACATCGTTCGATAACGACAGCGGCATAAGCTCAATTGGCTATTATCTTGACAGCTATGAAGACAGAAGCGACACAAGATTTAACTTTACAGGCGTTAATTACTATCCAGCGAGTGCAGATTCTATTGAATTGGTAGGGGGCAAAGGCACAACATTTATCTTCAATACAACAATTAACTTCACTCCAGGCACTCATACAATCAAAATCAGCATAAATGACACATTAGGAAATATCAAAAACAGCAGTTTGATAACATTCACAAAGACAGGTTCCTTCGACTTTTCTACTGTAAACTATAGCATGGACATATACTCAAATGACACATTTGGAGAGAGGCTTCAAAATGTAAGAATGAGGGTAAAAACAGGCGCCGGATATGAAGATACAACAACAACAAATGAAACATCAGGGAATGGAACATCAGCGCTAACAGTTGAAATTTTGTTTAATATAAATGGAAGCATCAATGTTTCATTGACTGAAATTAATACAACTGCTGTTAATTGGGACAAGATAAATTTCACGCCATTTGTAAACGTAACTTCAACAACCTTTGCCGCCAATGGCATCCAGAATGTAACCCAAAAGATAGAGCTTAACTGGACAAATAAAGTATCCCAAGCGGTTATATTTAATAATTCACTCTTGAATTTCGCACCTAATAATAACTCATATTATGGCATTGTTGTATTCCCGAAAAATACATCTGTAAACTCTTCCACAGCAAACAAAACAACAATACAAGAGTTCTGGTGGCTAACAGACGTGGGCAATGTAGCATCGAAGACCAATATAAGCAAATGCACTGAAGGATTTTCTTCAGCATCAGCCACACCTTGCTGGAATTACACTTCTGGCGGAAGGACAATAGTTCAGGTGCCTTATTTTGGCATTGTTGTAGCTGTAAATGATACAGAAGCGCCAACTGTAAATGGGACAATACCAAGGCAGTCTAACCAATCCACAGGAATGTTTGTGCCAAACATAACAGTATCATCAGATGCTGTATCCTGCTTATCGTCAGTAAACAGCACTGTGCCGAACGTAACCATGATTAAGAGCGGGAATATCTGCCTGGGCCAAACTGAAAGATTCAAGAATCTTAATTCCCTTGATGGCAATTATAATTTCACCTTTACTGTTACAGATGCAGCAGGCAATATAAATCGATATGTCTGGAAATTTAACGTTACAGATGCATTAGCGCCAAATATGGGCTCTATAAGCTCAGGCGCAGACAGAACCACAGCAACTGTCACAATAAGCGACGTTAATGAATCAGTAAACGCTACAGTAATTCTGGGCACTAGTAATAGCTCATTAACAAGCATAGCTGTAGAGACAGACTTTAATACTACACAAGTAGTAAGCATATCTGGATTGACAGCAAGCACCACATATTTCTATAATGTGACTGTTTGCGACTTTAATGGAAACTGCCTAGGTAATGGTACGCGCAGCTTCACAACAACTGCAGCAGCTGCAGCAGCATCAACTACCACAAGCAGTTCCAGCGGAGGAGGGGGCGGAGGAGCAGCGCCAGTAAGCAATACAGAATCTTCAACAGGAGCAGCTTGGGATGCTTTAGCAGCAGGCTCAACAGGAACCTTGACTTCAAAAGATGCAAAGATAGCAATTGTAGGAATAACATTTAGTGCAAAGAACGCATTGTCCAACCCATCTTTAAGCTTGGAAAGCATGAAATCAAACCCGCTTTCAACAGCTGCGGCAGGAAAAGTATACCAATATCTGCAAATATTGAACAAAAATATGGCTGACTCTGACATTTCAGGCGTTACAATAAACTTTAAAGTGCCAAGAGCATGGCTAACTGCAAATGGAGTTGCAGAAGGCGATGTAGCGCTTTACAGGTATAGCGGAGGCACTTGGAACCAGTTGTCAACTACAATGACAAGTTCGGACGCTGAATACGTGACTTATTCAGCATCTTCGCCAGGATTCAGCACATATGCTGTTGGAAACAAAGAAGCAGCTCCTGTAACTCAGCCAACAGAGCAGCCTACAACACCAACAGAAACGCCAACTATGCCTACAACACCAACAGAAACGCCAACTATGCCTACAACACCAACAGAAACGCCAACAGAAGAAGTGAAGAAAGGGATAGGCAAAGCAGCAGTTGCATGGATTGTAGTGCTTATAATCGCAGCTTTGGGCGCCTTGGGGTACTTCTTGTACCAGAAGAAGAAAGAAGCCTAAAAAACCACTTTTCCCCTCTTAAATATTTTTTAATTTTAAGCTACTAATGGGTGTATAAGCCTCTAAAGTACCTAAGTACCTTCTCGCAGGCATTTCAAATGAAAAAGTAAAGGCTGCTCTGGCAAACAATCCAAAATTTCCATTTGCCACAGTTCGTCATGCCTACCCAATAATCCCATTCCATGCCAAGCTTGCTCTCTAGTCCAGCATCGTACGCCTGCATAAAGCCTATTTTCCAGATTATCGTGAGTTATGCCTAGTCTTTGACAGTCTTCCCGCGGTATATTGATAAAGCTCTTAGCTATGTCAATATCATAATCCCTTAAATTATAATAAATTAATAAATGCGCGCTGCTAAGCCTAATGGCTTAAGTGTATCATATTTTTGAGGGTCTTCACCAAATACTTTGAGTGCTGCACATATAGTTCCTCTTATATCCAAAAGGTAAAAATGATAAGCAAGATCATCCTTGGGAAAAACAATCATTTTTCCATACCTTTTTGCGTAACAGCATAGATGATAAAATATCTTGCGTTTCAGAGCCAAAATCCTCTCTAAATCTTTGAGCCAGCTCAAAGCAATGCAATATCAGGTTATCCACAGAATCCTTAGGGTTTTGGGTAAAAGCTTCTTATCTTCAACAAAATGAATAGGGGATTTAAAGCCTTCTGGCACAGCCATATCACCATCAGCAATGTCATCAATAATCCTCATTAAGGTAGTAAGACTCCAAGAAAGTTCGCCTATCAGAATTTCCGGATAGGTATTTGAAAACCCTTAATGCCCTAAGAAACCATTTATAGTTTGAGCCTCTGGAAGACAGGTACGTAAATACATTGCCTCTTATATCTTCTGGGCTTTTAAAGTCCATCCTAATAATGGAACAAGTGAGAATTTAATAAACCTTATTACAGTGATAAGACAAGAATAATAATAAAAAACAAAAGAAAAAGATAGAATCTATTTATTCTATCTTGGTTGTTATCTGCCCGGAGTTGGTGTGTGTTAGCCCACCAATATCAGATGAAGTGGTGTATGTAATGTTGAATGCCCCATTATATTTTGTGCCTGAATTGGTGCAGGTTAGTGTGTATTGCTTTGTTCCGCTATTGCTTACCCCATCGGACAAGCCCGTTTGTGCTGTGCATTGCTGGGCTTTGACTGCAGTTACAGTTATATCATAACCCAATGAATTCCTGAAGAAAACATCCAAGGATGTAGCGGTTGCCTTGTTGTCCAAACATGCGATTCCAGCCTGCATTGTGCACTTGCTTGGCAAAAACTTGTCAGGGCTCAAAACACCAAAATAAGCCAAAGCCCCTATGGCTACAAGAACAACAAGTATGGCCCAGCCATACGTCATTATGAATTCGAGAGCTGCCTGCGATTTTGTCCTCATCAATTCCACCTCTATTTTATATTTATTTTTTGTAAATTATATAAATTTATTGATTTATTCAATCTTGGTGTTTATTGTCCCATAAGCTGTCTTTGAAAGATTAGTGCTTTTTTCAGTGTATTTTATAATGACATCGCCTTTAAAAACTTCTTTTGTGACACCATTGCTGCATCCGGTTAAAATGAATGTGCTCTGCTCTTCGCTGGTCAAAGTTGTATTGAATGTATTGGAGCACTTGCCAATGTCAACCCTGTCAATAACCACGGTTTTTCCGTAGCCATTCTGGAAAACAATAATTGACTGGGCTGCCTCAACTTTTGAGCTAATGCATGTAAGCCCTGTTTCTATCAGGCACTTTTCAGGCAGGAATTTTTCAGGGCTTAAAACCCCGAAATAAGCCAAAGCGGCGATAGCAGCGAGAACAACAAGTATGGCCCAGCCATAAGTCATCAGGAATTCCATGGCGGCTTGAGATTTGCGCGAGCGTGCTCGCGAGATTACTGATTTTTTATTCTTAAGTTGAGCAGAAACAACCATCATTTCACCTCATTTTATGCGTTTTGATTGATAACTTTTATTTTAAATAATAATTGAATAACTAATATATAAATCTATCGCAATACTGCGTATTTCGAGATTTATAGCGGCGGACTTTAATTTTCGTATACAAATTGTAAAGTCCGCCTGATATAGGCAAGAAAATTATATACGAACATTAATGTCCTTGCCTATAAATTAAAAAACTTTTAATTTTTGTTTGAAGCTGCCAAAAAATACAGCACCTTCCGGAAATTTACACTCCGATTAGGTCAGAGTGAAAAAAGATGACAGCAATCCTATGCCCAACTTTTGCGCTATGACATAAAGAATCAGCGAGATTGTTATGAATATCGGGATGTATTTCATGCCTGCCTTGACGTTGCCCTTCTTGATTGTCGCAACCATAATAGCTGAAAAAAAAGATGTAATAATCAGGGACGCTATGGCAAATATCTTGAAGTCTGTTTGGGTTACTCCAACGCCGGAAAAGCTTATGGGGATGCCTGCTGCCTGGGCTGAAGAGGTTGTTCCGCTCAGGGAAGAGCCTAAATTTTCAACAACCTGGATTAGGATGCCTGACAATGCGAATAAAAAAGGCGCTGCAACAACAGTGGCAAATGTGATAAAAATGACATAAGTTGTAACATTTGCAGACATCTCCTTGAACATGGCTTTTTGCTGCTGGATATCCAAAGCAACCCTGTTAATCAAGTCCCCTATTGAGCCACCGGCTTCGATGCCCTCATTTATCATGCTGATAGCCCGCTTAAGTGTCATTGAATCGTATCTGGAAGCGAATTTGTCCAAAGCCGGCTTCAAATCCATACCGCTCATCGTCTCCTTGGCAACAGTCTCTATCTCCTTGGCCAAGACGCCGAATCTCGGCCTTACTGCATACCACAAAGCCCTGTCTATTGTCATGCCGGCATTTATGTTTGAGGCCGTGAGCTGGAGAAAATCAGGAAGGACATCTTCTATATCTACCTTTCTCTTGAAAATTTTCAAATCCACAGCTATGTAAAATACCATCCACAATGCAATCAGCAGCAATACAAAGATCAAAACCCAAAGAATGATCATAGAAGCCACGACAGTGCCCCATCCTATGCCATAGGTAACCGAGAAATAATAAATAAGAAGGGCAGAAAAAATTAGGTTGATTATTATGGAGGTATTGAAGAATATTTTATTCAGCCTCTGCACGCTTACTTCAAAGCCGGCCCTTTCAATGTACGACTTTAATCTCTGCTTCCTTTCTTGGGCTTTCAGCCTTTTTTTCTGCTTTTCCTTGTACTGCTTTTTGAAGAATTCTATTTTTCTCTCTGGCTTGGAATCATCAACTTTTTTTTTGATCAAATTTTTTATGCTGAACATATTCAAAACTCTATAGGCGGCCTTGAGAACTTTACCATTGAAATGAACATGAATTGCACAAATCCCAAAAAGCACGCAAGAGCTATAAGGATGGTCAAACTAAGCTGGAATTTGATGAAAGATGAAAGTATTATGAGCATTGTGACCCCAAGGGAAGGCAAAATCACGGCCACTATCATATAAAACATGGCCAAAGGATTCAGCGTTTTGCCATATTTGTTCACTTCGTTAACCTGGTCTTTTGTGACCTGATCCATGACTGAATAAAGGGACTTTGCTATATTGGAGCCGGTTCTTATTGAGTTTATAATCTGCCACAAAATTTTTCTCAAGTCATTTGATGGGACGAACTCGACAGCCTCGTTTAAGGCGTCCTCCATGCTGGTGCCAAGGTCAACTTTGTCAGTTATTTCCTTGAAATACTGCCCGATAATCCTGAAGTTTTTGGAGACGTTGACCATCGCATTGTATAGAGGAACGCCCGACTCAAGCTCTATTATTATGAACCTGCCAGCGAATATGATTTCCCCGCTGATTTCCTTTTCTTTTTTCGATATCCTCAATTCCGGAAGCTTGAGCATATAAAAAAACATGATGACGAATACCACTGGAATTATGAAAAACATTATTCCTTTCAGAACTTCCAGCTTGGCCAGCACGAGGAACAATGCGACTACAAGACCTGTCGTCATGTAAAAGGCTGAGATGAACGTTTTCTTAATGAAATCTTCAGGCTTTTCTTCCATGCCTGCCTGCTTAAGCTTCAGCCTAAGCATCGGAAATGCTTTTGCAATAATACGGAACAAATTATTCAAGCTTTTGATATAAACCACCTTTTAATCAGCTAAGAGCTTGTTTTTTCTTACGCAGCCCATCAAATAGTCCTTGTTTGTGTAATACTCTGCCATGACCCTGCCAACGCCGTCTACGGTATTTATGTTATTCTTGGCAAGCCATTTCAAAACAATTTCCTTTTCTTTCAGCGATTTGCTTATCTCGTTTCTTGTGAATCCCGTGAACAGCTCAATAGTGGACATAAGCGATTTTGAGTTTGCGACCTTTTTAAGAACACCTTTTCTAATGTCAAGCTGTATCAGGACATTCGGCTCCGAATCAGGTAGTATTTCAGCCACCTGAAAAGTTTTCCTTTCTCCTGTTCTCCTGTTCCTGTACTGCACCACAATCATGGAAATTGCAGGAAGCATCGATTTCGGTATTTCAATCGGGGGATTTGTGAGCCTGGTGATTGTTTCAGAAGCGTCATTCGCGTGGACTGTTGCATAAACAGAGTGGCCTGTGTGTATGGCTTCGAACAATACCTCTGCCTCCCTTTTCCTCCTGATTTCACCTACTATTATCCGGTCAGGCCTCATTCTTAATGAATTGACCAGCAAGTCAAGCATTGAAACTTCGCCTTTCCCCTCAGGATTTGGCAACCTTATAACCATAGGGATCCAATGCAGGAATTTCGGCAGCTGAATCTCCCTTGTATCCTCTATGCTGATTATTCTTTGGTTAGGAGGAAAGAAATTCGCGACTACATTAAGCATGGATGTTTTGCCGGTTGCCGTCCCGCCCGCTATCAATGTCGACAGCTCGAATTGGGCGCCAAGCCATACAAGCGCAGCCGCTTCAGTGGAGATAGTGCCATCTTTTATGAAATCTGTTATGGTCCATGGCTTGGCTGCAAACTTTCTGAGAGTTATTGTGTTTCCTGAGGCTGATATGGGCTCAAGTGTTGCATTTACCCTGTCCCCTCCTTTGAGATGGGCATCCATCAGCGGCTCGAGTATTGTAAGCTGCCTTCCAACCCTTCTTCCAATCATTGTCGCGTAATGCCTTGTCTGATCCTCGTTTTCAAGGGTTATATTGGTTTTAAGCCAGCCATGTTTTTTGTGGTAAACCCAAACAGGCACGTCAGAGCTGTTTATGGCAATTTCCTCTAGATTTATGTCGTCCATAAGAATCTCTATGCTTCCAAGCCCCAGGCTTCTTTGTATCAAGTAGCTTTTAAGGAAATTTGTCGTGTTTTCGTCGGCATCCGGAAAGTGCTTGCTTATCAAGTTGGTTATCGTATCAATAAATTTTTGCTCTATAACTCCCGTATCCTTTGTCGAGAGAATATCAACCATTCCCAGGCTTACCTGCGTTGTCAGCTCCTCCCTTATCTTTTCCAGAATTATCTCGGTGTTCTTGCTTATGATTGATATTGAAACCTCGTAAATCGGCACGAATTCGCCTTTTTTCTTATAAATTTTTATTGTTATGGGAATCAAGTCAGATACAAAATCGTATGTGGCGAGGAGATTGATGTCTTCTTTCCTCACCGGCGGCACGACAGAGGGATGCTTTTCCTTTTCCGAGCCCTCTTTTGGGGTAATCGAGCCAAGCCCCGTAATCCTGACTTCGCCTGAAGGGGCATTATGCCCGATCCTTGCAGGCTGCTCTCCGGGTTTTTTGTCTTCACCCCTCACCTCATTCGTCTCGGATATTGGCCGCATCTTATCGCGCTTTAAGCTCATGTGTTTTAGCATGTCCAGCAATCCCACCCCATACCTGTGCTCCAGCTCTGCAATCTGCTTGATGCGTTTTTCTTTGCCAGTTTTTTTTTCAGAACTTGCGGAATATTTACTGTCGGCAGTTCCTTTTTTCCCGGCATCCTTTATTGGCGGAGCAGCACCATGCTCTTTCTTGTGAAAACTAAACATCCCAAACAGGCCTTTTTTTTCTTTTTCAGAATCATGTGCGCTGGCCATAGTCTTTTGCGCCCTATTTTTTTCCCTCTTTAATCTAGATTTCGGCAACTTTACACCTCTTTTTACCATAAATCCCTAAGTCTATTTCCTGAAAAACGAAGTAAGCTTCTTCAGCTCCTCCTCAAACGAGCCTTTTTTCTTGTCAACTTCATTGAATTTTTTTTCAATGTCAATTATTTCCTTTCCGACATCGCCTTTTTTGCTTGCAAGCTGGAATGATTTTGCCTTTTTTATCAGCTCCAAAAGGCTTTTTTCCAGCTCGTCCCTGTCCTTGTTTATCTTGTCAACAAGATTAACCACAGCCATCTTCCTGCTGAAGAAATCATTAACTTTTTTGGTTATCTGGTCAACATTAATCGCAGTTTTTTTCTTGTCGGCTATTTTTTTTATTATATTGTCCTGCAGCTCAAGCACTTTTTTCTCAAGCTCTTTGCTTTTCTCCACTAACGGAGTAATCAATGATTTTTCTTCCTCAACTCGCTGCTTTACATCCTCTATTATCTGGTTCAGGCGCTCTATATGGGATTCGGAATTCTTAATAGCAATATCCTCCTGCCCTATTTTTTTTTCAATAGCTGAAATCATTCCCTTCAAGTCTGTTAATTTGGCGTTGAGGAGCTTTTCGCTCTCTTCTATGGACTTGGCCTGTATCTTTTCCTGGGTAAGATTTTTTTTTTCCTTCTCAATATCGGAAACCAGTTCCCGGTATCTCTTTTGCTCGTTGAGTATCTGCTTTGCCAATTCCTCAATCTTGGATTTGGCGTCATTCTTCTGCTCTTCAATCTGCTTTTGAAGCTCTTGCTTCATATGCTGGTATTTTTCCAGCTCCTGAAGCTCGTTTCTTACAGTGTCCAGCTCCATACCTAACTCGCTTTTTATTTTGTCGAACTCGCCTTTTATCTTTTTCAGCTCGCCGGCCTGCTTGTCTAGAAAACTTAGGCTTACTTCAGCCTTTCTCACAAAAACATCCTTCTTGCTCTCAAATTCCTTTGATTTTGCCTCGACTTCCTTTCTTGTTAGCTTTCTTTCCACAAGAAACGGCTTGGTAAGCCTGTACTCGACGCTTATTATTCCCTCGTCTTCGAGAAAATCCACCCATTCCTGGATGACAGTAGTGCTGACTCCCAGTTCTTTGGCGGCATCTGCCAAGGCTATTTTGCCCCTTACCTTTACCAGGTTGACAAGCTTGTCCACTCCAGTTTCTATAACACTTCCTTCAAGCTCCATTTTGATAATTTTTTGTTTATATATATTTAAAAATGTTATGTTTTTACATGATTAATTTCAAATTGTCAAGTTGGTTACTTGATACACCCCAAGATGCTCCTGATCTATCTTAAACCATTCCGGAGTTGCATTTATCCTGTAGTTTATCGTATTCTTCGTTCCGAAATATATATGATCCACAATGCTCCTGTCTTTAAGCACTAGCCCCTGCTGCTGGAATTCCTCCAGGTTGACAAGGCTTTCAACACCATAAGTTGAGTTGCCCAAATCCCCCTCAAACCTCATAAGAAAGGTTGGCGCATCATTGTTGGCTATGTAATACGAGTTGTTTGCATGCTTCAAAAGATTCTGCACGTTTCCGCCAATTACAAAAGGGGTGATATTTGTTTTTATTATTGGGTTTGTTATTCTTCCCTTGCTGTTGATGAGATAAAGCGGATCTTCAAATCCGATTATGCTTATCCTTGTAGTTAAATACCTGTTTCTTGCCCATTGGCTTGTATTCCTCTTATCCTTTATGTCCAAAGTTATATCGATACCTGCCTCAATAGTCCATGGATCACTTTGATTTAGCTTTACATCATTAATCGTAAAATTAAACAGGATGTCTACTTTATCAGCTTCAGCAGAAATCTTGTTGGCCCAATCCGTGAAAGTGGAATCCTTCATCAGGCTAAGCTGCTGCTGGTTGATGGTGCCATTAAGAAAAGATTCCTTAAATTTCTCATTGACGCTGCTTATAAAAGTGCCGTTAGTTGATATGAACTGGTTGAAGCCCAGCAGAGTTCTGAAAGAAGCTATGTATACTCCCTTGCTTAAGTCTTTTTCAACGTCCTTAATAAAAAAATTAACGGTTTCTATCCTGGTTTCTATAGTTTCCATCCTGTCTGTTAACCTGTATGTGCTATAATAGCCGTATGTCACAATAATAACAGTTGTTAAGGCAATTGCAGATATGGTATAAAAAATGGATTTTTTTCCGTTCATTCCCACACCCTTATCTCAACAATCGCAGGCCCCCATAGGGACGGGACCTTTGACACTGTTAATGTATTTATGTTCAGGCTGTTTTCATCTATATTTACTTCCAATTTCCCATCCTTGTCGATGTCAAGATTGCTGAATAACTGGAATACTGCATTGTCGAGTGCGTCATTGGAGTCATAAGTCTGGCTGGCAAAGCTGCAGATATCCGCTCCATTGTAGTCTGACGGAATCTTTATTGTGGAAGCTGAGCCGTCTTCAAAGCTTATAGTCCATGAGCAGCCATCTGATTTTGCAACAACTGTTGAATAGTCTGCAAACCCGTTAAGCAGCAATGTGTAGATTATCCTGCTGTCGTTTGAGCCTCCGCTCGAGGAGCTTGAGTTAAGGCCCGTGCTTATTAGGATGGTGTTGCTGCCAATGCTTATGCCGTTCGCGGGAATATTGACGTCAAATGGATCTCCAAAATCTTGATAATTATTGCCGTAGTCGCCCAGCCTGTACACATTGTTGCCATTAACCACGAGGTTGTCTGTCCATTTATTGCCGGAATAAGAAGTGGCTTTGGCATCATAAACCGAGGTGTTTGGGTAGACCGTCAAAGTCCCCTGAGAAAGGTTGTTTCCAAACCTGTCTGTTTCAAAGCGCAACGGCACTTTGTTGAAGTGGGATTCCGGAGCGGAATAATTGAATGACAAATAAGAGTCTGGATATAGTACAGTCTTTGCAAGGTTTCCGCCACTTAAGTTTATCGACTGCGCCTGATAGGTTATATTGCCCACAGACTGGGCAATTTTCGTGTATACCTCGATCAAATCGTCCGAATTGTTGGCAATATAAAATTGCGAGCAATCATCGCAACAAGCTGACTGGTTTAATGTTTTTCTTGCATTGGAGTTAGTTATGTCGCCAAATAGTATAGTGTATACGCTTATGCCATAAAGCGACTTTGCTTCACAAGCTTTTTGCACTGTTTCATTTCTTGCCCCTGTAGAATCGCAACCGGCGCAATCGCCTATTTTTGTATTTGCCTCGCCGTCGCTCATCACGAGCATTGCCTTGTTTCTGCTGTAGCTGTTTAATTCATCTGACCATCTTGTGCTTAGATTCACATTCCTAAAGTTCCAGTCATCATTTGTGCCTGTTGTCCTGTGGCAGCCTGATGTAGTCCCTGCTGTAAAATTTACCTCATTTTGGCCGTCCTTAAGCCATGCCACCGGCACATCAAAGTAAATCTTTTGCCACACATTTGTTATATTCCATTCCTGGTAATCAACACTCCCTACATAGTTTCCATTTATATATACACAATCATAATATAAAGGGTTTACATTCAATACCTCAAACTCCAAATTTGCAGATTTTATTTTTGATTTTGAGATGTTTAAGGCCAAAAGCAAGGACGATTTTTCCTGAAGCGGAGAGTCTCCAATTTGAATTTCGGACTTGTTTGTATCATTATACGCAAGATTAGGCAAAGAGGTTTCTGATTCCCACACAGCCAATTTCACATCCTTGAAATCCCAATCGTCATTGTTGCCAGAAGTCTGGAAGCATCCCTCTGTGGTGCCGCCGGTGATAGTTACATTTGAAGCATTTCCGACAAACCACTCTGGCTTTAAAGCGTAAGAGCATGTGTGCCATCCAGGATCTCCATGAGGCTCGCACATCCTTCCAATATAATTCCCATTGAAATAAATGCAATCGTAATAGCCATCTTCTGTGGCAACATCCCTGCCAAGCAGCGTCAATCTTGATTTTACGAATTTTGACGAATTGGCGCTTATATTGAATCTTATGCTGGCAGATACAACAGAGTCTCCTACCTGGAATTGGGTTGTATTAATTGCGGTCTTTTGACTTAGTCCGTATAAAACCTCATTTTCAGTCAAGAGCTCTGTTGCGCCTTGTATGCCGCATGAGATGCAGGTGTAGCCACACCATTCATTTGAGTAATTGCTAACCCCGTATTTTAACGATGCATTATCGTCGCTGAAATCATGGAAGTCGCAAACAGGAGCAGCATCGGTGCCAAACCCCACCAAGGCTACTTTGCTTCCGCTAGTTTGCAGGACAGTGTCAATAAATTTTTTGTCTGCCTGAATGGCTACATTATCCCTTCTGTCATGGCATCCTCCAGCGGCGTTAGAATCGCACAATCCAGTGGTGCAATTAACCCCTATATCGCAAGCGGACATGCTTGATGTCCTGTCAGTAATCAAGGCAGAATCAGAAATCTTGCCAGATATGGTAACATTTGAGCTTTTGAGCCCAATCCTTAGCGGAATTGTCTTCTGGCTTAATGATGCATACTCTATTACATTCGAAATATTAGAATTGTTTATTACCACATTTTGTTCGCTTGAAGATACAGTTGATTCAAATATTGTGGTGTTGCCTAAAACCAAGAAAACCTGGTACTGGCTTAGGAAATGGAGTGACATATTCATGCTGTCAGGCTCGTTAGGGGCGTAGATGGAAGAATAGATATTAATGGCTCCTTCCACCCCAGGCAGCCAATATTTCTCAAAACCCGGAGATGAAGTGTCATTATAAGATGATGTGATGTATGTTACTCTCAAGAAACCGCCTGCGATATAGCTTTCTCCAGATGTGAAATTTATTGTTATATTGTTTTCGCCAGGCTTGAAATTTGCAAGATATAAATTGCTTAGGTTCCACTTGTCAGCCAGCATATTGCCGCCTCCTGCAGACCCTTTAGCATAGCTTCCTGAGAAAATACCGTTAATGTAAAGGTTGAAATTGCCGCCTGCGTCAACTTCCAGATAAGAGCCGTTAAACGAAATAACATCATTAGGCAGGACCAATTTCTTAGTCAAGTTGCCATCGCCCTCATACCCTCCAAAATAGGCGTAAGCGCTGGTTTTCTTGCTCTTTATGCCGGTAAGCAATACTCTTGTAGTGAACCCTTGGGTGGGCTTGGCCTTGGCTATTCCGCTTATTATTCTTCTTGAGGAAACAAGCGCCCTGTCCACAGGCAAATTCCTTAAATAAATTTCTTCTCCATTAACAAGAACGCTGAATCCGTAGTTATCCGGTATTATGGACTCAGTGAGGTTTTTCGTGAAATTTTTTGCCAGCTCTGTATTGTCTTCAGCCCAAAACTCACCAATTTGCTCTATAAGCGTGTTGTTCGTGTTCGATATTATTCCGGATAAAGTTAAATTCTTCACGTATTCATTATTGACTTCCCCCACAGTCAACGAAGAAAATACCCTCACCATGTCCTGCGCCGCATAATTCACATTAACTTTCTGCTGCTCATAAACATAAAAATTGGAAATCAGTATGATGGAGAGTATGATAATGCCGGAAGCGAGCAGCGCATCAATAGTAAAAAATATGCCTCTTTTTTTCATATTTACCACAACATCTTCTCCTTTGCAATTTTTCTAGTTATTGCCAAACATAGACTGTCATTTTAGCAGGTTTTGAGTTATAGATTAGATAGCGCTCCGTCTTTGCCAAATATTTTGGACTGATAACTAAAAAATTTATCGGGTTGCAGGTGCCTTCGATAAGCCCTGAAGCAGCCCCCTCGACCACATCAATAAAATTTCCATTGAAAGCAGACACATCAAAGTCGCTGAAAAAGTATACAGTTCCGTTGCCGTATTTCCATTTCGAGATTGAATTGTCGTCTGTTTGGTTGAATGTGGCTATTCTCAGGAAGCTGACAGATTCTGATTTGTTCTCAACATGATAATACTGGTTGAAAACCATGCTTTGCCCTATAGACAAAGACAAATATGGATCCGTGTCGTTGACTATTGAGATTCTTTGGCTTGAAGACAGCCCTGATTTTTTCTTGAAATCCGCACCAACCATGCTGTTTGTAGAAGGGGTGGCCAGCTCACCGCTTATAATTAAAAGCCCGCCTCTTGATGAAAAGTTCTCAATTTTGGCCTTGTTTGTCGCAAAATCGCCGCCGCTGAGAAGAGGATGCTCCATCACCAAAAAGCCGTATTTGCTCAGATTCGCAACAAGATCGTCTATATCATCATTGTAGATGTCTGCATTGAAAGTTTCCCTCATGAAATCCTTCAAGAAATCATCATCCTCGTCTTGATAATAATAAGCGCTTTTGATGTTGTAAGTTGTGTTTATCAGAGGATAGCCTGTTCCGCAAACTCCCTTTATGTTCAGGACATCGCCATTTTCATTCAGGAAATAAGCAAAAAAATCAAATGTTGTGGAGAATTTCCTCCTGGCTAGAGTATAGTTCATCTGCTTTAATTTTTTCAATTTGGTGGCGTTCAATTGCTGCTCATCCGCTATTCCAATCCTCACGACAGTTGTATTGTCCCAGTCATCAGGGTAGCCCTCCAAAGCCAAGGAGTTTGAGATGGACTTGGCATCCTTAGTCACCAAGTCAAAATCACCTTTATCCTCTTTTTGCGCATTATTGGTGTAGCTAAAATAAACTATGAGCGTGAATGTAAACAGAAGCATGCCTATTGCAAAGTCCATGTACCATGCCTGCGCCTTGATAGATTTAGTTGACATAGACAACACCGCCTGTTTTGTTGATTATGTTAGTGCTTTTTGTCACATTTCCAACAGAAACTGGAATTGAAGCTATGTAAATGCTGTTCTTTGATTTCACTGTGATAGTCGAATTTAAAGTGGTGATGGAGTAATTTATACTATCTATCTTATCAGGCAGCTCAAAAATCCGAACATAACCATCTTCGACAGAAGCTGCAAGCAGCAATTCCTTCTGCACTTTCAATGCCATATCCTTGACTGCTTCATTTTCTTTTCGGAGCCTGAAGTCGTCCAGCTGGTCCAAGGATGCTAAAGCAAAGGCTATCGCTATCAAAAATGCCAATCCTATAAATATGAAAAATTCAGAGCTTATCTGGGCCCTAGAATGCATATTTCACCTCTTTTTATGATGTTTTATTGAATTTATTTTTTAAATCATGCGACCCATAAAACAATATTAAATTATAATTTTTAAAAATTTCGCGACCCTTGTTCTCTCATGACAGTAATGGGTGCCCCGCTATTAACTGTTTTTGCTTTCTGCTAAGATAGATAGCACGACATTAGTATTAGGGTTACCTAAATCAGTTTGCAACGCATAGGTAAATGCATGCGAGGAAAGCTGGTAAATGGTGAGCGAGGTTACTCGCGAACCTCGCATATCACTACTCACTTTCCATATCTCGCATTTTTCAATTTTTATTCGTTATTGAATTTTATATATTGTCTATCTTATTGACTAAAAGAGTTTATTGTGTTTAATTTGATGTTATTTGGACATAGCCGTCCTCAGCCTTAACAGTCAGTATATGTATTCCAGGGCTTTTTGGCAGGGTGCCGCTCATGTTTACTGAGGAAACCTGCACGATATCTGTTATTCCGGCCTGGGTTTTTATTTTGAATACGGCTTCTTTGCCGGTTAAATTGGTCGAATGTATGCCATCAGGGAAGTTCAGCTTCAAAGTGGTTTGTGACGGCTTTCCAAGGTAGTACACAGATTCGGATGTGTCCACTATTTTTCTTGCAATCTGCAAGGCCTGTGTTGTCGAGACAGTATCAGACGAGTCAGCGGAGTAAGTGTAATAAATCACCAGCAGCGGGATTGTTATAAGGGCTGCGAAGCCCATCACAAGCATATACTCCACGCTCACCTGTGATTTTAGCGGCATTTTATTTCCTATTTTGCCTTGATTTTTTTTGTTTTTTAGCAAGAGCTGCTTCAGCATTTTCACTTGGCTTTTGCGCTTTTTCAGTAACCAGCTTCCCTATTCTCCTGCCCTGCTCCTTAAATCCAAATTCCTCGCTTATTTTTTGGGTTCTGAAAGAAGTGATTATGAAGGCTATATATGCAAAAATGATAAAGATGTATTCTGGATAGGTCAAATAAGTCGCGTGATTTAACTCCAAGCCGGACTCATATATGTTTCTTACGGTCTGCCATATAGAGAATGTGACTATAAATGCAAGGCAAATGGCAAAATTGTCCATAAATCTTCTGATAGAGCCCTCGCTTAGTTTTTTTCTTGCCCTTGAGATTAAAATCAAGGAAGCAATCCCAAATATCACTGTTGTTATGCCGACCGCAGCTATGTGCACCATTGTTACGCACCTCCAAAGTCTACTCTTGAATCGGCAAATTGAGTCAGTTCATCAAGCAAAGCCTGCTCTGTTTCCTTTTCAAGAGTCATGATTATGCCTTTTATTTTCCATTCCCTTATCTTGCCAGCAAGAAAGTGTATAAACCTTGCTACCGTTGCAGGCTTGTTGAATATTGACAGGGTGTTCAAAGAATCAAATATCAGGAATTTTTCAGCTGTTGGCAATGCCTTTACAGCCTGGTCCATTGCAACAGAGATATCACTAAGCTTCTCCGGGCTTCCTATGTAAAGGCAGTTTTCCATTTTTTTAATGTGCTCTGTCCTTGAAGTTGCGTCTATGAAAATGATAAGCCTTGGGTCTATATTGTTGCTTGCGAGATTCCTCTGCATAACTTCATAAGGCTTGTTCAGGGTTACATAAACGCCAGGATTATTCTGCTCGCTTATCAGAAACCTCAAGACATCAATAGCTGCATTTTGATAATTCTTGGCATCAACTGTAATAAGAAGAAGATAATCTTTTAATCCGCTCACCTCTTTTCTAAAGCTTTCTTGAACTGCCAGCATCAACACCACTTTTTTATTAAAGAAATCTATAGCTATGAATATAAAC
>JACQSQ010000065.1 GCA_016211245.1 Candidatus Woesearchaeota archaeon
GAGCAAAGAGCTCAAAAAAGAAGGCTTCAGGTTTGCAGGCCCGACAATCTGCTACGCTTTCATGCAGGCAGTTGGAATGGTTAATGACCATTTAATTGATTGTTTTAGATATACTGAGGTATAATGATTAAAAAAGAAATTAGAGTCGTAGGAATTGACGACGGCCCTTTCAACAAATTCAAAAACAAGCAAGTTCTTGTTGTCGGCGTTGTAATGCGCGGCGGCTTGTTTGTTGACGGGATTCTCTCAACAAAAGTTAATGTAGACGGCAGCAATGCAACAGATAAAATAATCAAAATGATAAATAAATGCAAGTTCAAGCCCCAGCTGCAGTGCATCTTCCTTAATGGAATTGCTGTTGCAGGCTTCAATGTAATTGATGTACAGAAATTGAACAAAAAAACAAAAATTCCTGCTGTTGTTGTGATAAGGACAAATCCAGACATTGAAAAAATAAAAGAAACATTGATAAAAATAAAACAAAAAAACAAGATAAAATTGATTGAAAAAGCAGGAGAAGTAATCCAAATAGAAGACATATTTGTTCAATTGACAGGAATTGACTTGGAAAAGGCAAGGAAAATTCTTAAGATTGTCTGCACAAGAAGCCTATTGCCAGAAGCGCTGAGACTGGCGCATATAATAGCGGCAGGAATTGTTACAGGAGAAAGCAAGGGAAGGGCTTAGCTATAATAATACTTCCCGCTCTCTTTCTGCTCCATGTCCAGCCTTGAATCAAGCTTATTGACTCTTGGCCTGTTTGTTTCAGCGTCCCTTCTTAGGGTTATGCTAAGCTCTTTTAAAAACCTGTTCATGCCCTCTTCCATCTCAAAAGGGCCTGTTACATTGCCTTCAATTGCAGGCTTGCCTTCAAAAACAATCAGCTTGTCAGAGATGTAATCAATGAACAACAAATCATGGTCCACAATCAATGCAGATGCTCCTTTATGCTCTATAAAATCCCTTATGACTTTTGATAAAATCAACCTTTGCTCAGAATCAAGGTAAGCGCTTGGCTCATCAAGCAAATACAAGTCCGCATCCTGCTGCAGGCAATATGCTATGGCAACCCTCTGCAGTTCGCCCCCGCTCAATTCGTTCAGCTTCTTCAATGACAACGGAACTATATTCAGAGGATGGATAATCTGGTTTTCATGCTTGTGGAACGCGTCCTTTAAAACATCGACAACCAGCTCATCAGATGATTCAAGGTACTGCGGCTTGTAGCTCACTCTTACCTTCTGTGAAATTTCCCCCTTGTCCTGCTTCAGAACAGACGCCAAAATCCTTACAAAAGTGGTTTTCCCCGTCCCGTTCTCCCCCAGCATTCCAATGATTTCATTTTTATGTATGCTTCCCTTATGGGCTGTTAATGCAAAGTTTCCGAGTTTTTTTTCAATCTTTCCCCATGACGTGATTATTCCGGCAGAGTGTTTTTTCTTTATCGGCGGCTTTTCCGCGAATTTTATTGTGGAATCCCTGAACCTTACATTTTCTTCTTTGATATATCCTGACAAGTAGACATTTATGCCGTTCCTTACAGGCTTGACCCCGCTTACTATCCCATACGCGCCTTCTTTTCCATATATCAAATGCACTAAATCGCAGATATAGTCAAGAATTACAAGGTCGTGCTCCACAACCAGTACGGAATTATTCTCATCTATCATTGATTTTATGAACCTGCTTACATTGATTCTCTGCTTTATATCCAGATAGCTTGTCGGCTCGTCAAAAATATATAGGTTGGCATTTTTCAGCACTGTGGCTGCTATTGCCACCCTCTGAAGCTCGCCTCCTGAAATCTCAGAGATTTCATTATTCAGTATGTTGTCCAGCTGCAGCTCGTTTGCTATCTTTTTGAATTCGCCTTTTTCATCTACTTTCTTTAGCAGATCAATAACCTTGCCTTTCGTCGTTTTTGGGATCAAATCCACCTGCTGGGGCTTGTACGCAACTTTTATCTCTCCCTTGCTTATCTTTTCAAAAAATCCCTGCGCTTCGGTCCCTTTAAAGAAATCTATAATCCCCTCATAGCCAGTTTCAATCCTTCCCCATTCGCCAAAATTCGGCTTTAAAACCCCGGCTATTATTTTGATTGCGGTTGACTTCCCAATTCCATTAACCCCCAGGATTCCAGTGACTTTGCCAAAGCTGGGAGTTGGAACAGAATACAGAATGAACTTGTTTTCGCCATACCTGTGGACAGGATTCGTGGTCAGCTCTTCAGGCAAGTTTATTATTTTAATCGCCAAAGGCGCTGCTTTCGGGCAGATGCCGCATCCTGTGCATAAATGCTCGTCAATGCTTAGTTTCCCGTCTGGCTCAATCTTTATGCATTCCTTTCCCGTCCTGTTTATCGGGCAGATGCTTGCAATGTACTGCTTAAGCTGCATTTCCTTGAGCTTCTCGTTGTCAACAATAGCTATCCGTGTCATTTTAGCATTATAAGTAAGTAGAATTCACTAGAAAAACTGCATGTTTCGTAAACTATGCCACATGCCATGTCAAAATATTTCATTATTTTTAAACATTACGAAAAAATACCCCTGATCCATATCCAAATGAGCTGCAAAAATGTTTTTGGCTGCCATGTTTCTTTTGACCTTACACACCCATAAACATCATCCCAATAATAGCCGGAATTGCAAACGCATAAGCCCTTTTCAATCGGCTTTTTGTCATGGTCTACTTTTACTGTCCCATTTGTGTACACACATCTCCAGAA
>JACQSQ010000060.1 GCA_016211245.1 Candidatus Woesearchaeota archaeon
CAACAATCTTGTCTAATGTGTACGGCAATACATTGTCCTTTGTCGGCTTCACGCAGTTTGCAATGGCATGCGCCGCAGCTATCTTCATCTCGCTATTTATTTTGGTTGCTTTTGCATCCAAAGCTCCCCTGAATAATCCAGGAAAGGCCAGCGAATTGTTGATTTGATTGGGAAAGTCGCTTCTGCCCGTGCCAACAACTTTTGCAACTTTGATTGCTTCATCGAATGATATTTCCGGAGTGGGATTTGCCATCGCAAAGACTATGGCATCCTTGTTCATTGCCCTTAAATCTTCAGCGTTGAGTAGATTGCCCCTTGACAGCCCGATAAAGGCATCAGCGCCTTCCAGAGCATTCTTAAGGGTGCCCTGCCTCTTTGACCTGTTGGTCATCTTTGCCATCTGCCTCTTGAATTCATTCAAATCAGGCCTGCCGTCATAGATTATGCCCTTGCTGTCGCAAAGCACCAACTCCCTTACACATGTGCAAATCTTTTTGTCTATGTTTAGGCAGGTCAACAGCTTGGCAGTCGCCGTGCCGGCAGCTCCTGCTCCGTTTATCACAACTTTCAGGTTTTCTATGTCCTTGTTTACGACCTTTGCTGCGTTTATTAAGGCCGCTAGAACAACGATGGCTGAGCCGTGCTGGTCGTCATGCATTACCGGAATTCCAATGTGCTGCAGCTCATTCTCTATGGTAAAACATCTTGGAGCCGATATGTCCTCAAGGTTGATTCCTCCGAAAGCAGGAGCTATGTTTTTTACTATGCTTATTATTTCCTTGTCGTCCTGCGTTTTCAGGCATATTGGAAAAGCATCAATGCCCGCCAGTTCCTTGAAAAGAATGCACTTGCCCTCCATGACAGGCAAAGAAGCTTCCGCCCCTATGTCTCCGAGCCCAAGAACAGCCGAGCCGTCACTCACAACTGCAACAGAATTAGACTTCATTGTGTAATCATAAACAGTACTTTTGTTTGCAGCAATTTCCTTGCAGACTTCTGCAACTCCGGGGGTGTATACTAAACTCAAATCCTCTTTTGTCTTTACCGCTACTTTTGACTTGACTGCAAGCTTGCCCTTGTTCACTCTGTGGAGCTTTAATGCTTCCTCTTTTAAGTTCATATTATAGAAAGTGATTAAACAGGTATTTTTAAAGGTTGTTGTGGATTTTTATGAGTGTTCAATTTGATAATCAGTTCACACTTTAAGAATTAGCCAAGATTTCTGCACTTTTGGTGAAATAAATGGAAAAATTGAATGAAAAACAAGATAGAGGATTTGAGGTTGCCGAGATGACATTCAGGCATGGTGCATTGCCACTTATTGTAACAGGTAAAGATTATAATATGCAGTCTACTGGAAATAGAAGCCTACAAGAACATGGTCCCACAACATTTATGCTCCCAACAGGTGATGTTTTCCCTGGAAAAAAGGACAATCCAGAAGTATGGAAAGATATTTACGAAGCTGCAATAAAATATCTGAATGGAAATGGAAAATCATTGTACAATGCAATAAAGAGAAGTTTACAATATAATAGAGGGGGTTTCGATACAAGAGCAAAAAGTGGAATGACTGTTTTTTCACCTTTTATTCAGTCAAATTAATTATTTTTTCAAAAACTTATCCTATCCAGAATCTCATGAGCATTAACCGCGCTTAAGTATTTCTCTATGTTTCTATTATTCAACTTAACCAAAAGCATTGTCTTCAAAGATTCTTTTTCTTGGTTAGAGACTCTCGCTAGTCTATCAGCTTCAACCAGTCCATAAGGATAGCCAATAAATATGGGGTCTATGGAGTTTGCAGTTAATTCATTTATTATTTCCTTGGCCTTATTTTTCTGCACATTGAATATCTCAAACCTGAATATGTGCTTTGATTTTTCATGGAACTTGGCAAAAAACATCTCTGCCTTGTGGTTGTGGTTTTTTATATCCACAATCGGATAATAAAGCCACGAGTCTAAATTGCTTATGCTTGATAACACAGCGCTAAGCAAATTCCCATTTTCTGTAAATAAAGAAGTCGTCTTGCTCAAAGCGCTCAAAACGACATTATTTTTATCGCACGATCCATATAAATCATTAAGATAATTGTTTTCATTAGTCAAAGTTGATTGCAAATTCCCGTCTAAAACAATGAAATCGGAAAGATTATTGTCAGAAACGTATTTTGCCAGCCTTAATTCCGCAAATCTCCTTATTGCATTTGCAATATTGCTTATTTCTGCCCGGTTTATTCCGTGCATTAAGGTGTGGTCCAAAGAATTGAAAGACATTTCATCTAATTTCAGGTTGTTATTCAAATTGAAAATCGTAGTCTTGAAATATATCTCATCTTCCTCATTTACCGCTTTTACAAAAGCTAAAATCTCAAATCTTTTGGCGGCAATTTTCCTGTTATTTTGATAAATAGCATAGCAAGTTCTTATGATATTCAATGAAAAATTTGCAGAGCCGATTATTTCAGCATTTCCGCCATCGATGAACGCGATTTTTTTGCCAGAAATTGTTTTTTTAAGCTCATGAAAGTTCTTAATGTCAATCCTATGCGCCCTGTAGCCTTCGCCTGAGAATTTGGGATATGTTTCTGTGAAAATTTCTTTCTCATTTATTGTGCTTAATATTTTATCTATTACTTCGTCAAACATAGCAATAGAATGATGTATTGATTTTTAAGATTATTGTTTAAACACCGTAAACAGTCTGCCTTGCGTCTATAAAGTGCGGCTGGCTGCTAATCAGATTGTTCCTGATAAGTATATCCAAGGCATACCTTACTGTCCTTTCAGGCAGCAAGGAAGCGTTTATCAATTCCTTTTGCGTCATGTTGCCTTCGTGCATAAGTATCCTGTAAACGAGCTTTGCGCTTGCGGGCATGTCTTTCAATTTGTTGATGTTAGTCTTTAATGTCCTTTTCTTCAGCTTGCTTTCAATCCCGTATTCCTTGGAAAATATTATGAAATTTGCATCATAAGGTGATTTTTCAATAATCATCTCAGTCGCATGAACCGGAACTCTGACTTCGCCGTCAACTATAGCCATTGGATTGCTTCCTTCTATATCAGCTATTTTTATTTTAGTAGTATCTGCAATAACCAGCGGAGAATGATTTTCCAAGGAGGATATGGACGCTATTGTCAGGATGTGCGGCTCATCCAGCACAATTGGGCCTCCTGCGGACAGGGAATAGCCGGTGCTTCCAGTCGGCGTGGCAACTATTATCCCGTCGCTCGAGTCCTTCCAGAATGTCTCGCCATTTAACATCAAAGAGTGCTTAAGCAGGGAAGCGCTTTTCGAGCAAAACAATCCTATATCGTTCAGGCCGATAGGCGTTGTTGTCCTGCTAAATTTTGCGACTAATCTCGCCCTTTTGAATATTTCGTATTTGCCTTTTCTTATCAGATTAAGAAAGTGCTTAAGGTTTAACGAGTTGGCCTGTGCCAAGAAGCTCTGGGTGGAAGCAACAGCAAAAACAGGCACTTGAAGTTTCCCCAGTGTCCTGAAAGTTTCCAGAATGAATTTATTATCCCCTATGGCTATGGCAATTTCATAATCTTTGTTCAACTCATTTTCCCTGCCAAACGCATATTTTATGTGATTTTCCCTAAGGTAGTTTGCTGCAATTTTTGCGAGATTTGCGGATTCCTTGTCTGACTTAGAGGTTATGAAATACATACGGCAAAGCAACGCGTTCCGCTTAATATATGTTTTGATTTATAGGCAAAATTTGCCTATATTTTTGCTTTTTCAAGAAATTCTTGCCTGTTTGGTTAAGTATTTAAATAAAATTATTATAACATTGCGCATGGAACAAAGATTATTTCCCCAAAGTCTTATGAATGACAATGAGAAATTAATAGAGCTGATTCTTGAACTGAAAAAGCAGAGAAATGCCGTCATTTTGGTCCATAATTACCAGCGTCCGGAAATGTTCAGAATTGCCGACTACATAGGAGACTCCTTGGGATTGTCAGTTGCAGCGGCAAAAACAGATGCTGATGTAATCTTATTCTGCGGCGTTAAATTCATGGCAGAAACTGCAAAAGTGCTGAGCCCGCATAAAACAGTCTTGCTGCCGAACCTTGATGCCGGCTGCTCATTGGCTGATATGGCGGATGTTAAAAAGCTAAAAGAAATTAAAGAGAAATACCCGGATGCAGCAGTTGTAAGCTATGTGAACACAACAGCCGATGTAAAGGCAATCTCTGACATATGCTGCACATCTGCCAATGCTGTCGAGGTTGTGAATTCACTGCCAAATAAAAAGATTATTTTCCTTCCTGACCGAAATCTTGGAAGATACGTGCAGCAGCACACAGATAAAGAGATTATATTATGGGATGGCTACTGCTTTGTGCATGACAAATTAGACGCGCAAACATTGATGGATTTCAAGCAAAGATATCCTGATGCAAAGGTCATCGCGCATCCCGAATGCAAAGATGAGTTATTGAAATTATCAGACTATATTTGCGGAACAGGTGGAATGGCAAAATTTGCCAAGTCAGATGGCTCAAAGAATTTCATTGTTGTGACAGAATGCGGCATGACCGACAAGCTACGGCAGGATGTCCCTGAAAAGAATTTCCTGTCGTTCTGCAACATTTGCCCTTACATGAAATCAACAACTCTTCCTTTGGTTGCAAGATCATTGGTAACAAACACGAATGAGATAACATTGCCAGAAAAAATAATAAGGGATGCAAGAAAAGCAATAGATAGGATGCTTGAAATCTCCAAAAATGCAGCCTAGAGAAAAGCTTGTTCTTGAATTCTGGGACAGGAGCAGGGGTTTAAATTTGAAAAATAAAGATTATAAAAACTTTGTTTCTGATTTAATGGAATTATTGCTGAAAAGTGACGTTAAAAGCAATGATATAACTACAAATCCTTTGATCAAAAACAAAATCATAACTGCTTATATAGTTGCCAAGGAGGAAGGAATAATTGCAGGATTGGAAGAATTCTCATTATTAAATAAGGATTTGAAATTAAAATTTCAAAAAAAAGATGGCGAAAAAGCAAGAGATGGTGAAATAATAGCAGAAATTGGTGGAGATGCGAATAAAATCCTGCAATGGGAAAGGGTTAACCTTGACTTATTGCAAAGGATGAGCGGCATAGCAACTTCGGTAAATTCTCTAAATAGTCAGCTAAAAGGAAAAGTAAAGATTGCAGCTACAAGAAAAACATTATGGGGTTTAATGGATAAAAAGGCTGTAAGTGTTGGAGGCGGTCTAACACACAGGCTAAATCTCAACGATGTAATAATAATCAAAGAGAATCATCTGAAAATACTGAACTATAAAATAGAAAAAGCTTTGGATATTTCAAGAAAAAAGTCCAGATATGTAGAGATTGAAGTGGAAAGCAAAGAACACGCTTTAGAGGCGTCAAAATCAATAAAAAAATTAAATAATAAAAACA
>JACQSQ010000059.1 GCA_016211245.1 Candidatus Woesearchaeota archaeon
ACAGAAGAATCCGAGTATATCCAAACTCCAGAAGTCACCCCAGTAAAAGACGCTCCAAGTGGTTCGCCATGAACAAAACTCTTTTTTTACTAATGCTGATTCCATTTGCATTGCTGGGCTGCCAGTTTATCCCTTCATCAAACTCAGGCACAAACTCAAATGACATTGATGTGTATATCGGCACAGAAGGAGTGATTGCTGAGTTTGTGAAAAATGCGCCTCCACAAACTGTTTTTGAAGAAGGTAAATTTCCAGTGGTTATGAAGATCAGGAACGCAGGCGCTTATGATATAAAAGACGGATTGATTGCAATTGGATTGGAAAAGGACTATGTTCCTAAAATAACGCTTCAAGAAGGCAGGGAGAGCATCAAAGACGAGATATTGCCTTTGAACATACGCGGCAAATCTTTGTCAGACTTAAAAGGAGAGGAAAATGTAATAAGCCTGACAGCTACATCAGGCAAATTAGACCCACAAAGCGAGTCAAAGCAATCAACCATAACAGCCACTTTTTGTTACCCTTACAAGACTCTTGCAAGCGCTACAGTCTGCATAGACCCTGATATAGCAAGCATAAGGCCAGTAAAAAAAGTATGCCGGGTTGGTGATATAACTCTAAACAAAGGCCAAGGCGCTCCAATAACTGTAAGAAAAATAGAGGCAAGGATGGTTCCGGATGGAGAAAAAATCCAGCCCCAGTTTTTGATCTATTTAGAGAATACGGGCTCTGGAATATCAGTAAATCCGGAAGGCTACTCAGTCCCATGCAGAGAATCGGATTTCGAGGAAGAAAGATTGTGGAATATTGCCTATATCAAAGCTTATAGTTCAGAATCTAAAGGCGAAAATCAGCTTGAATGCACCCCCAGCCTTCAAGATTTTAAAATCAGTGGTGATGAGAAAACAGGTCTCATAAGGTTCAGAGATAAAAAAGATTTTGTAAGATGCACATTCAAGGAAGGAAAAAATGCAAATCTGGATGCATATACATCTCCATTAAGAATAGAAATTGAATACGGGTATGTTCGAACAATCTCTACAAACTTCCTTATACAAAAGCCTTTGAAATACTAATGAGCTTCATCCAAAAAATGAAGGTTGCCATCAATAGGTGAGCATCATTTATGTTTACAGCAAGCAAAAAGGAAATTGCAATGGGAATTTTTGCTATCTTGCCATACTTTTAATGCGAACGATGGCAACCCCGATTAGGATTTTTTGGGTGAAGTCATACTAATGAGAAGTTTTAAATATAAAAAGTTTATCTGATGCATTATGGCAAGCCTAAAGAAGTCCATAATGATTTCTCTGCTTATTATTTTGCTGGTAGCTGTTGTAGCATGCCCCACAAAAAAGAAAGACACAAAAACAAAAACAGAAGAACTGAGAAGCGGAGCAGAAGGCTTGAAAATAAGATTCTTGCCAAATAACCCGCCTGCAACAATCATTGTCGGAAAAAACATACAAAACAACAAAGTTGATCTTGTGCTGGAAGTTGTGAATAAGGGAGTTTATCCTCAACCCGAGGACACGAAAGTCATAAATGGCAAGGTCTATTTAAGCGGTTATGACAAAAACATCATAGATTTCCAGCAGCCCTCTTATGACCTAAGCAAATCACAGTCATTATACGGCAAGACGCTTATAAACACCGAAGGCGGAACAGAAACCATAACCTTTACAGGGGATGTAATCCTAGAAAGCCTGAAAGTTGACAAATACGAGCCGATTTTTCTAGCCACCCTGTGTTACGAATACCACACTATCGCTGGTCCTTCTGTCTGCATAGACCCAGATCCCTACCCTCAAGTCAAGCAAAAAAAGGTTTGCGAGGTCAAGGATATTACTTTAACAAGCCAAGGCGCTCCAATAGCCGTAACTAAGATTACAGAAAAGGCATTGTCTGACAGGACGCAGTTCACTATAACTGTAAAGAATGTCGGTCTTGGGGATGTTTTAAGGACAGGTGCGGAGCAAACATCTGCTCAGGGCCAGCAGCAGTCCGGAACATCAATAGAAAAATGCGACCCTTTTGGAAGCAACAAGCTTGCAAGAGAAGACATTGACAAAGTGCATGTCGATAGCATCACTATTGGCGATCAATTCCTGCAATGCGTACCTTTTTCAGATAAGCCAGGAAAAGCCGATGCCGGAGACATTCGATTGCAGAATGGAGAAGGCACAATAATATGCGAATTCCCAAAAGATTACAGCACAGGGGTATCGAGCTATTCTGGAGGCAATACTGCCTATACAACTCCGTTAAAAGTTGAGCTGAGTTACGGCTATAAAACCACAGCAGAAGCAAAAACCCTGCTGAAAAAAGAGGATACTGGCGAATAAAACATTTTGAGCCATCAAATAGAAAACTTTATATATCAACATAAAAATGAAATAGCCACTCTAAATAAAAGAGGCAAAAATGAACAAAAGATATTACGCAATCATAATTCTAATTTGCTTGGTTCTTGTAGTCTCAGCATGTAAAAAATCAGGCGCCTCAGCGCAGGGAGCCCCTAGGACTCCTTATTTGGGAGGATCATCAGGGTTGAAGATAGATTTTGAGGAGGGAAGCCCGCCTCCAGAGGTAACAGATACGGAATCTTTCGGATTTAATGCCATAATCAGGCTGAAAAATGACGGCGAACACAAAATAACCAAAGACAATGCGAAAGTCAATTTGGTAGGCTTTGACCCGGCTGATTTTGGGCAAACTTTTGATGAGATGAAAGATTCAGAGCCTCAGGATGACTTGGACGCAAGAAGAAGGGACTCTGAGGGCAATATAGTTGACGGCACAACAACTTATGTAACATTTCCTAAAAGCGGAGGCGACTTTATTCCAACAAAATTCCCAGGCAACACACCATTCAAGTTCAGGGCAGATGTCTGCTATAACTATGAGACTCAAGCCACTTCAAGATTATGCATACTGAGGGATATGATAAATATAAGGGATGACAGCATATGCAAGCCGAGCGGCACAGGCACGAGCGGCCGGCCAACATACAGCTCATCAGGCCCTGTCCAGGTTCAAAATTTCAGGCAAACCGTGGTTGGAAAGGATAAAATATCCTTCAGCTTTGATATAGTGCTCACAGGAAATGTCGATGTGTTCTGGAGCAAGGATGAAAGAACTCCTGCAGGCGGATTTGATGTGGCCTGCCCAAGAGCCGCAAGAGCCAGAAGGGAAATAGAAAACAATGTTGGAGTTGAAATAACAGAAATACCCGCAGACCCTATATTTGCGAACCTTAAATGCGGCGGGCTTGACAGCGACAGCGCAGGAGTTGTAAGGATAATCAACAACAAGAGAACTGTCGTATGCACGGTTGACTTGGTTGAGGACAGGCTTGACTTGGAAAAATCCGTGAGCATAAGGCTCAAGTACAATATTCTTGACAACAAGGAAATGGATGTTTTAGTCAAGCATCTGGCAGAAGAATAAGTTAATTGATTCCAATCAGCACGAATTGGCTAAGCAAGGCTTCTAATTGAACGAATTCGTCAGAGCCCTCAGTCATCCTAAATTCAATTTCACCGCATTTTTCCATCAGAATCATCTTGGACTTGTTGTCTATATTTAACTCGAGAATCTCTTTTTGGATCTGCTTTATGACGTCAATGCCTGCCAAGCCGTAATTGAGCATCAAATCCAGCAACCTGTTTCTTGCATCGATGAATTTGTTTTTCAATGCCAATTCAAGAACCTCCCTTACCTCCTTTGGCTTTGCAACAGAAGCCAGCGAATGCGCCAGGTCTTCTGTTATGTGGTCTGTTATTGCAGCCGAGCTCTGCAAGATATTTTCCAGCTTCCTGCAGTCGCCTTCTGAGATATCATATAATGCTTCTTTTGCCTTTTCATCAATTTTTAATTTTTCCTGGCTTGCAATTCTATCTATGATATCAAAAATCTCCTTTTTATCGAGCTGCTTAAACCTGAAAACAACGCACCTGCTTTGTATAGGCTCAATTATTTTTGAGGAATAATTTGCCGAGAGGATAAACCTGCAGGTTTGGGTGTAGTTTTCCATGGTTCTTCTGAGGGCCTGTTGCGCCTCTCTTGTCAGCGCATCGCATTCATCCAGGTAGATTATTTTGAACGGCACATTGCCAATAGCCCTAGTCCTTGCAAAATCCTTCACTTTGTTCCTTACAACATCAATTCCCCTTTCATCGCTCGCATTCAATTCCAGGAAGTTCTGGTGCCACAAGTCCTTGAATAGTTTCTTTGCTATGACCAAAGATAGGCTTGTCTTTCCAACCCCTGCAGGCCCTGCAAACATCAGATGGGGCAGATTCTTCTGCTCGACAAAAGCCTTCACTCTCTTTACAATCTCTTTCTGGCCTTTTATGTCTGAGAAATCACTAGGCCTGTACTTCTCGGTCCACAGAGCGCTTTCCGGATTCATTTTTAATATCTAAGAAATCATATATCGTTTAAAAATGTATTTGTAACTTGAAACTAATAATCAAATTTGGATTAACCAATTCTTATCTCTTGGTCGCTCCAGCGCGCCATTTTTTTTCATTACCATCACGTAACCTAATAGATATGCTGCCAAGTATGTTAGCGCATTGGAAAAGGTTTCCCTTTAATTCTGTTTTTTCTTTGGCGTCCATATCTAATATATCTCTTCCATGTTCAATATCTCTAGCTTCACTTTCGAGAAAATGAACTATAGTTGCGTAAATTGTACGCCTCTCTGCCTTAATACTTTGCCATCCCATTTAAATTATATCCTCTTCAGCCACAACAACAAAGTCGCCTGTGGCTATTACTGCGCTGAATGGTATCAGGATATGCCCTTCCTTGTCCTTTTCCAGCTCCAGCTTCTCCGTATACGAAGTCGGGTTTTGCAAAACCATATGTATCAATTCGCCGCTTCTAGTCTCGAAAATGATATCGCCAACCTCTCCAAACCTTTTTCCTGCTTTGCTTACAACTGTCTTTCCAATAAGCTGCTTTGAGAATTTCTTATCGTCTTCAGGCATATTTTCTTCCCTCTTGAGTTAATACTAAATATTGATTGGGATGTTATATTTAAACTTTTTGGATTTTAGCTTGAAATCTTCACTTTTAGCAGATTGTTTACCTCGTCCTCATTATAGCAGGCCTGTTTTAACCCGCATTTTCTGCACTTATTTTCATTATTGCAAAAATCCGGGAGTTTCTTATCCTCAAGAAGCGCAATGACTTCATCGACAATCTGTTTTATCTCTTCTTTCATAAAAGGGTTTATGACAATCTGCCTTTTTACCTTTGTGTCAAGATAGCAGACAAAACCATTTTTTACAGGTTTATTGAATTTTTCCTGCAGAAGCAAAGAGTAAGCGGCTATTTGTATTCTATGGCTGGGCCACACCCCATCTTGCGGCATTTTGCCGGTCTTTAATTCAAAAGGCACGTAACCATCCTCATAAACATGGACTTGGTCGATAATGCCCTTTAACCTCAATTCATCCGACTCCACCCTCAGTTCTGACAATATCTTTGGCGTCAGCCTATGCCATAGCTCTTCGCCATAAACCCCATGCTTTTCTATAAAGCTGAAAATGTTGCCCGCTCTTGCTTGCGATTCTTCCATTATGAAAGGAAATGATTGTCTGTACGCGTCAAGCATATTGAGGCTTGTATCTTTTAGCCTTTCTTTGTTGTTTGCTATTGATTTTCTCAGTATTTTCAGATATTCTCTCCTGTACAAATCCCGCAATTCCCCAAAGCTGAACTTTTTTGTTACGGATGATACAATATTTTCCTCCCTTTTGTTTATATTGTCATAAGTCTCGTGCCTTATCGTTCCAAGAACAAGGCTCTCCTTTGGCGGCTCCTCAAGCATCAAAACCTTCTGTAGAAACAGCTTTCTGGAGCAGTATAGGTATGTTGACAGCAAGGAGACAGAGATTTTCATTAGCTTTCTGATGGAAAGTTAATATATAAAGCTTGCGTCAGGAGATGTCCAGTGGTTCAAACCGCAACCTTTATATTCTAATTACTTAATAATATGTGTTATGAAAGAAGGTGCTTATTTTGGAGCAATAGTTGCTTTCTTTATTTACCTGTTCCTTCCTATATACGGGGATAATGGAGCACCAGCAAGCATAATGCCTACAGGCAATGTAGTTTCTGATGAAAACACTTTCAACAGCTATGTTACTAACCTTCCTTTAAGCATGATAATCTTCTTTTCTCTGGAAATATTGGGAATTTCGCTTGGGATAGCCGCCCAATCCGTTTTTAGAAAGGCTTATACCCAAAACCAGCCGAAATAGGGATTCACATCAATTAAATCAACAAAAGACTTACTTCAAACACGATTGCTTCAAGAAGTTGTTCTATATTTTTTAAAATATTCTTATCGATTGGGCTTACTGAAAAAACATAATACAATCAAAAACCTTTAAATACATATCCATGAAGAATAAGTTAAAATGGATATAGAAAATAGATTAAATCTAATAAAACAGGTAGGTGAGGAAATTCTTACAGAAGAAGAATTAATGCAGCTTTTGCAAACCAAGGAGCATCCAATAGCATATGATGGTTTTGAGCCTTCCGGAACCGACATACACATAGCCCAGGGTATCTTAAGGTCTATAAACATAAACAAGATGGCCAAAGCCGGCATAAAGTTCAAGATGCTAGTCGCTGACTGGCATGCATGGGCCAATAATAAGATGGGGGGTGATTTAGAAAAGATACAAACTGTAGGCAAATACCTAATCGAGGTATGGAAGCACTGCGGAATGGACCTGAAAAATGTTGAATTTGTCTGGGCAAATGACTTTGTCAAAGAGCCTGAATATTGGAAAAAGGTAATGCAGGTTGCAAGAAACTCAACAATAAACAGGATAGTAAGGACCGGGCAGATAATGGGCAGGAAGGAGGGAGAGATGCAGCAATCCTCCCAAATACTTTACCCGTGCATGCAATGCGCTGATATCTTCCAGTTAAAGGCGGACATAACACAGCTTGGAATGGATCAGAGGAAAGTAAACGTTCTGGCAAGAGAGCTGGGGCCTTCGCTTGGGTTCTGGAAGCCTGTTGTTGTAAGCCATCATATGCTCATGGGCCTGGGAGAGCCCCCCAAAATAAAAGATATAGACAGGGTGATTGACTTAAAAATGTCCAAGTCAAAGCCAGATACTGCAATATTCATGAACGATCCGGAAGAAGAAATAAAAAGAAAAGTAAACAAGGCGTATTGCCCTGCCAAAATCACGGAAGAAAACCCATTGCTGGAATATTCCAAATATATCATCTTTGAAAAATTCAATGTAATGGAAATCAAAAGAGCAGAAAAATTTGGCGGAGAATTAGTGATTGAAAGCTACAAAGAATTGGAAAAATTATATGGAGAAGGCAAAATCCATCCAATGGACCTGAAAAGCTCAGTTTCCTATTACATAAACGAGGCAGTAAGGCCGGTTAGGGAAGCCTTTTATAAAGACCAGAAATTAAAACATCTTCTCGAGACAATAAGGAAGTTTGAAGTGACTAGGTAATCACTTTTCCTGCTCTATAACAACCAATGTATATCTGTCATTCAGGTGTTTCTTGGCAATTCTTTTAACATCTTCGGCAGTCACTTTTTTTATATTTTTTATATAGCCCTCGGAAAGTTTCACATCCTTTATAGTTTCCCAAACGGCAAGATTGTCTGCTTTGTGGAAGTTATCTTCCATCTGCAGGACGTAATTGCCTTCGATATAGGTTTTTGCCTCTTCCAGATCCTTCTTGCTTATTTTTCCAAGCCTTTTGAACTGCTCTAAAATTATTTTTTTTGCTTGCTCAATGTTTTTCTTGTCCAAATTGGTGTAGACTGCAAACACGCCATAATCGCTTTCATGCTCGCTGTTCACCCCGACTTGGTAAGCGAGCCCCTTTTTGTTTCTTATCTCATCAAATATCCAGCCGGATTGCCCCCTGCCAAGTATCGCAGATATCACTTCAAAGACATAACTGTCTTTATTGGTCCTTGGCACAGTCTTGTATCCCATTACCATGTAGGAATTAAAGGTTTTTCCCCTTTCTACACGGGTTTTTTGCTTTTTCTGGCCAATCTCGATAAATTTTATTCTTTTCAGCATTTTTCCCGGCTTCAGGCTGCCAAAGTACTTTTGTACCTTATTTTTGACATCGCCGGCATTTCCTACTACTGAAATAATCATGTTGTTGGGGAGATAATGGGATTTGTAGTAATCGAGTATGCTGTTTCTGCTGAAGCTTTTTACAGTTTCAACGCTCCCATAGGTTGGGTTTTTCGCTGGATGCTTCTCAAACAAGGCCTTATGAAACAGAATCCACTGGTAAGACCTTGGATCGTCATTGACCATATTTATTTCCTTCAGCACCACTTTCTTTTCCTTCTCCAGTATCTTCCCGTCAAATATTGGGTTGGCAACCATATCCGATAGGATGTCAAGGGCAACATCAAGCCTTTTGTTTATTATCTTGATGAAAAATGTTGTCCTGTCGCCTGTCGTGTAGGCGTTGAATTCCCCGCCATATTTTTCTATTTCATTGGCTATTTCCCTTGAATCTTTCCTGTTTTTTGTGCCTTCAAAAAGCATATGCTCGAGGAAATGAGCTGCTCCGGCAAGGTTTTTTGACTCGAAATTGGAGCCGAACTTGAACATGACTTCGACAGCAACGGATTTTGAGGAATTTCTCTCAAAAATCAGGGTTATCCCGTTCTTTAGCTTGTATTTTTTCATTGTACTAGGCAAGGATACTCTTACAGACTTTAGTCTGTAGAGGAATTGCCTTGCTCGATTCGTAAACTTTTTCTTTCATTCTTGATAAAAAATTGAGCGTGTAGCGAAATTTCGGC
>JACQSQ010000056.1 GCA_016211245.1 Candidatus Woesearchaeota archaeon
AGATATTTGAAAGAATTAAAATTTTAGTTGCTATAATTAAAGGTTAGGGGGTTTTAAAATATTCTTATTTAGTTGTATTTTTAGCGAAAAGAAAAAATTTGATTGATATAACTGCATTTGTAATTCACAATTACAAATCTGAAAAAAACTTATTATTGTTCTAAATTAATCTTTATAAATCTTTAAGAATGCTTTTAAGCTCTGCTATAATTTCACTAATAAGTCTATCAACTTTGACAGAACTATTAAAGCTCCTAGTTTTTTTAACGAGTGCGCATTCTTCATGAATTTCATTAAATTTATGTGTTACTCTAAACAGATATTCACTAGGTAAAAAGTTTTGAGCAGTAGTCACATAATCTTCAACAGCATATATATCTATTCCTCTATATCTTTTTGAAAATTTAAGTTCAGAAATGGCCCTTTCTAGTTTTCTTGTTTTTTCTACATCTTCTGTTGTTCTTCTCCTCCAAAATCTCCAGCGCACCATTTAAAACAAAATTTACTCTTCATCCTTTCCTTTGGATTCAGAGCCTTCATAAGAAGGAACAGCAGCCTTGCTTATAATCATTATGTCACCTATGGATTTGACCAATTGATGCGGCACAATGACGCCTTTTGCAGAGCCCAGAACCTTGTTCAGAAATGAGTTTTTGGTGGCCCTTACCCTCCAACCGAAGACCTTGTTTGTGGTCAAAATGCTTTCTTCAACATCTCCAAAATACTCGCCGTTGTCTGTAAATACCCTCATATCATAGGTTTCGCTTATCTTTTTCATCTTCAGCATTGAAATCACCTTTTATTGTTTAAACGGAATTTTATGTGTGTTTTAGCTACTGCCTAGTATTTAAATCTTTTGGATAGGTTTTATAAAAACCCGGGTTTTCTCATGACTCATGAATTACAAAAATCTTGTGTTTTTAGGAACGTCCCATATCGCGGAGCAGAGCCTGAATGATGTCAAAAAGTTCATAGAAGCAGGGAAGCCGGATATTATTGCTTTGGAGCTTGACAAGAAAAGGCTGCTTGCCTTAATGCAGAAGCAAAGAAAAATTGAGATAAGAATCATAAGGAAAGTTGGCATAAAAGGTTTTCTTTTTTTGTTGTTCGGCGCTTGGGCTGAAAAAAAGCTGGGGAAGCTTGTCGGGGTAGCTCCAGGCTCGGAAATGAAAACGGCAATAACCCTGGCAAGGAAGCATGGGATTAAAATTTTTTTAATAGACCGGGACATAGAGGTAACATTAAGGAGATTGTCAAAAGTCCTGACTTGGAAAGAGAAGGTAAATTTTATTGCAGACATAATAAAAGCTGTTTTTACAGGCAAGCAGGAATTTGAGTTTGACTTGAGGACCGTGCCCGAAAAAAGTATGATTAAAAAATTGGTGGAAAAGCTAAAAGAAAGGTATCCAAATGTCCATAAAGTGCTGATTGAAGAGAGAAACTTGGTTATTGCGGAAAATCTCAAGAGGCTAATGGCAGAAAATACAAATGACAAAATACTGGTTATTTTGGGGGCAGGGCATGTTGACGAGGTTATGAGGCTGGTGAAAAGAAAGAATGGGATTGGATTAGGTTATAGCTTTTCTGTTTAGATAATATTTATTTAGCTTCATACTTTTCTCTAGCTCTTTGTGTTATTCCTGGTTGATGTTTTTCAAGAGTCCTGTAATGGATATAATCACCACGGTCTATTGGACTATTAGCGTCTCTACAAGTTTTGGCAATTTTCTGATTTGGAAAAACTTCTATAGTAATAACTCGACCATATTCCTTTACTTGTTCTTTATTCTTTTTTGTTCTTCTTACTCCATTAACTACCTCTTTGCTTAACAAAGAACGGAATGATGAATCTGTAATTATTTCTATACGTTCCTCAGCAATTTTCCGCCTAACTTCTCCAATTTTTTCATACAATCCAAGTTTTCCTAAGCGGAGTCTTTCGTCTTTATATCCTAAATTTTGAACAGTATCATCAAAATCATTTTTACCAGATAAATCTTGAACATTATACTCGAAATTTTGGACAAATTGCGGTGTTATACCAGGCACCAAACTCATCATAAATGCCTGCAATTCTTCAGGCAAGTATAATCCATTTACAGGTGCAACACGAAATTCAACCCTTTGCGCTATGCCTCCTGCTTTATCAGAATCTTCTCTGTATAATATCTCTTCATATCCAAATGCCTGAACGCCTCTATTATAACCTTTCCCTGTTGCTATGCCAAACAGAGCATCATCTTTTCCTGTTAATTCCTTCTCAAGCTCTTCTAATGCTTGCCGAAAATTTCTATGACTTTCATAGCGTATATCGACTAACTCCTGATGAAATGTACGAAAATAGCATATAGTTGCACCTGGATTGGATTGTACAGCTTCAACAACTCTTTGGAATAAGTCTTTCTTATACATTTTACTATTAAAAAGTAGTATCTCTATAAATATATTTGTGGTATAATATTATACCATAAAATATAAAAATAAGCAGATATTACTATTCTTATGACTTTACAAAACCTCAAGGAAATTGGACTTACAGAAGGCCAAATCAAGGTATATTCAGCAATCTTAGATGTTGGAATCTCAAATTTGAATAGAATACATGAAAAAACAGGAATTGAGCGAAGGGGGATATACGATATATTGAATAAATTAATAGAGCGAGGATTAGTTTCATATACCATTGAAAAGGGCAAGAAAACGTATCAATGCACTCATCCGAATAAGCTTTTAGAGGAAATTAAAGAAAAACAGCATAAGTTGCAAGATTTGGAACGGCAGATACCACAAATAAAAGAATCTTATAATCTTTCAAGACCAGACATAAGAGCAGAAGTGTATAGGGGCAATGAGTCAATAAAATCCCTACTTAATGAAGTTATAGAATTCAAAGAATCCTTCTGGCTTGGGGGGAATAGCTTTGAAAATTATAAGGCTGTGCCTAAGAGCCTGCAGATATGGTGGGAGCATTGGATGACAAGAAGGACAGAGAAAAAACATTTAATGCATGATCTTGTATCTTATGGAACATGGTTGCGAGGACTTGAGCCCGACAAAATAGAAAAACATAAAAAAATGTATTATAAGTATTGCTCTTTACCAAAGGATTTGTATTTGCCTATGGTTATTATTATCTTTGACAATAAAGTTGCTCAAATAGTTTGGGGAGAGCAATCTTTTGCTTTTGTTCTTGAATCAAAGAAAATAAAAGAAAGCTTTATGAAATATTTCAATCATTTTTGGAAAGATCCATATTAATCATAATAATTACAGTTATGGCTTATTGGGCTTGAATTTCGATATCTTTAAATAATATATTTCTAATTGACTACTTATGGCGGAGCTTATAGACCTAAAAGACAAGATAAGGAGATACTACAAGTTCACGCCTTATGAAGCAAGAGGCTTGATAATTGCAATCCTTGCTGTCGGTTTTATTATCTCTTTTAAGGACTGGGGGTTTGAAAGGTTCAGCTTTTCTGTAGGATTGCTCAACCTATTCAATGCTATTTTGGTAGCTGCATTGTCCATTCTTGTCCATGATGCTGGACAGAGGCTATGGGGGCTGGCCATAGGCTACAGAATTGAGTTCAGGATGTGGACTTTGGGATTGGTTGGGGCATTGGCTGTGGCTTTCATAAGCAATGGAAGCATATGGGTTATTGTGCCGGGTGGGTTTATGCTGCATCATCTTGCCGGCCATCGCCTGGGATGGTTTAGGTACGGAGTGAATTACTTTGGGCAGGGAATAGTTGCACTAGCCGGGTGCCTGTTCACCTTGATGCTGATCATATTCCTCAAAATACTTGGGGCTTTTTTTCCGAATAATCTGCTGATAGGCAAGGCCGTTATGTTTAACATAATCTACCTGATTACTAGCCTGCTGCCTATCCCGCCTCTTGACGGAAGCAAGATTTTCTTTGGAAGCAGGATGCTTTATGCTTTCGCAATCCCTGCTTTGATTGTAGCAGCAGTCCTGATGATTGTTGAAGTGCATGTTTTTCTTGCTCTTGTGCTATCAATGCTTGTTGGAGTTGTTTTATGGCTTGTTTATTATATCAGCTTTGAAAGAAAAGTTTGGAAGGGCCCCTAATGGCTGAGCTGTCATTTTACAAGAACTGGATGGAACTGTTTCTTTTGATAGACATGATTATAGGGTTGGTGCTGGCCTTGCTGATACCCAGCGCTTTTTTGGGTTATGTGCTGATATTCCTGTCCGGAATTTTTGCGGGCAGGGTGGTTTATGAAAGGAAATCGAAGATAGTCTTCCCATATATAGTGATTATAGCCACATTTCTGATTGGGTATCTGATAGGGATGAGGTATGGCGATTACAGAGTTGTGATTATCCTGTTCTTGATAGGCGCAATTGTGAGCTATAAGCTATTTGATAGGGGAGTTTTAAGGGATTTCAGGTTTTGAAGATGCGGGCTGTGTTATTGATTTTGATAATATTGGCGGCTGGTTGCTCGAGCAGCATAGAAACAAAGGATTATGGAATTGATAAAAATGTAAATGAGATAGTTATTAAAACATCCAAAATAGAGGTTGCAGAAGAGCCTGAATATGAGCGGCCCAGCCCCTCTTTGCGCATTATTTTTCCTGAAGAAGGGCAGCTGATCAAAAATTCTACTGTAGCTGTCAAGCTTGAAGCTTATAATTTCAGCATAGTTCCAATAGAGAAGCCTGTAAAAGAGTACCAGGGGCATTTTCATGTGTGGATTGACTCTGAAAAAAAAATTGTTATGGAAGATAGTGAAATTTTTGAAAATATTGGCAATGGCGGGCATACTTTAACCGCAGAGCTTGTAAAAGGAAACCACTCGTCGTTAAGCCCAAAAATTTTCAAAACTATAAGTTTTTATGTGGATGTGCCTGTTGCCAAGAAAGATGCCCCGCAGCCGTTTAGCTCGGGATACTGGAGAGAATACTCCATAGAAGCGGATGATAACGGATTTTACCCGAACAAAATAAGGGCTGGGATAGGGGACAATGTCACTATATACTTCAAGTTCAGGGACTTTTTAATTTATTATGCGGGTCTTGACCTAATAGGGCCATTTCCCGATGTCAATTACAGGACAGGGAACAAGCAGCCAATCAACAGAAGCTTTATAATGAGGGAAGAAATTGTAATAAAGTCTTTCTGGCCGTCAAGCGGGGTTAAGAAAGCAGAGATGATTGTTGAAGTAGAGAAATAATATTCTGCTGGTCCCATTTATCATGTGCAACAACCTATTTAAATTAGCAGAATACCCCATCCATATGATTAAAAATTTCGAACCCAGGCTTTACCAGCAGACCATTCTTGCCACTGCTGCTGAAAAAAACACTTTAGTCGTGCTTCCCACAGGCATGGGCAAGACTAACATATTCCTGATGCTGGCTGCCCATAGATTGAAGCAGTACCCTAACTCCAAAGTCTTGTTCATAGGACCCACAAAGCCGCTGATAGATCAGTATTTTGCTGTTTTCATGGAGCATTTTGACATAAGCGAGAGCGAAATGTCCATTTTCACAGGCATGGTGAGCCCTGAAAAAAGGGCCGAGCTATGGAAGGTGTCAAAAATAATCTTCTCCACGCCGCAGGGGCTTGAAAACGACATAATCAGCAGCAAGATAAATCTTGAAGATGTTTGCTTATTGGGCATTGACGAGGCTCACAGGGCTGTAGGAGATTATGCTTATGTTTTTGTAGCAAAGCAATTTATGAAGCTTTCAAGTCATCCCAGGATTATTGCATTGACCGCTTCTCCCGGAAGCGATGTGCAGAAGATTGAGGAGGTCTGCAAGAATTTATTCATAGAGGATATTGAGGTAAGGACTGACGAAGACGCTGATGTGAGCCCTTATATACAGGAAATACATACGGAATGGGTCAAAGTGGCCCTGCCCAAGGTGTTCGTTGACATACAGAAATTGCTGCACGCCTTCTTGCAGGAGAGGCTCGAAAAGCTGAAGAAATGGGGAATATTGCAGAGGCAGAATTTGAAATATGTTGCTAAATCTGATTTGCTGCAGCTGCAAGCCGAGCTAAGGGGAAGGGTCGCTTCTGGCGAGAAAGATTTCGTTGTCTGGAATGCAATATCCATGCTTGCTGAAATCATGAAAATCCATCATGCGCTTGAGCTACTTGATACACAGGGAATCAGCGCCCTGCAAAAATATTTTGAGAAATTAGTTGCTGAGTCCAGAAGCGCGAAAACCAAGGCCATCAGATCCATAATGTCAGATTCCAACTTCAAGACCGCAATGATAAAGGCAAGGATTTTGCATGAAGGGGGAGTTGAGCACCCAAAGCTGATTGAACTGCAGAATATTATTTATGAGGAAGTAAATAAAAACGCTGCTGTGAAGGTGATTATATTCAACCATTACAGGGACAATGCGCTGGACATAGTGCAAAGGCTGAATAAAATTCCGAATGCCAAGGCCAGGATATTCGTCGGCCAGCAGAAGAAGGGAGAAACTGGATTAAGCCAGAAAGAGCAGAAGCAGATGCTTGATGAATTCAGGAACGGGCTGTTTAATGTCCTGGTTGCAACCTCGATTGGAGAAGAGGGGCTTGACATACCAAAGGTTGACTTGGTCATTTTCTACGAGCCTATACCCAGCGCAATAAGGAGCATACAAAGGAGGGGAAGAACCGGAAGGCAGGAGAAAGGAAGGGTCATCATTTTAATGGCTGAAAACACAAGAGATGAAAGCTACAGGTGGGTTGCGCACCACAAGGAGAAGAATATGCATAGAAATCTCCTGAGCATCAGGAAAAAGCTGAACCTGTCCCTCTACCAGAGAAAAGACACCCCAATAGCAAAATTTGCCGGAGAGAAGATAAAGATATTCGCTGACTACCGCGAGAAAGGGAGCGGGGTCATTAAAGAGCTTGCTGAAAATAATGTCCAGGTAAATCTTGAAAGGCTGGAGCAGGCTGATTATGTGCTTTCTTCCAGATGCGGCGTTGAAATAAAGACCGTTGAGGATTTTGTCGATTCCATTATTGACGGGAGGCTGCTTCAGCAGATAAAAGATTTGAAGAGGAATTTCGAGAAGCCGGTCATAGTCATAGAGGGGCAGAATGACATTTATTCCGTGAGGAATGTCCACCACAACTCGATTTTGGGCATGCTGGCCACAATTGCAGTAAGCTATGGCATCCCCATAATACAGACAAGGGACTTCAAGGAGACTTCTGCTTTGCTGCAGATGATAGCGAGAAGGGAGCAGGAAGAGACTTCAAGAGACTTCAATGTTCACGCTGACAGAAAGCCCGCGACATTAAAAGAGCAGCAGGAATATCTGGTGAGTGCATTGCCGGGCATAAATTTGACATTATCAAAGCCTTTGCTAAAGCATTTCAAAACAATAAAAAATCTTGTTAACGCTTCTGAGAAAGAACTGCAGGAAGTGGAAAAGATCGGTCCTCAGAAAGCGAAGCAGATAAAGGATGTTGTTGAGGGGGAGTATAAGGAGAATTAACTTGATTTGATCCAAGAACGCTGCTCATTTCTTGTTATCCAAGGAAATGGATTTGTGCTCCATCTATAGGAATATCTTTCCCTATGCGACTTTGAAACATAAATTTTATTGTAATTAGTCAAGCATGGCACGTAAAAATGCCTGAAATCTTGTATATCATACTGCTCCAATAACCTTAGCCTTCTTGCTGTCCTGAAGGCATATGCCCATGCATATCGTTCTGAAAAATATTCAAAGGAAGCAGGCAAATATTCAAAAAATTATGAGACGCGTATACTCTCTCTCCATAAGTCCCTTTTAGTTCAGGGAGCTTTGGAACAGAATCCGGTACAACGCACCGTCTAGGTTTGTGCAAAACCTGCAATGAAATTTGCCCTTCTGTAAGACCATCAAGAGAATGTGATGCCAAAACCTCAAGCAACTTCTCTTCCAAGGTTGCATGTCCGATTTCATGCAAAGCTGCCAAAATAGATAGTTCATCTTCACCTAAGCCAGGAAATCTCAGCCCAGGTATGCTAAGATGCACTTCGGGAAATGACAAGACCGACCAATTTATGCTCTCTCTTAATAATATTCTAAAATTAGAGTCCACGGAAAAAAATTTCCACAACGGCGGAGCCAAATCATTCAATCTTATTCTGTTGCCTTTTGAGAAATAATCGAAAGTATAATTCCCATCCGGCTGCTTCGAATAAGTTAATGAATTACCGCTTGTATATGTTATAACACCTTCATCATTCCGTCTTTTGATTTCTTCTGCTGACATTTTTATCTAACTCCACCTAATGAGTAAAAATACAGAGTATCCCAGAAATTCGGGTATCTTCTAAAAGTTCTGAAAACTATAAATTCAATTCCTCTACTGTTTAATTCATCAAATGTCGCTTCTATTTTTGCTCTTTTTTGTTCAAATACTTCCGAACTTCCTGCACAACGATATGCATATTGTCGCAATCTTTCTCCTTCTTCTAGAGGAATAAAACCTTGTGGTAAATTTATAAGTTCTATTCTACGTGCCAAATCAAATCCAGATTCATTAAAAGCAAAGTGTGGAGTTCATCCCTCAAATGTCGGAATTGGATGTAGTACATCATGTTGTCCTAATTCGTAAACTATCCAATCCTCTTCTCTAAATTGACCACCCACAGAAGCAATTTGTCTCACATAAGCAAGTTCTTGCTCTGAGTAAATACGTTTATGAGGATGTCTTTCAGAAATTCTACCTAAGTCTTCCTCAATCACACCTCTAGCAGAAGATCCAGCCAAGACTTTATGTAGAGCTTTTTCAAAATCTATAAAATCTTCCTCTGTGTATACAGGCTTATGCTGGTAAAATTTTGCTGGGAATTTAGACCACCATTTACTAAAGCAAATAGTCCTATTTAAATAATTTGGTGGTAGTGTTATTCTTTTTGGAATAAAGGCAGCTGGATTGATTCTCGGCTATTTTCGAAATCTTTATATTCTATTCATTGGACTAGCCTAGGCATGGCGTTGAAAAGATTACTTATCTGGCTGGTAAAAAACGTGCTGGTATTGCTCCTGATAACTTTAATTTTTTCCTCAGCGACTCTGGATTTTCCGGAATTTGTCAGGGGAATTTTCGGGGATGTTTTCGCTTATTCATCTCCGGAAGTTCAAAAAGAGGTAGTGGGCAAGTTAACAGGTGCCTGCTCCTCTTTGGAGCGCGGCAGCGGGATTGCAACCCTGCAGCAGATATGCACAAATGATACATTAATGAGCTCAATGAAAGAGAACTGCAGGAGTTATAAAGAACTGAAAAATCAGGGCTATAAGATAGAAAACGAAGAGGAGATGATCCAGAGTTGCGAGCAGGTTGAGTCTGGAGAGCTTGATGCAGCTTGCAAGAAGTTCGATAGCAAAAGCACGATAACGGATTTTAGCGAGATAGGGGCCTTGTGCAGGGATTACCAATCAGGCAAATTAAACGGTCAGGATTTTTTTGTTGGGGTCGTGTCCAGCCCTTTGAGCGGCAAGGATACAGATATGTCTCAAATGGAGCTGCTGGGAAAATATAACAAAACAATAGAATTCCTCAATAAAAATATAATCTTATTTTTATTTGTCTTGGCAGGGCTTATAGCGGTGCTTTACTTGTTGATTGGCAACATGAACCTGTTCATATTGACCCTTAGCGGCATTTCATTAAGCTTGGGGGCATTGATTTTGGTGCCCTATGTTGGCATAATAGCCTATGATAAATTTGTCGGAATAGATGCATCATCCATACTTGGAAGCATACTTGGATTGATCGAGTTTGACTTTAAGGCTATAATAAGCGTCATTTTGCTGCTTTTCTTGAGGACTTACAACAGCTTTATAATATCATTGGGAATTATTTTGGCTGGAGCCGGTATTGGCGGAAAGTTTTACGGAAAAATGCTTAAAAGCCAAGGCAAAATAAAAGAAAGCAAACTGGCCAAAGAAAAGAAAAATAATTAGAATTTCATTGCTTTTAGCTTCTGGACCCTTAATTGCATAGGCGGGTGTGTTTGGAATAAGCCTGCTAGTCCTGAAGGCTTAAACGGATTGACTATAAAGAGGTGTGCGGTTGAAAGGCTACCGAATCGCATCGGATGGCTTTTTACATCTGCTTCCAGCTTTTCCAGTGCTGAAGCCAGCCCAAGGGAATTTTTAATAATCCTTGCCCCGGTTTCATCGGCAATGTATTCCCTGCTTCTTGAGATAGCCAATTGAATAATTGAAGCAACTATTGGTGTAATAATAGCTAAAAACAATAAACTGAATATACCCCCTCTATTATCATCGTCGCCTCCAAATATAGCTGACCACATAAACATGTTGCCAATATAAGATATAACTCCTGCAATAGTGCCTGCTACAGTAGCTATTAACACGTCTCTATTCTTAATATGAGAGAATTCGTGGGCTATAACTCCCTTTAACTCTTCTTCTGTCATTAAATTCATTATGCCTTGAGTAACAGCTATAGCTGAATGATTAAGGTTCCTGCCGCATGCAAATGCATTAGATTGTTCGCTAGGTATAACATAAACTTTTGGCATTGGCAAACCGCTTAAATGCGCGATTTCCTTGACTATCTTGTGCAGTTTTGGATAATCTGATTCTTTTGCCTCTTTAGCCCTGTACATCCACAATACAATCCGATCAGAGAACCAATAGGATGCAAAATTCATTATAACTACAAATATTAATGCAAATATGAAACCGGCTCTTCCAAACAAGCTGCCTATCCATAACAGTAGTGCTGTAAGCAATGCAAGCAATACTGCTGTTTTAAGCTGGTTTTTTACTGACATATGGATAAATAGTAAGCAATTCTCATTTAAATATTTAATGTCCAATAATTTCAGTAATAACAAAGATTTATAAACTAAATTGTAACTATAAGCGTTAGAGGTGGTTTTCATCGCAAGCGTAGTATTATGGGTTGTACTTGGTGTTGTCGCCTTGATTGCCCTGTATGTAATATTTGTATTCAACAGCCTGATAATGCTGAAAAACAGGGTGGAGAATGCATGGAGCCAGATTGATGTACAACTAAAAAGAAGATATGATTTGATTCCAAACCTAGTTAATACTGTTAAGGGCTACATGAAGCATGAAAAGGGCACTTTAACTGAGCTAACAAAAATGAGGTCCCAACTGGTCTCAGGCTCAATGACCCAAAAGGCAAAGGCAAGCGATGCAATAAGCAACGCCTTGAAGACATTGTTTGCAGTTGCTGAGAACTATCCAAAGCTGCAGGCATCTGAGAATTTTAAGATGCTGCAGGAAGAATTAGCAGGCACAGAATCTAAAATAGCTTATGCCAGGCAATTCTACAATGACAATGTGATGAGCCTTAACAACAAGATACAGCAGTTCCCCAGCAATGCAATAGCGAATATGATGGGATTCAAGGAAAGGGAATTCTTCAAAACTGAAGAAGCGGAGAAAAAGCCGGTCAAAGTCGAATTTTAGATGGCAAGCTTATACGAGAATATTTCATGGAATAAAAGGAAATCTGTTTTTCTTATCGTCTTGTTTTTTATAATAATCTCTGCACTAGGTTATGCTTTCGGGCTTTATCTTGGCAGCGTACCTATTGGAGTTAGCTTTGCATTTGTGATTTCAATAGCAATGACCTTAATAGGCTATTATTCCGGGGACAGCATAATACTCAAAATGAGCCATGCTGTCGAAGCCGACAAAAGAAAATATCCCCATCTTGTGAATGCTGTTGAAGGCCTGGCAATCGCTTCCGGCATACCAACACCAAAAATTTACGTGATTGAGGACAGTGCCATAAACGCGTTTGCAACGGGAAGAAACCCAAAAAATGCTTCTGTGACCGTGACAATGGGCGCAATTGAAAGACTAAAAAGGGATGAATTGGAAGGGGTAATAGCTCATGAACTGGCACATATAAGGAATTATGACATAAGGATGATGATGCTTGTGGTTATATTGGTTGGGATTGTGGCCTTATTAAGCGATGTTTTTTTGAGAAGCGTGTTTTATGGCAGAAACAAGAATAAAGGGCGCGGAAATGCCATCATGCTCCTTATAGGGCTTGTCCTTGCAATTCTGGCCCCGTTAATAGCGCAATTAATCAAGCTGGCTGTGAGCAGGCAGAGGGAATATTTGGCAGATGTTGATGGCGCGCTAATCTGTAGGCATCCAAAAGGGCTTGCCAATGCTCTCAGAAAGATAAAAAATGACAAAGAGCCCTTGGTTGAGGCTGCAAACAAGGCAACTGCGCATTTGTTCATAGAAAACCCCTTAAGAACTTTCGGCGGAAGGATAAACCACATGTTTTCAACCCATCCCCTGATAGATGACAGAATCAGAAGGCTTGAGAATTTCTAGATTTGCCATGCCCTCTATCTGCCTTAGCTTGGTGTTCTTAAAAAGGAATTTTCTCAGCCTGTTATCGATGTGTACTCCCATTTTTTGCAGGTCGGAACTGAGCTTTCCATAAAGCTCTTTCCCTTTTTTGTCCAAGTCTGTAAGGATGATGCACTCTTGGCTTGAATCTGAAATTTCCTCGGCAATCTGGAACAGCGGCTTTTTGCTTAATTCTTTTATATTTGTTAATCCTAGTCTCTCCAATGCTGCCCTGTCTTTCTTTCCCTCCACCACAACAATTATGTCTGAGCTTATGGCTTTTTGCAGCAGTTCATGCAATTCTTCCTGCTTGGAATCCATTTTGAATGGATTGATTGCCGTTTTAATAAATTTTGCGACATAACTTTAAAAACTTAGACAGGCTTCCGGAACTTATGATTCCCCTTAACGTCTCATTAAGCCATTACAAGAGAAAGGACGTCCAGGAAGAGATATTGGAAAATGCAAAGGACAGGGAGATTGCTGCTAAATTCAACGATAATTTCGGCAAAAGGCCGGATGTCTTGAGGCATGCAAGCGACATTCTGGAGCTGGCCAAACAAGGAGCTACATCATTTCACGCTTCAGAGGAGCTCTGGAGAAATCCGCTGCAGCTCGACACTTCAATGAAAAGGCAGGAACTTGAGAGATTAAGAATCGGATGGGACTTGATGATTGACATTGATTGTGCAGTTTTTGAGTATTCAAAGATTGCCGCTGATTTGGTGATAAAAGCATTAAAATTCCATAAAGCCAAGTCCATATCATGCAAATTCTCCGGAAACAAAGGCTTCCATATAGGGGTTCCTTTTGAGGCATTTCCTGAAAAAGTGAAGAATGAAGAGATAAAAAATATGTTTCCCGATGCTCCGAGAAAAATAGCTCTGTACATAAAGCACATGATCCTTCCCGAATTCGGAAAGTCAATTTTAGAATTTGAAAAAAATGATTTCAATGCAATACTGGAAAAGACCGGAAAAAGTCCATCTGAATTGTTATACATGGAGAATAAAACAAAAAAATTCAATCCAGAATCAATTTTGCAGATGGATACGTTGCTTATATCGCCAAGGCACCTGTACAGGATGCCTTATTCGCTCCATGAAAAATCCGGATTGGCTTCAACGCCATTAAATCCCGAGAAAGTCATGCTTTTTAAAAAAGAGTTTGCGCTTCCTAAAAATGTAAGAATAAGCCGGCACAGGTTCCTCGACAGGGACTGTGCTGAAAGGGACGAGGCAAAGCAGTTATTGACAGAAGCTTTGGACTTCAGCATAAAGGAAGAAAATGCACCGCAAGGCGAAAGGGAGTTTGAAGCGCCGAAAATCGCCTTGCCTGAAGAGTTATTCCCGCCGTGCATAAAATCAATACTAAGCGGGCTAGAGGACGGGAAAAAAAGGGCATTATTCGTCCTTGTTAATTATTTCACATCCATTGGATGGGACTATGACATGATAGAAAAAAAGCTGAAGGAATGGAATGCCAGGAACCGGGAGCCTTTGCGGGAGGTTAATCTTCTTGGGCAATTAAAGTACCACAGGCAGATGCAAAAAAAAATATTGCCTCCAAACTGCCCGAAAAGGGAAAATAATATTCCACTTATTAACCAGCAGAACTACTATACCGACCTAAGGGTCTGCAATCCTGACTCTTTCTGCACCAGGATAAAAAATCCTGCACAGTATACAAGTAAAAAGGCATGGATGATGAACAGGGGCAAAAAACCTGAAAAGAAAAAGGATGACCAAGCTTAAAATCTTGTCTTGTCGAACCTGGTTTCTTCGATGTTCCATGCCTCTTTCTCTTTCTTAAGCACAAAATGCACATTGTCCTTGTCAATCCTTTTTTCTCCTGTTGGAGGGATGTAGACATTGATATTTATGCTGACATCTGCAATGGCTGATTTTCCGTTCAATTTTATATTGCTTGACGTGATTTCAATTCCAGTCACGCCTCCCTGCCTTAATTCACCTGCAAGATTTTTGAAATAGTTATCCAATACTTTTGAAATTGATTCTTTTTCCCCAATTGGGCTGGAGCAGGAAACAGCCATTAGACTAACTATTAAAAATGCTAATACCAAGCTTTTCCTGAAAATGTCCGCAAAGGCCATATCTGAATGGATTAAGGAATTAATTTAAAATTCTTTCTTTAATTATATCTTGGGGTTCTTGAAAACCATTGGTTTTTCGAAAACTATATAAATAACCAAATAAATGGGTTTTAATAACAAAAATGAGGTGATTTGATGGCTTTCGGAGTTCAGGAGATAACGCTTGCAATTATCATCGGCACTTTGGCTGCGATAGTATACTCTTTGAGGATACTTGTTCTTATGGAAAGAAGGATAGCAAGGATTGAGATGCACATTGAAAGGGTAGTTGACAAGATAGTCAAGGAAGAGATAAAGATTGAGAGGGCTGTAAAGCACAGGCGCTGATTTTTATTTTTAATATGATATCAATTCCTCGAAAGACAGCCCTTTAAGCTCTGCTTCTTTTAAGCCGATTGCATATCCTTTCGGAGTTTTTTCCAAATCCTCTATGCTTACAAACAGCCATTCTTTTCTTGCGAACCTGACTGCAAACCACGGCCTTGCATCGAACACTTTTGAGAATTCTCTTAACTGAGCCACATCATCGTTAGTAAGGTAGATTTTATCGCTTTTTGATGACTTGCATTCTATAGACATTCTTCTTGCCAGGTTGCCTACTAATAAGTCAGGGCCGGGGTATTTCATAGAGCCAGAGCCTGCAGACCTTAGACATGCC
>JACQSQ010000058.1 GCA_016211245.1 Candidatus Woesearchaeota archaeon
TAGTGGGTTATCATTGCTTACATCAAAATTGAACCATGCGGGCTTTACTTCTGCATTTTCTGGCCAAAATCCTACATTGCTTTCCTTAAAATTACCCAATCCATCGCCAAATTCAATTAAATATTTTCCGCTGGTTGGCTGATACAGCAAGACATCGGGATTTTTAGAATCTACAGCACAATTGTTTTCTAATGCTTGTATCTCTTGCGTTAATGCATCTACCTGAATCTTTGTGCCTTTAATTTTGCCGGAATAATCCTTAAAATTTATTAATACTGATGAGGCTGCCTTTGTTTCTCTGTCTCCTAAACCAGAGACAAGAATTTGTGTTAGCCCGTAATTTTGATAAGAGGTTAAGTAGCCATATCCTGAATTGAGGTTTTGCGTGCAATCCTGAGGATATCCCAAAAGAACAGTCGCAGCAGGGTTGGTGCAAGCATTCCCTACAACTATCGCATTGACAGATGTTATATCTGCAATTTCTGAAGACAGCTTTATGTTATCAATACCGATTTCATAACTCTTCAATGATGCAGCTATCTTTGCTGCTGCAATCACATCGCTTGCAGGCGCCTTATCCCCAACTACAATATAGCCATCAAATATGTTTTTTACAAAGAACATTGAAGGGTAGCTTGATAGCTCAAAGCATGACTGTCTGCAGATGTCTTTGTAATCAAAACAGCAGTCTCCAAACTGTGTGCAGGCATCGTCACAAAAGCATTCTCCAGTTCCGCTTCCGAAGCCACAATATGTTCCTCCATTAGGGTTTTTGCAGCTGCCTGAAAGCTTTTCTCCTGAATCTGGTGGCAGGCCGCAGTAGAATGTAGCCTGCTCTTTAATTCCATCTATCACAGTGTAAGCATAGCCGCCGCATGAACTTTTCCATTCCACTTTCTCTCCTTTTTCACCTGAAACATCTACTATGCAGGAATCTACGCCAGAACACTCGCCTTTATTGGAATAGCATCTCTCCTCTTTTGGCGGAAGCTTTCCAACAATAACATCAAATTCTTCAGTTGCATACGGCTTTGTCGTTGCCTGGCTTGGAAGGTCTTTGACGCTGAAAGTAAAAGGATATTTTCCCGGCAAACTACTTTGATCCACTATTAGTTTCATCTTTATTATTTTCGATGAGCCTGGCGGTAAATAATATCCCTCTTCAGGAACTGGCTCCAGAAATTCCCATTGTAAAGCAATAGTGGTTTTAGGTGATGTAGGTGATATGTCTATGGCGAAATATAGTTCTTGCTCACTGACATATTCCCAGGGTATGTTAATAACATTGAATTCAACAATTTCTGACTTGCCTGCCTCTGTTTTAACAGGTGAAGGATTTATTGAAATTAGAATCGGATAAGATTGAGTTGAAGTTAGGCCCCCTTTAGCAACAGGTCCCCCGCCCGGGGCTGGTAGCGGCGGCTTAATTTGCTGAAACACGCATTTAACCTGCTCTTTGATTAAGGGGCTTGGTTCTCCCTGCCCGCAATTAAAGACTAAGTCATATTTGTTACCGTTTGTCTTTATGTCGTAAGATCCTATGCAAGTGCTGGAAACAATTACATCTCTCTCAACATTTGTCAACTCTGTCAGATTGAATCCACAGGTGCCTGTTCCAGAGCACCCTTTAATTTGATCTGAAATGCTATCTTCATATACATATCTATAATAGCAAGCTTCTGTTTCAGTTGAATCCTTAAAAATGCATACGACTGGTGTTATTCTTATACATTTGCCTCTTTGGCACAACCCACCTGGACAGGGCTTGTCATTATAAACTCCGCATGTCGGAAGACCGTTAACTGGAGTGCATTGCTCAATACAGGGATTATTTGTGGGCGGGCAGTTTAACTCTTCGCATCCGCAACCAAATTGATTAACAACATTTGTAATAGAGTTTGGGCATTTATCCTCATTATCAGGCACACCATCTGCGTCAGCATCAGGAACAGAATAACTTATGCCCGTTAATAGCAAGAATATAAAAAAATAGATTAAAGCACCTTTTTTCATAATCTGTGTTCTTTCCATACACCTATATATAAACTTTTCCCACTAACCTACACAATTACCTTCAAGCTTAATATTCTTTACTGCAAACTGAAATATATACGAATTCCAATAGTAATTATAGAATGTGCTGAAATCCACAAATTGCACTATTTTAGCGCTGTCAGATGCCTTGGTGTACAAGTTTGTCAAGTCTTTTTTAATATAAGTTGCGCATTTAGATTGTTCTATTAAAAATGGCACATCAGCAACATAATCTGTGTCACTAAGCCCTTCAATAAAGGCTTTCATTTCATCAACTACCGCTTGGCTGCCTTCAAACATTGGTTTCAGCCTGATAGGCAATACAACTATAAAAGAATCAAGCTTTGATTTGGTGTCGCCTTTGCTAATGAGCAATGGATACGCCATCTTTATAGAAGTATCTCCCTCATTGAAACTAACCTCAACATTAACGTTGCTTCTGCTGAAGTCAAAATTTATTGCAGCATAATCTACATTTGGCTTCTCTATCTTTATGCCGATGTCTTCAAAAATATTCTCCTTAAAGCAATCTTCAAACTCCACCGCAATGTAATTTGCTAATTTTTTATTTATGGCGTCTAGAGTAGGTAGATTTTCATAAGTTTTCCAGGCACGGCATACCTGTTTTGCACAATCATAAGGTGGTGTGGCACTATATTGAGCGCAATCTGTCTGTTGGCAATAAGCTTCCAAGTAATAAGGAACATTTTCTCCTTGAAATAATACATATGAAGGGCTTATTGAGCTACCTGTAGTTCCACTTTCACCATATTTCGGATTGGCATTAACATCCGTATATCCGCCTTGCTCGCCTATCTTTTCAAATAAAGCCTCCTCTGCAACATTCTTAATGCAGGATTCAACATAAGCTTTGACGATATCAGATTCGCTTGCCCTTTTATCAGGAGCAGCCTCTAAAGCGCTTTTTGTGCTGTAAGACTTAAAATAATAAAAAACACCAAACAGAATTAATATGGCTAGCCCAATAATCAAAAAGATTGTAATTTGCCCTCTTTTTTTCATCAGATTAAATCTCGAGGAATACATATTTAAACTTATCGTCATAACTAAATGCAAAAATGAGAAAAATCAATGTAGGCATTTTTATCGACAGGGAAGACAAGAGAGAAAAAATTGAGCTGGACAGTGATTCAAAAATTGAAGACCTTTTGAAAATACTGAGCATAAACCCTGTGACAGTTATAGTGTCAAGAAACAATGAACTGATTCTGGAAGATGAAAAACTAAATGACAATGATAATATAAAAATTTTGTCGGTTATTTCAGGAGGATGACGATTTCAGATGAAAGCGGCAATTATACTTCATGGAGGAGCAGGCGATTGGAATGAATATAATCAAGATAAGGCAAAAAAAATTTTGGAAAAAGCGGCAAACATAGGCATCAAAATTCTAAAGAAGGGAGGATCTTCCTTAGACGCAGTTGAAAAATCAATCAATCTTCTTGAAGATTCCGGGTATTTTGACTGCGGCCTTGGCTCAGTCACCCAAAACGACGGCAAAATCAGGATGGATGCCGGGATAATGGACGGCTTTAGCTTGAAATGCGGCTCTGTCGCAGCGATTGAAAATATAAAAAACCCCATTTCCGTCGCAAGAAAAGTCATGGAAAAAACCAATCATTGCCTGATTGTCAGCAAGTATGCAACAAAATTTGCAGTGCAAAATGGGTTTAAAACCATGAAAATCAGGCCAAAGCAAGCCTTTAAATCAGAACACTCGTCTGATACAGTCGGCGCCGTTGCTGTTGACATGAAAGGCAGAATAGCGGTAGGCAACTCCACCGGCGGCGTTTACGGAAAAATGATTCCCGGCAGGGTCGGAGGTTCCCCAATAGCCGGAGCAGGCTTTTATGCGAATGAATACGCGGGCGCTGCCACAACTGGAGTAGGGGAATCCTTCATTAGGACAGTGATGTCAAAGCACGCAGTTGACATCTCAAAAGAAAAACCGCTAAAAAATGTGGTTGAATCCGCACTAAGAACAATCAAGCAAAAAACCGGCTGCAACGGAGGCATAATAATATTGAATAAAAAAGGGAATTTCGCTGCACACTATACCACAAAAGCAATGCCGTGGGTATACAAAAAGGAATAAAAATGGGCATAAAACTGAACTGCTGCAGTGAAAAGCCGGTAATCTCGCTTTATTCAGGTGAAAAGCTCTGCAAGAATCATTTTGTTGAATATTTTGAAAATAAAGTATTCAAGACAATAAGGCAGTTTGATTTATTGGATAAGGAAGAAAATATTGGAGTTGCATTGTCTGGAGGAAAGGATTCCTTGACTGTCTTGTCAATTTTGAACAGGTTATCAAAAGAAAACCCTAAAATAAAAATAAACGCAGTTGCTATTGACGAAGGCATTGCAGGCTACAGGGACAAGACTTTAATTACGGCAAAAGAATTTTGCGGCAAAAATAACATCAAATTACATATTTTCTCTTACAAGGAAGAATTTGGGCTTACTTTGGACGAAATACTCAAAATCCTTGATGTAAAGCCGTGCACAATCTGCGGCATATTCAGGAGATACCTATTAAATAAAAAATCCCGGGAATTAAAATTGACAAAATTGGCAACTGGCCACAATCTGGATGACGAATGCCAATCTATCTTAATGAACCAGATGAGGAACGATATTAAATCATCTGCAAGATTGGGCCCGAAAGTCGGGCTGATGAAGAATGAATTATTTGTGCAAAGAATCAAGCCATTGTACTTGTGCACGGAAAAAGAAGTGACGACTTATGCTTTCATAAATGGTTTATTGGATACTTTCAGCGAATGCCCGAATGCTATTCATTCATTCAGGGCACAGGTTCGGGATACATTAAACGGCTTGGAAAACAAATTCTCCGGAACAAAGTATTCTATAGTAAACTCATTTCTGCAGACTCTGCCATTCCTAAAGGAAAAATTCAAAAATGGCGAAATAAAAATATGCAAAAACTGCAATGAGCCAAGCGCAAATGAAGTTTGCAATGCCTGCATTTATGTCGAAAAATTAAAAAACAAAGTTAATTCTCGGATATAAATGGCATCATGGATATATTTTGTCTTGATATCGCAGCTTATCTGGTCATTTTGCTCTTTGGTAGATAAATTTGTGATTTCCAAGGGCCACATAAGGAACCCATTTGTCTACATTGTAATTAACGGCATTATGAATATTTTTATAATATTCTTGCTGCCATTTGTGGATTTTAAACCCTTGAGCACTACTGATTTCCTGGTTGCATTGCTTTCCAGCCTGGCCCTGACAGCAGGCATAATCCTTTATTACAAGGCCGTCCAGTACGAGGAAATATCAAGAATAATAATACTATACCAGTTCATCCCCATATTCACCTTGATTTTGTCTTTTTTCATTCTTGGAGAAAGACTTTCAGGGAACGATTTCATCGGCTTTATTTTATTGCTCGCAGCAGGCTTGCTTGTATCTTACCGCAAGGAGCATAGATCATTCAGGATAGGCAAGGCATTTTACCTGATGATGCTCTCCGGGTTTTTTATCGGGATAGCCTACGTGACAGCAAAGCACGTATTTAATGTCACGGATTTTTGGAGCGGAGTTTTATGGCTCAGGGCAACGGATTTTGTGGCCATTGCTGTTCTTCTTGTGCCTTCTATAAGAAAAGATTTCTTTCAGACTTTTAAGAGCATGAAGCGCAGCGTAAAAGGCTTGCTTGGCTTCAAGATGCTCATCGATTTTTCTGCATTCATAATCTCGGATATAGCGATCCTATTGGGGCCAGTAGCGCTTGTAAGCGCGTTGGCGAGCGCATCTGCGCCGGTCTTTGTATTCATAATGGCGGTTTTGGCTTCCCTCTATCTGCCAAGATTGCTCAAGGAAGACACAGATAAAGCTGCGCTTATTGTCAAGGTTGTGGCCATAGCCTTGATAATCATTGGAATAATTTTTGTAAATTTATAAGCCGTTACCACAACTTTTATATACTTAACAATTGTTAATAATGGATATGGCAGATGAAACTCAGGCAGTGCAGCAGACAGAGAAAAGATACCAAATCCAGCATGACAGGCCGAACTGCATAGGATGCGCGGCATGCGCAGCCGTGGCTCCAGATTTCTGGCAGATGAATGAAGATGGCAAATCAGATATAGTCGGCTGCAAGAAAAGGGACGATGAATGGGAAGAGCTTGACATTGAGGAAAAAGATTTCAATGCAAACAAGGAAGCCGCTGACTCATGCCCTGTGAATGTCATACACATCATAAACAAGGAAACAAAAGAGAAAATAATTTAATTTCAGTGATGTGAGTTTCCGTCAGACCATGTTCTGTCTATCAGATGTTCTCCAGGTCCTATATTCTCACTTTCTTTTAAAAGACTTACTTTAAAACTTCTGATGCGAATCGGCGTAAATTAACTTAATCTACGTAAAATTATTAAATAAGCAAGAGAATGATAATTGAATGCCAAAATGCCCCAAATGCGGCTCCTACAATGTCGAGCCTTATCTATTTCAATCTGCTGAAGTCATAAAATGCAACGAATGCGGCTTTGATGAAGGGGCTGAATTCGAGCAGCATCCAACCGAGAAAACAAACCAAAAAGCTAAGGGAAAATATACAAAATACAAGGCTGGCGGAAGCAGAAGGGCGAGAAAGAAATAAAAAACTACAATTTTAAAGTATATCCTCGGTTATATATTTAAAAAACTATAAATATTTATATACGTAGCAGATTAAGTTCATTTATAATGGTTTAATGGTAAAGGGGATAGTCTTGCTGCAAGGCAGGACATGTAAATCCCCTACTTAATCTTAATAGTAAAATGAAAATAATGATTTTTATTGATGATTCTAATTTTAAGGCGAATATCAAGTGTATAAACATTGAAAGAAAACAAGATAGAGTTATAGATTACTATAAAATTCACAGATTTGTTCTTGAATATTTATCTCAAAATCCGCAGTATAAAGCTGAATTATTATCGCATGTTCGGACTTATATTTACACTGGAGAATACACAGACGCTTTATTTCAGCGAATTAAGCATGCAATATCCGAGTCAAGTGGTGAAAGAAAAATAAAATTTGAACAACTGCTCAGAGATACAGAAAAATTTAGAGAAGAACAAAGAAAATTTTTAAGCAGAGCAATGACTTATAATTTTTTCGAAATAAGGAAAAAGCCGCTTCAATTTACCCAGACAAAAGGAATTTTTCAAAAAGGTGTTGACGTTCAGCTTGCAGTTGATTTGGTATCTAATGCCTACTTGAATAATTATGATATAGCGGTATTATTTTCTGGAGATATAGATTTGCTGGAGTCGCTAAAGCTTATAAAAAATTTAGGAAAACAGATCATAATATTTTCTCATTATAGAAATGTTGCAAAAGAAATGATAAGGGAATCAGACTTGCTAGTTGATTTCCAAAAAATTGACGATTCTTTGCTTGACAAATTTTCACATCAATTTGAAAAACATCAAAAAACCCCATAAACACTAAAAATTTATAAAAAAGGTGATATTTTTGAATATTAAATCCGCAATAAGTAAATTCACAGTCTACCAATA
>JACQSQ010000062.1 GCA_016211245.1 Candidatus Woesearchaeota archaeon
GGGAAGGGCTTAGGATTATTTTATTTATCCTTTTTTTAATTTAAGCGTTATTTATTAATATTGCAAAAATCCTCAAACAAGCCGAGTATTGTTTTGCTTTATAGTTTATTGATTTTTGTTAATGTTCAGCGTTAATGGAATTTCTATTAAATGATGTGGGCACGATTCTAAGACAGTGTACACCATATATCGCAACCTTTATATATTAGTTATTACTACTTAGTGGCGATAATAAATGACATTAGCTGGATTATATAAAGTTGCAACTTTGCGCCCAGATACTGATAACATGGGGGGAGTTCGTACTATATTGAGGTCTCTAGACGCTAGGCTTAAAAGAAATCCACGTTTGTTTCCAGGCACCCACGCAACTTACGATCGTGAGAGGGGATTAATAATTGTAAGTAAACGAGAGTCTGTTCCTGATGAGGCATTAAGGGCTACTCTAGTTGATTATGTAAATAAGTCTCGTATAAGACTGAGTATTGTTAATTTCGGCAGCTCACCACCCAATCATCCTGAAAAGAATGAAGCAACAGACGCGGTATTAGCGCCAAGAGATGGCGTATCTAGGGGCGAAGATTATGAGAGATTTTATTTAGCTTCTCAAATGGCAGTAGAAGTTCTTAGAGCCGACCTTAGCAGTTCAGTAGTTGCAAGACTACAACTCGAAGGAAGGGTAGAAAAACTTGAAAGCGGAATATCAAGATTAAGTGAACAAAATCAAGGTTTGCACAGAGAAATCCGACGCTACCGAGCAGAGGAAGAGAGATTACTACAAGCACAGCACCAGCTAGCAATTGATAGGGGACTTATCAGTAAGAAAGGGTTTGAGGTTGTGGAAGTTCCCTACGAGCCAATAACATCTTCAAAAATAAATGCTGATTTTGTACAACGACTTAAAAAAATAGAATTTCCACGGTTAGAGCAATTAATTTCTCGATACGAATCCCTAATGGCACCTTTGCACAAGGAGAGCGGCTTTGATACTGAAAGCTTAAGGCAAGCCATGGACTTAGCAGGAACACCATTCGAGAGAATGCAGGAATACCAAGATATAAAAGGGCAATACGATTTAGCCAAGAAGGCGGTTGCGGCAGCCCAAGAGAATCCGCTGATAGAAGTTGGTGCTCAAGCAAGAGAAATACTGCAAAGATTTGGGGCATTGCAAAGACGCTATGACGAAACAGTCAAGCTTGTTGAGCAATTTAGGGATGTTCTTAGAGACACACAAGTTCATTATTTATTGACCAGTTCTGCAGCTGATAATACTCATAGGGTTAGCTTAACGCTGCCAATAAAGTACAGAAGTCCTGAAGAGAGATATTCGACATTTCTTGAAAATTCGTTAGTGGCCCATGTTCATGACGAGCTGGTAAATCTGACAGAAACTGTAAAAGGCGATGTCGAGAGAACAAACAATAATGATATGGTGCAGTACGATTTGAAGATTCCGACATCAGGGGCAGATCCACAAAGGCTTAGAGACATACAACGAATGCTGCGCGAAGCAATTTATCACTCGCAAACAAAATACGTTTTCTCGCAGCTTGGATTGAGGATAGACATAGTAAGCGAAACAAATACAGACGGATTGCCGCTTGAAAACAGGGTTGCTGCAGCAGACACAACATCAAAGAGAGCAACAACTAGAGAGCGGGGCAGAACCTACAAAGGAAAAGATATGCCTTCTGATGTGCAACAGTGCTATGCATCACTAGCTGCATGTGCAAGAGAGCTTGGATACTCCATTAGCGACGACCCAAGGCAATTTATAGGCCAAATTTATGATTTGAGAACAGTGCTGCTTATTCCAGCTTTGGCAATCGCAATAGGAAATAATCTGGAAGGCACAAAGAGAGCAGACGCATTCAAAAGAGTTTCATCACTCATGCCCCAGAATCTAGTCGAGTATTTCCAAAATGTCCTAGCTAAAGGTCCAAGTAACCTCGGAGACAGCTATATGGGAGTTTTAATGAAGCATGGCCAGATAGAAAAACCCGGGAGAGGTATTTACAAACAAAGCGCTCAACTTAGAAAATAAAATGGCAAAAACAACAATTACAGCAGAGCAGCTTGTACAGCGTGAAGATTTTAATGTAGATCCAGTATATGAAATTATAAGAAGGCAAAAGATGGATCCGCAGGAGCTTTCCACTGGTAATATTAGATTCATCCTTAAAGCTTTACGGGAAGGCAGTGTGGCAGGCTTAGAGGAGGCAGTTGATAGGTCAGAATTGCCAGATAGGCTTGTTCTCAGATTTGTAGTACCAAACAGCAAAAAAGAGTTGTATGTATTGGCAACAGGCAAGACCCATTTAGATGCAATGAGCAGCGCACAAACCTACACGCTTGATGATGTCTTAAGGGAATTTGAAGGAGTTGCCATAGTTCCTACAGATCCTGTAGTTAAGAAACCATCTGATGGTAGACCAAGAACTCCTACAGGGCCTGGGAAACCGCCAAAACCAGGAAAACACTATGAAGCGCAAATTCATGCAGAACTATTTGATTATCTGAGAGCGCACAAGCACGAATTGGTTAGTGAGTTGTTTAGCGAACCATCTGATGATTCAAAGTACATAAGCCACAATACCAGATTATTAAGGCAAATCCTTACCCCTGGACTTTTAGCGCAAATAAGGGACCTTGGCTGCGAAGTTGATGCAATGAGCTTGCTTGGCTTCATGCATAAAATAGTTGCAAAAAGGAACAAAAGAGTTAGAAGAGAAGTTCAGGAATACTTAGCTGGCGGCAAGACTTTTTTGCATGGGTTTGATTACAGACAGCTGCAAACTATAGAGCAGGTGCCAAACGCAATCAGATGGGTAGTTCAACATAGGGATGATCCTTCAAGAGATATAGCTTTCTATGCGACATGCCTTAGTTATTTGTTAAGAGATAAACCCATAGAATCTAAAGTTAAGGGAAGAGTAGTAGCTTTGGCAAATGATTATGAAAGGGCAAGATTGCACCCCATTTCTCAAAGACTGCCTGATAAATTTACAATAGATGAGTATGTCACGACTGCAACAGAAGAATTTTTGAGAAATAGGGGAGATTATCATCAAGGAACAATTGTTAGGCTATTCCAGGGATTTTTTGTTACAGAACGAGTCAAAGACTGCGATCGTTTTGTGCCGGAAATAATGGGACCTGTGGCTGCTGCAAATTATTTGATAGTTAATTTTGACGATGTTAATGGCATTGTGAAAGCTGCTTATCAAAGAATTCAGCAAGGTGAAGTAAGAGAAGGAACAAGGCAGCAATATGGAAAACTTTACGAACAGATAGTCAATAGAAAATTCAGATTGACTCCAGACAGTCTGGAGCAGCTCAAAAGAGCAGTTAATGCGAACTTGACACATAAAGAAACAGCAGAACTTGGAAGCATGGCACAAAAAGGAGAGGTAATCGGAGAAAATTACAGGGCAGAGATTATAAGGACTTATTTAATGGTAAAAGGAAAAGACTTGGCCAGACGCTGATTTCTTTAATCTTTAAAAAAATAAAATTTGTAAATTTTTGGTAGTTTAATAGCTCAATTTAACAACATTAAGTCTGTTAGGAGCTCCACCAGTAGGATGTGTTACTCTTGCTACAACTCCAAATTTCCCATAATTAACAGGACTAGGGCCAATATATAGGCCGCTTTCATCCCCAACAAAAAGTCCTTTTTTCTCATCAAATCTGAAAGTTCCTGCTATTTCCCTACTGTATATACTATTACCCCCATACGACACTTCTGTTATTGTTACCAAGCCAGATTTATCGCCACTATGCGCAGTTATCACTGGAATTGGTCCACGTCTGCTTGCAAAAACGTCTACTTTGCCTGCTTCCTGATTAAAAACATCTTTGCCTCTGCCTTCATGCGGCGCATTATATGGCTCTGCTTCTACTATTGTTCCTGCTCTAATATCACTGGGGCTAACAAAATCAACTATAATCATGCCTTGCAAATCTTTAGCAACTTGTGATGCAGGTCTTTCAAAAAATTTCCTATCTATCATTAAGTAAAGTAATGCACAACCATTTTTAAAACTTTCGGATTTTACTACTTTAAAATAGTATTAAGAAACTACAATCAATCTATCAACGAGTCCTCTAACTTGGCCAACCTTCAATCTTAGTTCATAGTGCCGCAATACCCTGTATATAACTGCGCGGTAAACAGGGTTATCAGTTCCTTCGATTTCAGCCCTGATATTGGCTAATGTTCCTGGCTTGTCTGTTGCAAAATCCGCAGCATAACTCTGCACTGCTTTGTTGATTAATATTGCGCCGGCAACCTCCTCAGGCCTAAAAGATCTTGGGTCAATGCCTTCACAGACTTTTAACAAGCCGCGCCTCCAATCATAACTTATGTCTGTGTCAGGAACCCTAAACCTACATTTTCCCAAATATCTTCTAATGGAGCCTTTGCCACCCATTGTCACTTCACCCAGCAGCTTAAATTCATCCGGAGTAAGCTTGTGTATGTTAAGCGCAACAAGCATGTCTCCAATATCACTGCCGCCGTCTGCAAACATATATAAAACTTTCAGCCCATTTTCATTTGCAATAGTCTCCAGCAGCCTAATCTTCTCTTCTTCAGTTGTCCCTTTTTTGCCAATTTCGCTGGCGAGAGTCATAACTCTTGATTTTACAGGCTCATCAAGCAATTCATAAAATCCATTAAACCATTTAGTGCCATATAGCCTCTGAAGCCTTCTTTGCATGTGGTAGTGGCTTCCCTCTTGAGTTCTGTGGTGGACAAATTCTTCCTTGTCAATATTAAAATATTTCAGAAAATTTTCCAGATTGAATCTTCTTGATTCCCTGAATCTCGGGAACATATCTAAGAAGATGTTGCCCCCTTCATTAGCCAGTCTCTTGTCTGAGGCAATCTCTGCAACTTGCGCTTTCAATCCGTCAGGCAATGCTCCGATAAAAAGTTCTTTTATGATATATGGATTATGCGCTACTATGCTTGTGATCCCGATTCTGGAAAACCCTTCAATCCCCTCCAAAAAACTCAAATCTGCAGCGCCATATAAATAGCCGCTCAGCTCATGGCTTCTTTCAAGCAAATCGATAATTCCCCGAATAACAAAACTATATGGCCCAAGATCCTCTTCCCCTTTCACAAATGCCTTAGCGCTTGGATCCCAAGATGTTAGGAAGCCCTCGAGAGTGTAAAGCGGATTGTACTTGCTCTGGTCGAATGCTGCTACAAATTCCACTGCAATTCTTGGGGCAGAGTTTATAGCGCACTGGAGAAAGAGGTAATCTCTAATTCTTTGCTGCTCTTTGGCTTCTAAACCGCTTTGCTCCAAGACAGATCTGATCTCAGGAGGGGGTGATAAAGTTTCACCTGATGCATATTCGGTGAAAGCATCTTCGAATTTTCTAACAGCCATCCTTCCTACACCAGAGAGTTCTAAGTGCATCAATTGTGCCCTTTCCTCAAGACTCAAAAATTTATTTGCCATTTTTTGGATTTCCGAGAGTGCTTCTAAGCAAATCAATAATTGAAACAGGCTTGCTACTAGGCTTGACTGACTCAGCCGGAGCTGCTGGTGCCGGAAGCTGAGAATTGTCTCCTTGCAACTCGTGCCCCGAATTAACGAATTTGAACCTGTCCAATATTTCCCTTCTGTATGGGTTAATTGCTGGCCCATTGCAGCCCCCGTTCCTCTTTTTTGGCTTTTCTGAGTAACCAAATTCAGGATTCAATGCAAACAAGTCATTGTATTGGGTGTTATTATACAGCTCAGGATTGTTATTCGCTTCCCTTCTTCTGCATACAGCGACATAGACTTGATAGTCTTCTGAGTCAGGAGCAAACACCTGTCCTGTCCTCATACGTATAACATCAAAGCCCAACTTATCTAAACCTTCCTCGAGCATTTTTACCCCATCTCCCTGGACAATGTTTGCCGGCAAGGTTAGTACCAGATAGCCATTCGGTTTTATGACCCTGTGCGCTTCCAGCAAAGTTTTTTTTCTGTCGCCCTTTTCAGTGTTTCCGTAATGAAGCGCTAATGAAAGAACTGCCAAGTCAAATTGCTGCGATGCAATGCCTTCAAGATTTTCTGTGTATCCAACCTGAGTTTCAATATCAAATCCCAATTTTTGGCATTCTTTTCTTCCAAACTCAATCTGGTATTTGTTCATATCCACACAATAAGTTGGTTTATGCAGAACTCTGGAAACTGTGGCAGGACCTGAGCCCAAATCTATTATTCTCTCAAGGCTTGAGCCCTCTGATTCAATCTCATTTACCAATAATTTTATGAGCCTGGCAGTATGGGCAGAGTAAGAGTAAACCCATTGGTGATTGTAATTCATTGCGTATAGCCTTGCGTTTTCGCCAAAATCCAGGAAAGCCCGGTTTGATTGAGGCCCTCTCCCTATCATAAAGCCGCTCATGTTCCTGACTACTGTGTGGGAATTCTGGAGATATACTCCAAGGAAAGGCTGCCTGTCTAGTGGTGTGTCCCTCTCAAGAACTGACTTAAGATTCTGAGTCAATTCTACTCCATAATCTACAAGCATAATTCCATCTCGTTTTCCAGAATCAGTCAAGTAAACACCATAATCCGGTGTGCCCGCCGTCCCCAATACAAAAACGTTAACATCTCTTGTTTGCCCACGCCTCCATAATCTGCCTATCAATTGGTCATTTCTTCCAGGCGATAGATCCATGTGCAAGAATGCCAAATTATTTGCTGTATGTAGATCTTGTCCCTCCCTTAATGCATCTGTTATTATCATAACTTTCGCATCAGGATTTGTTTGAAATGTTAATCTCTTAATGTCCCTATCACTAAATCTTTTGCCATGGGGGTCAGCATCAACGCTTCCATCTATCCTCAAAGCTCCATACCTTGCATATCGACTCTCTAATGCTTCTGTTATGCCTTCCCTATACTTTGAGAAAATAACAATCTTTTCGCCTCTTGCTATGCAGGCGTCTACCAGCTCGTCAAGTTTTTTGTATTTTGTTGATTCTGCTGCCAAAATTTTTTCCCTCAATCCTTGATGAATCGCAAAAAAATCAGCGAGCTTCTGCCTCATAGCATAACTGCCTGCGTAATTTTCTGGCAGCACCAATCTGGAGTCTGTGTCTGTAAGCCGCAAAAGAACAAACCTTTCTGTACTATTAAACTCGCGGTAATTCAGAAAGGTATTGTGTATGTCCAGTTCCAACTCGCTGAAGTCAAACCAATTGAATTGAGGGCCATTTAATTTAGGCATGCCTTCTATATCGGTTAATCTGACGACAGGATTCTTCCCAAATCTGTGCAAGAACATTCGTATCAATTTTGGATTGTCTTGGTATGCTTTCCTTGCGTCATCCGCTGTTGGATAATCTTCATTGTCGATTAAAGACATCAATTCATAGATGTCATCCAAACTGTCTGGAAACGGTGTTCCTGTCATTGCTATGAATCTATCAGAACTTAATGCCAGTTTTCTAAATGCTTGCGATCTCCTTGAGCCAGGGTTTGCTATATGGTGGATTTCATCACCAATCAGCAAAAACGGCGCTTTACCCGATGAGAAAATTCCAACCAATCTGTCAACTAGCTGTTCGTCTGCAAGTTCTCTTCCATTCGGCTCTGTTTCATTTCTTGCTATAGTGTCTATATCGGAGGTTGGCAGAGGTCTGAATATCGCATCGTAAGTCACTAAAGCAGTATCTAAGATTCCATCACGAATTCCTTGTTCCAATTGCTGGATAGTTGCTCTTCTGTTCGAACTTGTAATTGTGATATAACTTCTGGGTTCTGTAGCATACGCTCGCAACTTAGCTTCCACGCTGCTGATAACATAAGTCGGTCCTACATACAATGTGTTTATTCTTCCAGATTCCACCAACTGTTCTAGCGCGTAAATTGCGTGGATTACAGGCGCAGTTTTTCCACTACCCGCTTCGTCTCTGATAAGAATTCTTGGCTTTTCCAGAATTTGAGTTGTGGCTTCGATCTGCTCTTCGCTTGGAAATGGAACATAATGTTCTTTAATCACACCTTTCCCTATTCTTTGATAGGCAGCCTCTAAACTTCCAAAAGTACTAATAATATTTTGGAGCAATTCACTCCAATACGGAACTTCCATTAAAGTCTCTTCAGTAGGGAATTCTTTTAGCTCTTTCACAACTAACCTTAGTCTGGTTTCTAAATCCTCAGCTGAGTACGGCATTTTATATATAAAGTAAGCAAATTTATTTATAAAGCTTTCTAAATATACCACTAAGAAGTGATAATATATTTGTTGGACTTTGGTTATACCATCTTGTTTATGCTAGCCTTATGAAAAAATCTAAAATTTTAATATTTAGCAGATTGATTATCCTGCGGTCAGATTATCAGGCTTTGTTTTATAATAAATTCCATAATAAAACCTAAACCTTTAAATATTACTACGTATTTTTACGTAATATGGTAGAGCTGATAAGCAGAATAAGCAAAGGAACAAGAATGGACCAGATTTACATCCCAAAAGAAAGAATGCCGGGATTTGAATTAGGCGCAACTGTCTTGATAAAGCCTGTACTGGAAAAAGCAAAGCCTAAACCATATTATTACAAAGTTGATAGTCTGGAGCCTATAAAAAATATTATTGTAGCAGAAATTCTGAATTACTTTGAGGATTTTGATAATGTGATAATTACAGGCTCTTTCTTGGAAAAAGGCTTTGATTTTAAGGATATTGATGTTTTATTGACAACAGACAAAAAAATAGACGCTAAATCTATTGAAAATCACTTTGAAAAAAAATTTGGGATTGGGCTTCATGTGATAGCCATAGGCTTTAAGCCTCTTATTAGAGGATTAAACACAGACCCATTGTTTCAGATGATGTTAAGCAAATTTGTTTCCAAGGGAAGAGTTTTATTTAAAACCAAAAATGAGGTAAATTACAAGCTGTTGGACTTGCATCTGCTAGAAAGCAAAGCACTGATAGATAACTTTGATTTTTTGGCAGGACATGAAAAATACAAATTAACAAGGAATTTAATTGCCATAAAGCTATTCATGGAAAATAAGAAAATAAGCCCAGAAGCTGTAGATGCCGAAATTGATAATTATTTTGGCAAAGAGGCAGTCATAAATATAAAAGAAAATTTATTGGACAGGGAATTTTTAAAGAAATATAAAGAATTGCATAATAAAATTTTCAACGACATATTGGCAGGAATCAAAAATGGCTCAAAACAGAAACATGCTCATTGATTTGTTTATTGGGAATATAGCAAATGCCGCAGTTCATAAAATTCTTGAAATGGTAGTAATTGATGATATTTTAAGGAAATATTATGATAAGGAACTGTTAGCCTCTATGGAAATAGCTAGAAGATACAGGGAAAAAATTAATCCTGTCAATAGGACACTTCAGGAGAAAGATATATCCTACATCAAAAGCAAAATAATTAATAAAGTTAAGAGTGAATTAATGTTAAGGATTGAAAAGGGCTACAAAAATATAAATCTTGAGCTAGTAGAGGGCATCATCGATAAAATGCTAGTTGATATGAAGATAAAGGATTAAATTTTTCTTATCTTCGCAACAAAAAACCCTTCAGTATCATTGTCCTGCGGCCAGATTCTTAAGCACTTTTTGACTTCATCGGAATATTTTTTATTCTCAAATTCAGTTATTGAAGGAGATTTTTTTAAATTCAGTTTAATTTCCTCTAATTTAGCATTTTCATATTTATTAATCAGGAAATGTACAACTTCCTCATTTTCTTCCGGCTCCAAAGAGCAGGTTGAATAAACCAAAGTGCCGTTCTCCTTTAATAAATTAAATCCCGTCTCAATCAGCTGCTTTTGAGTTATAGACAATCTTCTTACCATGTCTGGATTCCAAATCCTTAATGTTTTCAGGCTCTTCCTTATGGTGCCGGTTCCAGAGCACGGGGCATCAACCAATACCCTGTCAAATTCTATTCCGGACTTTTTGAACCTCTGCCCTTCCATCAATGTTATTACGGCATTTGAAACGCCGCATCTTTGAAGATTTATTGATAATGGCTTCATCCTGTCAATTGTGTAGTCATTTGCTATCAAAATTCCCTTGTTTTCCATGTACTGCGCTATCTGGGTTGTTTTTGAGCCTGGAGATGCTGCAATATCCAACACAATCTCATGCGGCTTTGGCTCCAAGACAATCGGCGGAATCATTGATGCTGCTTCCTGCAAATAGAAATATCCTAAAGAATGCTCGATTAAATTACCAATATCCCTTCTTTCCTTTTGCCTGTGCTCAATCCAGAATCCTTCCTTGCACCACGGTATTTGCTCCAATGTCCAGTTCTTTTCCAAGCGTTCTTTTAATTGTTTTATTGGCATTTTTAATGTGTTGGTGCGTATCGAGCGGTTTAGAAATGACAAAGAGCATTGCCTGAATTCCTCCCAATTTGTTAGTTTGGAATACCTTTCTATGAATTTTGGCTTGAATGTTATTTCATTGAAATTGTGGAATAGTTTTGTTTCCATTCTTGCATGTAAAACCAACAGATTATTAAATGTATTTGCGCTTACGTCTAGTTATGGAATTTGTGAATAAGAATACAATAAAACTGGATAAGGAAATCAATGAATTGGACAAGCTAGTTTTCAGATTTATAGGCATTCTTAAGAAGCACACTGATTACGTTGTAATAAGCGGCTATGTAGCAATATTACTTGGTAGATCCAGAACAACAGAGGATGTGGATATATTTATAAAAGAGATTGACAAAGGCTCTTTCAGCAGATTATACCTGGAATTGCAGAAAGAAGGCTTCTGGTGCTTAAATTCCGAGAGTGAGAGTGAAATATATGGATATCTTGCGGATGGATTGGCTGCGAGATTCGCATTGGAAGGCGCCACTATCCCGAACTTTGAAGTAAAAGTCGCTAAAAAACCGCTTGACAAAGAAAGTTTCGTGGATAGGATAACTGCTATGACAACTGTCGGTGATATTTTCATCTCATCAATTGAAAGGCAGATTGCGTTTAAGAGAAATTATCTTAAATCCGAAAAGGACATTGAAGATGCCAAACATATGGAGGAAATGTTTAAAAATCATCTCGATACTCAAAAGATTAATAAATATAAGGGCAGGTTAATAAGCCGAAAATGAAATATCTAAAGCCAGGAAAAGATAATAAGGAAGAAAGGATGAATTTTGTCGAATACTGGGCGAACTATGTCCGAACACACTCCGATAAGGAATGGAGCAGGCAGCAGAATGTTTTGATAAATTCATTGATGCAGAACGCAAAGAATTCCAA
>JACQSQ010000061.1 GCA_016211245.1 Candidatus Woesearchaeota archaeon
AAACAATTTATTGTCAATATGCCCGTAAACTCCTTGAAGGTTATCCTTGAATTGCGTTGAATTAATCTTTTCCTTTATTTTTAAAAATCTATCATTAAAATCCACTCTTTCTGCTATTTCTCTTTTAACCCATTCGAAATCTTTGACTTTAGGCATCAGCATAAAAATGTCCCTAATATCAGCATTCCTGCAGCTTACAAACTTCATAACGACCAATGCATCCGGCTTTACAATCCTTAGTTTTAATTCTTCCGCAATAGTTTTCCCTTTTAGAGTTCTCAATGCAGAATTCCTAAAAACCCATTCTGCGGCAAACATGGCTTTTGTCTGCCTGTCATAAACATTTTTAACCAAAATATCGAAGCTGACTGTGAAATTTTTTCTAATTGTTTTTTCGTACCTGAGAAAATCCCCGGAGTACGGGCCAAAATCTGTATCTTTTGCTCTTTTGTAGCCTAATTTATCAAGCTCTTTTGCTATTTTTTTCTGTTTCAGCCTTGTTTTCTGTCACTATGTCACAATCAACAGAAAATCTGGGAAGGGCATACGCATTTACCGCATAGCCCCCTATCAATGCAAATTTTTGATTCTTTATCTTCTTAAGGGTGTCAAAAATTTCCTTTTCCCTAAGCTGAAGTAGTTCCATATTTTTTCCTCATGTAGTTGTAGGCATATGAATACATTTCGTTTGATTTGGCTGTTTTTAATGATTCCCTCAATTGCTCAACCTTTAAGCCATCCTTATCAACAGATTTGACATCATCAACAGGGATCAAAATAACATATTCGCCGATTGTTGAGCCCTCTTTTACATAATTCGGTATGCTATTTTTATTGAATAAGCCCTTCCAGTATCCTAAGTCTTTTCTCAACACTTTGATGAAATAAGGAGATTTTTCCACGCCTCTCTGTATGTATGAATAGTCAGACCATATCTCTATCGCTGATAAATTTGTTAAAGCGTAAGGTTTTTTGGCTTCCTTGATTACTTTTGAGGCTTTAAACTCCAATAAGCCTTTGATTGCATTTTCAGGCTCTATGCACCTGTAAGAGTCCCTTGACGCCTTTATTATCCATCCTGATCTCAATAATATTGAGAATATCTTCTTCTTCATGCTCTGGCTTACAATCCAGTCTAACTCTGCCTGCTTAAACGGTTCTCTTGAGCCGTGCTTTGCATAGAACAAGGCATAGGCTCTTAAGCAGTACTGCGGTATTTCATTCATAGTTACCTATTAGGTAACCAATTATTTAAATAGTTTTCGGTTTCTGAATTAGGAATAGATTTAATGCCCTCCCATGCTTATTATGTCCTTGAATGGGTTTTTTACGAAAGGCCCGCCAACTATAGGTCGTCGAATGCCGATGTCGTATCCTTTTTCGCTTTCTGCCGCTTCAATAGCCTCTGCCAGATTATTGGTTCTTACTGCTATCCAGTATATGATATACTTTGCCAATCCTCTTGTCGATATGTGGGGGTAGGGATTCTCTGACCATTTGTTTATTCCATCAGGTTCTTCGTAATACATCATTCTGCCCCAATGTATGAACGGGACTTTTCTGTTAATTGCCCTTCTGTCAAAAGCCGGATTAAGGTTTGTTGGCTTCCTTTCCGGCCACTTGTCTGGGTTTTTATACAGCTCTTTGTTATATCTCAACACAAGCTTAGGGGCAGTTTCCCCAGATTTCCTCTTGTCTACTACCACATCTTTGTAAATATACTTTCTTGTAACCTGTATTTCTTCTTTTGGCACCCCTCTATTAAAATAGCTTGGCCTTGCCTTTACATAGCCATAATCACTGTGCATATTAAAAGGATTGAATTCTAACCTTATAGGCTCTTTTAGTATCTCACTTGGAATGGTTAGCTTATTTACATCTATGTCTAACCCACCTTCTGCGTGGAATATGTAGTCTGTGGTGGATTTGCTATATGGATGATATCTTCCATCTCTTAAATCGTCTCTAACGGCATCAACCTCATTGTAGATGTAAACAGACATTTCAAGCAAATCCAGATATGCCTGGTCTGTTGTAAATCTCTTGTCTACTTTTCTTATGCCAACCCTCCTTCCTTCGTACTCTACAACTTTTCTTACTTCTTCTATTCTGCTGGTATGCGGGTCCGCGGCATTTTCATGATCAGGATTTTCTAAACTTTCCCTTATTTTTTTGATTATGCCTTTATTGCTCTCGCTGCTTAAAAGGTTTCTTACTCTAGTAGCCGCTCTCCTATTATCCCCATCTTTCAAAATAACCCTTACTTTCTCTACCGTCTTTATGCTCTCCTCGCCTTCTGTAATCTCCCTTATTTTCTCTATTATCCTCTTTCCTCCTGGCTTGCGGGAAATGAGGTATAGCTGCCATGCGTTTTTTCCGATTTCATACCACCATTTGTCCAATAACACAGTACCGTCATGGTCGATCTCTAGCGGATAACCATTCTCATCAAGCCCGTATCCAGCTTCATCTTCCTTTTGGTAAAAGTTTGGATGTTTAGGGCTAAATTGAGTTATGTCCCTTTCCAATTCCGCCTTCCTTCTTTTCAAGTCTTCTAAATGACCCAATTGCTCTCTTTTGTCATTTAACTCTTGTTCTGTGTTATTGAGTTCCTGGGTAATCTTCTCAAGCGACGTTTTTATTCTCTCAATCTCTTCATATTGCGCCCTGATTGCATTGATAAATTCAGGCAATTGTTTTTGAATAAACTCTTTAGTAAGTTCTATTATTTCATCTCCTTCAATATTCAGTTTATTTTTAAGCTTGGACATCCTTTCCAGCAATATCCTTTCCCTTATCTCCCTGTCGATAACAGAGTACTCAAAAACTTCCTCCACCATGTCATGTAGCTCCGGATGCAAGATTTCATCGTCTATGTCTATTCCCCCCAACTCATCCAGCAATTTTTTTATTGCGGCAAATACCTTGCTTTTTCTGTCCTGAAAATCCCCCCACCCCCTTATTCTTGTGAAAGGCTGAGTTCTCGAAATCAAAAAGTCAATGAAATTGGTTGCATCATCTTCCTTGAGCTTAAGCTTTAATAGCTCGCTTTTTATTTGGTTTAGAGCCTGTCCCTTTAAGGCTCCGATATATTCAGGCTTTAGATTGGACCTTATTATTACAGTTTGCCGAGTCAGCTCACGAAATTGCAGCAGAAAATCATTGAGCTCGTCTGTTGGAAGTTGATCTTTTAACTTTGTGTAAAACTCCGACTTTCTCAATGCCGTTTGAATTAAATAGTCAATATACTCCTCAAATCTTCTTTCTGAAGCTTGGGCTTGCAGATTTTTAATATATCTGTCAAGCATGTTTTTTCTTTTTTCCAGCTCTTCTGCATCTTGTGTTAGCTGGTCTTCATTAATTAATGGTATTTCTTCATTTATTTTTTTTAGTTCATTTACGTACGGGTTATCGTCCGGGTTAAAATATACGGGTTTTTCCCCTTCAATTATAAATGGCTTAATGACTTTATAGATATGCTTAAACCTAATATACTCGCTGTAGGCCCTGGTTAATTCAATATAATCTCCCCTATAGTTTGCTAATTCTCTATGCTTTGTATCTATATGAAGCAAGTTTTGGTGATGCGTACTCTCAATAGTATTAACTTGTGTTATAATTTCTTTTACTTTATCCCTAAGTAATGTTAAATACCTTCTAACAGATGCATCTGCACGAGATTCTTGGACCAGGTTGTTTTCTGCTTGTGTACTAATATCATCCCACCTATCTATTAATGTTTTAATATTGGGCAGACCAAAATAATAAATATCTTCCTTGTTGCCATCATTCCATTTAACTTTAAAAGGGTCTAAATAAAATCCTCCTCTGGATTCACTATAACCGAATCCACTTCCAGTTAAAACTTCCCCTATTTCAAGTTTAACAACATTTGGATCGTCATAATGCCCTATTTCTTGATATAAACTTAATATTGTTTGTGGAGGATCCCATAAAAATTTGTCCATCAGTTTCCACTTGCTTTCTATCATTGTCAGCTTCTCTATCAAAACCTCGTTCCATGAGATTAACTGTTTCATCCATTCTTTTATTGGAGCTGCCTGGCCTGGAGGAGTTCTGTATCTAAACCTATTGAGCCTTCCAAATCCTTGCTTAACAATATTGAATGTGTTTGTCCAGACTGTTTCTCTGATTGGCGAGGTTTCTTGGCTTCCAGCCGGAGACGCTTCTTCATGCACCATTCTAATCACCTATCCGAAGAGTGGCTTTGATGGGTCCACTCCCTCTTTTCTAAATTCTTCTTCAATTTCTCTCTGAAGCTGCAAAACTATTTGCTTGACTTCAGGCAGCAAATCTTCAGCACTGCTTACTGGCACTGCAAAACTTCCATCATTTTGCCTGATGAAATCAACGCTTTCTTTTAATAGCGGCTCTAATCTTTGGCTTATTCTCTGCTCTAAAGCGTTAATCACAAATTCAACGTTTGGGTCTATGAGGGACATGTTTAATAATCGGAATTCAGTAGCAGCCAGCCTGTCTGTTTGTGCAGCTTCAAAGAAAACTCGCCCAATAGGAACAACGGGCTTTGCCAAAAACCTTCGGGCATCAATTGAAAATCTATCCAGCCATGAGCCAAATATCTTAGCTAATTTTCCTATGCCTCTCAACCTGTTGTCCGGCGCATTTCCAACCCTGTTCATCATATCAAAAAGTGCTGGCATAACAACTGCCGTCTCATCTGCTATCCTATCGTCAATTCTGTTGAATTCTCTTTTCATTGCTTCTACCCTGCCTTTTGCTTCCTCCAGTTTTCTCTCTATGCTCTTTTCCAACGCCTCCAAAATGTCATCCAGCTCTTTTGCCTGAAGCCTGCTGGAAGCTATCCTGTCTATTGCGCTTTGAAATAGCCTGAGCAAGGCATCAACAGCCGGCTGTATCACATTTTGGTTTTGATAAGTGAAATTATGGAGCTTATCGGATAAAATCCCAAGCTCTTCAATCCATGCTTGTATGTTCTCATGAATTCTCTCAGGCAGCCTTTCAAGATATGACGCAAACTCCTCATTTCCAAACGTATTCCTAACGACTTTGATGTAATTCTGGCCTTTTCTTAAGTTCTTATAAAACCTATAGAATCCTTCCCACCCGGGCTCTTGAATTGATTTCATGATGTTGGCTCTTGCCCAAGTGAAAAACTGCATTTCCTGCCGGTATGTCCACAACTTTTTTATCTCGGAAACGCTGAACATTTGCTTTACTAGTTCAACATCTTTGAATACTGTGCCCAAACCTATGTATTCAACACCGTTAGTTTCGTCTTTTCCGCCTTTGACATATAGCATAAGCCTTTTGCTGAAGAATTCTATCCTGTTTGTCAGCCTGTATTTTGGCCATGCCCTGATGTCTGCAATGCATTTATTTAACTCATCTATTTCAGACTTATTTGCCATCAATAAGGCTCTGTTTAGTCTTGCTATGTCCTTTGGATCAAACATCTGCATTAGCTGCGTAAGCTCTGCAAAATGTGTTTTTATTCTGCTTGTTGCAAGCTCAGGATTGCTTTTAACATCTTTCATGAATTCCTGCCTGAACATTTTTATGAACCTTGCCTGTTTTGATATATGTCCAAATTCCTTGTGATAAATAGCCAACAATTTTTCATTTTCTAAAATGATTCCAAAATTTATTCTTGGGGCATCATGCTGGTTTACCCTTTCATTTAATGCATTGAGCCTTTGGACTAATGCGGAAAGCTTATCGAATTCTGGTGATATATCTTGGCTGATGGCTCCCTCCCCTTGCTCAATTTCATTTGGATTTATTTCCGGCATTATTGATGCCCTCCCTTGTCAGAGAATCTGCCAACTGCCCATCCTCCTCCTTTCATTTCTTTTATATCACCTGATTCTTTTCCAGTATCTGCAGGATATACCTGCTCCAAGAATTCCTTTGTCTCTTTAACGCTTGCAGAGGTTTTATCTATCAATCTTAGTATAAATGTCTTGATTCCATATTGTGATATATGGGGTTCCATGTTTTCTTCCGGAACATCAGTTTCCGGGCTGTTATATCTCCTTTTTCCTTGCCAGGAGTAAATTCCAGGATTTGCAAGCACTCTCAAGTCAAATGCAGGGCTTGCCTCTGAGCCTCCTTTTGGAGCCCATGGTATGTCATTATCTTTCCATATTCCTAGTGCCCATGCGCCAGTCCCTTCAGCTACATACTCTGCCACATTTCTGGAGCCCGGATGCCGAAGCCCGCTTCTGAAATCCCTGATAAATCCGCTCCAATCCCTTACATAATACTCGGCAATTTCCCCCATGTTTTCTCCTGGAGGAAACGGAATGGTATCTTCTTTTGGGTTTCTTAGCTTTCTTATAGGCCAAGTGCCTTTTCTGACATCCTCGGCAAACTCCCCATAAACATTAACTTGAGTGTGATCATCATTGACTTCCCCTTCCTCGATTTCACCAGTGACTGTCTTAAGAGTTCTTCCGTCTTTATCCTTATAGATATGCTTTGCACCCCTTTTGGCGAACCTGTAAGTGTGGTATGCCTTCCCGGATGAATTAAACATGTCCCACATGTTCAGGGTATGCGCCCGTATTGTATAATGGGGGGTGTAATCTTTTAATCTATCATCAAATTGTTCTTTACTTACCTTAATCTGCCCTTCAATTTTAGCTACATCCGTAGTTATTTTGCTTTGTGCTATTCCTATCAGTTCCTTGTAAAAAGATTCTAAATCACCACCAGTTTTTCTGATTTTCTTTGCTAATTCGATTTGGATTTTGAAAAACTCTATCAAATGGTTCATATACATAATAATCGCTTGGTTCAAATAATTCCATCCTATAAAATTTTTATATTTACTATAAGGGAGGTATGGTGGAATTCTTTCTTGATCACCCCCTTCTCCAACTTCTATAGGTACTCTTGTTCCGTCCGGATTTATTAATTCAAAAGGTATTTTACCTTTTTGAGATCTTAGAACTAGAATGAGTTTCTTAAGATCTTGCTGGTTCAAAAACCCGTGAGTTTTGCTGGTTTTTTCTATAATCTTGTGATGAAACTCGTTCATGTAAAGGAATTTTGTGTAAAATATGTCAAATCTTAGCTCCTGGTCTAAAAGCCTCATGAACAATATCCTGTTTCTGAATACAATCTCTGGCTCCCTTCCGGCTATATTTTTTATTTTGATGTACCTGTTTCTGAATCCTGGAGTATTTCTTATTATATTTCTGGCAGCATCACGCAGCAGCATAGCAAAATAAGCGCCCCTTATCGCCCTGTATCTTGCCCGCAGCCCCTTCTTTTTTCTGCCTTCCTTCCATCTCTTAAATGGAAATTTAATGATTCTCCAGAAAAGATTTACCCATATCCACCATGCTATTTTTCTCATTATCGGGCCTACTACTGGTATGCTGAATAAGAAAAGAAGGCCAAGTCCAAGCCACATTAGGGTACCAAAATTATTGCTGAATAAGTACCAAGGATATGTCCATCCGTAATACCAAGCCATTTGGAAAGGCCATTTAAGGACCTGCAATATGTTTGGCAATCCTAAGTAAGGAGCGATTATAATATTCAAAACTAGGTAGCCTAATATAAACGCTATTGTGGATTTTTTCACATTTTTTCTCCGTCTGTTTTGTTTTGAATTGATTTCATTATTAATTCTGCTAAGGCACTCCTCTTCGTCTTAATATCCACCACCCTACCAAGGGTGCTATAACCCCTAAAACTCCCAAAAGCCATTTTCCAAAAGAGATGTTTGTTGGCGGGGTTGGACGCCCTCTGCTGCCACCACAATCTCTTGGGCATGATGTTGCTTCGCCAGGGTCACAGTTGCCATCTCCACACCTAGGTCCGCCGCCTCCACCACCTCCACATGGACCTGTAACTCCTCCTGCAGCTGCAACAGGCACACCAGTTATAGATGCAACAATCGTGCACGGATTATTTCTGCAGAGAAAATCAAATGGCGTGCCAAAATCTATCCAGCCGCCCGGTGTTCCAATGTAAATGCCCCCAATAGTCTGCCCTAAAAACTGGAATAAGGCAGAAGCTCCGAATACGCTGCAAAATACGAATTCTACTAGTAGTATAGAGATACCAACGCCAAACAAGCCGCTCCAGCCACCTCCTGAGCCCATCTGCCTTCCAACAAGCAAAAGGAAAAATGCCTCAGCCAATGCTAGAACAGCTCCAACTGGCGTTCCTGTTCTTGCCTGTATTGCCGCAATCAATATGGCTATCGCGTACGAGAGCCGGTTATTGCCAAGGTTAAGGAATGATGACAAGAACCATGACCATAAAAGAGCAGAGCCAAGGAAAATGTACAATCTGTAGTTTTCAGGCCTTAAAATTCCGCCAGCTTTTATAGGCGTGCCTCTGAAAGTGTCATTTTTTTCTGGCCCAAATAAATAATCCCAGGCAGCTTCAAAATTATTAGTGGACCAAATCCATGTATCTGGGCCTATCTTGATTGCAATCGAAAATGAAATGATAATTGCAAGAATTATCAATCCTATCCTTCCCTGGGGCTGCTGGGTTTTTATGTCAAGAAGCCCAAGCACAAACCATGCAAATACCGAGATAAGCGCTCCGTTTACAAGAACTTTTATTTTGAATATGTTGGAAAGCGCGCCTACTTGCCAGATGTATCCATCTCCCCCGCCTCCAAAGCTAATTGCTATTACAGGAGCCAAGATAAGCGTTATTGCCCATACTGCTGCCTTTTCCTTTCCTTCTTTTGGCCCTATGGCAAAAGCCTGAATCGTGAAGAGTATGAACCATATGATGAATGAATTTATAAACAATATAACCCACGTATTTCCAAATATTGTTCCAAATATAGGCGGCAAAGCAATTTGCGCAAATGCAATTGGGATTATAATCAACAAAATCAATGCCCCTGTTATCATAAGCTTATTTGTTTTCATAATTCCTCCTTTATTTCGTCCAGCATTTTGTCATCAGGAACCTCATCAAACTCGTAGCCCTGGGAAGTTAGTTTTAGCCAAATCCTGAGCACGTTATCGGAAAAATAGAACTTGTTACCTTTCTTGTGTATCACATCAACTTCCATCAGCCTTTCAAGAATGCTTTTTGTGACAGGCGCGCTCCTATAGATTTTTTTTGCAATCTCGCTAAGCCTCAGCTCTTCATTTGCAACAGCCTTAAGAATTGTTTTGAGAAGGGTTTGCCCTCTTGCCCTGTTGTAGTAGTAGTTTAGCGAGTCGCTGCAATAATTGTAAATTGGATTGTTTTTCTGCAGCAGCTCAATCAGGAATGCCTTTTTAACGTCCTTGGTGTCATTGTATTTTTTAGAAACCAGTATTGTCACTAAGGGATGCCCCTGGCTTAACTGCCAGATTTCCTCGCTTGCGCTGCTTTTACCGATGATGCTTTCGGCAAGCTCAACTGCCTCTTTCTTGTCCAGATTTTTTAGTTCATAGCACTCAAATTTTTTCAGCGAGGCAAGAGACTGCCTTATTGCAGAGCTGGTTGCGATATATCTTGCATTTTCACCCTCAAGATTTATTATGGAAAAAACGTCTTTTATCTGCGAAAAATTGTTGAGGTCAAGCAAGTTTTCTATATTGTCAAGCGCGACTAGAAATTTTTTATTTGAATCCCTGCCAAGAGCCTCGGCAAATTTGAAAGCGCTCTCGACAAGCAGCCTTTGGTCGGGCTTTATCTTTAGCAGCTCATTTTCAACGGTTTTTATCACAGAAAAAGAATTTTTATTTTTTAATTCGT
>JACQSQ010000063.1 GCA_016211245.1 Candidatus Woesearchaeota archaeon
ACTATTTTTTCCGTTGTTTCAGCGAAAGATACAATAATCTTAAAAAAAGTATCCATTCCCTCTAAAGAGGATTTAATTAAGGAAATAGGAGCAATTGCATTAGAGGGCAGAAAAAGAGCAGAAAGGCTAGGTATCAAAGAGACTGATGTGCCTGAACTAGTCCAAAAGGTAAGAAAATCAAAGAGATGAAAATGAAAGTTACTGTGGATACAAATTTTCTTATTTCAGCTACTCAATGGGACTATAGCGTTGCGCATAAACTATCGAAGAAATTGATTCTTTCAGATGCTGAAATATTTACAACACAAGATATTTTGGACGAGACTATTGAAGTCCTTGAAAGAGATTTTGAATACAGCAAAAATGAAGCCAAGAATATCATTGAGAAAATATTGCTTTTTGCTAAGCTGATAGAACCAAAACAGAAAATAAATGTCATAAAAGATGATCCTGACGATAATAAAGTAATAGAATGTGCCATTGAATCTTCTTCTGATTGCATCATAACTTATGATAATCATTTATTAAAATTGAAAGAACATAAAGGAATAAAAATTGTCAAGCCTGAGGAAATTTTGAAAATTATTTAGTCCAAGAACTCAATCCCCAAATGCTGCTCTATCTCTTTTTTCTTCTTGTCGCTTTTTTTCTTGTCTGAGCCGAATATCTGCGATGATTTGACACCAGTAACTATAAGCATTGTCCTTATTGTCTTTTCCATGTCCTTGTAGATTTGTGCTCCCCATATGACTCTTGCATCTTCATCCAGCTTCTCTGTTATTGTCTCAACAACTTTTCTTGCCTCATCAAGAGTCATGTCCTCGCCGCCGATCACATTTATCAATGCGCCGTTTGCCCCTGAAATGTCAACATCAAGCAGCGGGTTATTTATTGCCTTCTCAACAGCCTCTATAGCCCTGTTTTCAGTATCGCTTTCGCCAACTCCAATCAAGGCCACTCCGCCGCCTTTCATTACTGCCCTTATGTCGGCAAAGTCAAGGTTTACCAAGCCAGCTTTTGTTACCAGCTCTGCAATGCCTTTAACAGCATTTGTCAAAATCTCATCAGCTACTTTGAAAGCAGTATGCAATGGCAGTTCAGGAGCAAGTTCCAGCAATTTGTCATTTGGAATAACTATCAATGTATCGACAACCTGCTCCAGCTTTTCCAAGCCAACAACGGCATTTTCATATCTCCTGTGCCCTTCCATGGAAAATGGCATTGTGACTACTCCTACAGTTAATGTGCCGAGCTTTTTTGCCACATCGGCAACTACGGGAGCGCTTCCTGTTCCGGTCCCCCCTCCCAAGCCGCAAGTGACAAATACCATGTCGCATCCTTGCAATGACTTTTTAATTTCCCCTTCCTGCTCTCTTGCAGCTTCCTCCCCCAATCTTGGCTCTGAGCCAGCTCCCATGCCCTTGGTGAGTTCTCTTCCTATCAGGATTTTTTTGTTTGCGGTAGTATAAAGCAGGTCCTGGGCATCGGTGTTGACAGCTACGGTATCCACTCCGACAATTCCCACCTCGGTCATCCTGTTTATTGTGTTATTGCCCCCTCCACCGCAGCCAACAACCTTTATAGTGGCCTTTTGCCTTGCCAGAAGCTGCTCAAGCTCTGCATCTATGTCATGCGTTGCTTTGTCGTCCCTTGCAGGCTTTTTGTCCATAGAAAGAATTTTTGGGTTCTCATTGTCTGCCAATTCTGTAGCGTGTTTTATAAAACTCTCCACCAAATCACCTTTTATTAACTTTATAATGGTTATAACTTGTATTTAAATTTATTCTATTTTAGCAAATTCTATGTCCTTTATGCCAGGCACTAATATGCCAGCTATTTTCTTTAGCTCTTCAAGGGCTTCCTTTGGCATGTCATGCTTTGACTTCACAATCGCTTTTCCTTCCTTGAGCTCAACCTGCGCGTCATGCATGTGAAAATGAAGTTCCAAAAAGGACTTAAGCTTTTCAGAGTCATCCTCTATTATCCTTTTGATGTTTATGCTGTAAACCAAGTCTTTTCCTGCCAGCGGATGGTTGAAGTCAACATAGCACCTCCCTCCCCCAACTGTCTTGACAACGCCAAACATGCCGTCAATGTTCAATTGCAGGCCCGGAACCGGCTGTATATTCTGCTGCCTGAACTTGTTTAAGGGTATCATCTGGAGCAGCTTGGCATTCTTTTTTCCAAAGGCATCCTCGGCCTTTACTTCAATTTGGTATTCCTTGCCTGTTTCTTTGCCTATCAGCCAGTCTTCCACAGCCTTTAGCATCATATTTTCACCAAGACAAATCACGGCAGGATGGTAATGCGAGCTTTTGTCATAAACGCCTTCTTTTTTTGCAACATCTTCTTCGGTAGTGTCGAATATAGCATTGTCATCTTTGGTTCTTCCAGTATAATTTATTTCCACAAAGTCATGCTTTTTTAATATTGCCATAGAAATGATTCCGGACTTGATGTTTGTTTATAAAGATTTCTGCCCCTTTACAAACTCAACAATCCTTTCAACAACCTCGTTCGGCATAAGGCTTGTCGTGTCTATAACCAAATTATACAGCTTTTTGTCAGAATAATCCACCCCATAATACTGCCTGTACCTTTTCTTCTCGCTTTCCTCCCTTTTTCTGATTTTTTCCACCACCTCATCTACATCATTGCTTTTCTCATGCTCCCTTCTGTCTTTTAAGATTCTTTCAGCCCTTACCTTGTCATCAGTCTCAAGAAATACCCTGATATCGGCATTCGGAATGAAATGTGCAGTAAGCCTTCCATCAACAACAAAATTGTCTTTTGTTTTTCCCATCTCTTTCAGCTTGTTGTCAAGCTCAAAGTCAATGGATTTGTCCTTTTCAGCAATTTTGTTCAGCTCTATCAGGCTGATTCCCTTGTCGGAAGCCATCGCCCTCATCAGGTCGCCTATGGAGTAATGCTTCAAACTTAGCTTTTCAGAGAGCAGCTTTGCTACTGTGCTTTTTCCCGCGCCCGCCTTTCCGGAAATTGTTATGCGCATGTTATCATGATGTTGGAATTAGTATATATATTTTGTTTTTTAGGGAATGCTCGCCCATCAGAAGCCTGTCTCTTAATTACTTTCCTAAACCCCAAAATTATTTTTTTGTAGCAGGCACTATTATTCCTTCAAAATCTCTGTTTGAAAGTATAGAAACATGTGAATTTTCGCTAGCTTGAGTTGGTTTGGGCGGATAAGGGTCGAAGTAGCCGATTTTCATAAGCTGATAATTAAACCCAAGAGACCTTTTAGCGCTATCTGCCGTTACTTCTAGTATTCCACTATCTAACAGTTTTATATATTTAACCACAAGACCATTTCTGGTCTCTCTTGCTCTATCTTTTACTTTCGTTGTAGTGGACAAATAAGATGTGTCTACTGTCCAATCATTTCCATAAAAACTATAACGAGCTTCAAATTCTTCTTTCGAAGGCTTCTCATTAGATTGGTATCTTTGTAATGAGTATCTTGTACTTGTGCTACCGCTAGCAACCCACGTCTTATAGTTCGCTGAGCTAGCCGCGGATTCACTCCCAATTCTTTGTGTTTGTGAAATTGAGCCAAAAGGAGTAGTTATAATGCTTTTTGTTCCTGTCACAGCTTCTGGTCTAAAATGCAATGGGTCTATAACGTTTTCCACGCCCGTATATGCTATGTTTCTAAAACCTGGCTGGTTAGTTTCAGCATTAATGCCTGCACCGCCACTACTAAAGTAAGGATTTGGTTTAAAATGGGTGTATGTTGCAGAAGAGCGTATGTCTGTTTGAATATCTGTGCTTCTTCCAAGGTCCCCAATAAGATATATCCATCTTTAAATAAAGAATTTCCAGCCTCGTCAAACTGATTAGGCAATCTCCCTTTTAAAAACTCGTTAGCCAAACGAGACAATTCTTGTTTTCCTCTCCCAATAAGTTTATCATTAGCAGGAAATGGTCCTTTATCAGACGCAGAACCTGAACCTTGGTATCCGGCATAAGTTGACATTAACCCAACCCTTGCCTTAGCTTCTTCATATGGATCTAGTACATAGGCTGATCTTAACCCAAAAATAGGTCCGTCTGGAGTGAAAGTAAGAGTTCCAGTATCATCAAACCAATTCTTGCCATCTGACCTTGCTCCTACAACCCCAATAAAATTATTTCCCTCTACTAACGCATTTCCAGAAACGGTAGTTTCATCTTGTTTGAGATGGACTAAGGTATTTTTGAAATTAGTGCCTTGCACATCAAAATTTTTGCTTGTAAGCGTGCCATCTCCTTTAATAAATATTGAATCTGCGTATATAACTGCATCTCCTTTTATAACATCGCCATTAGGCATTTCCCCATCTGTTACATCAAAAGTGCCATCACTTTTTGCTACTACACTTCTGAATTTGCTGGGGTTTAATGTAACTCCCTTCCCAGTTTTCAAATCCATATTGGTTAGTAAATTACCTGACAGCCTCAAGTGTCCATTCTGAGCATTAAGGTTTGGAAATTTTCTTTCTAATGCATCAATTGCATTTTTATATTTATTTATTTCACTAAGCACTTCAAGATTGTTTTCAAATGCCCACTGGTCAATTGTAAGTATATCATAAAGTGAAGGGTCAACGAGTCTTATATCAAGAAGTGGAGGTTCTATTTTTGGAATATCTTCTTTACTATAGGAAAATCCTTTGTTATCTGAAGCTGCAGCTATAGAATACTGAGAGAGAATAACAAAAAATACAATTATATTAACTATTTTTTTTGAATTTTTAATCATTTCTATTTATTATTTAAACTGGGTTTTTAGTAGCAAATATGAACTGGTATTGACTATTTTTTACGACATTATTATCAGTAATAAGATACACAGCTGTTTCATTATTGTAGATGGAATAGGTTATGTTAGTGAACTGACCTAGCAAAAAAACTACGTCAACATAGTCAGGATCTAGAATAGATTTAATTGCAATAGATTCTGCAATAGTGTAAATATTCAAAAAACTTGCAGAAAATTGTTTGGATATTTCAGGTACACGATACGAAGATTTTACATTTTGATATTCTTTTATTAAATTTAAGTCCCAATCGATTTTTATTGTTATAAAATATTTATCTATGGCGGAATTAACTTGCATTCCATTATCTTTAAATTTAAATTCCGGAAACTGTGTAAAATCTAGACATTTTGGCATATTGGTCTTGATATACTCAGACAAATAAAATTCAATTGTATTTAATGAAGGAAGCGTAATCGTTCTATTGTATGCTGCATAATTTGCTTTAAATGATTCAGCAGAAAAGTAAGGTTTTTCAAATTTTAAATATCCGCCGTTCAAACCTATTTCATTAATAGCCTCAAATGTAGTTAATTCAATACATTTTTCAAATTTATAAACAAAAGGTTGTACTTCAAAAGGCAACAAGTCATTAGAAATAACTTGATTAGTATTAGTTTGTGCGAATGACATTAAATACAGCAAGAATGAGGTAATGATTATTAACACTAACCCTACAAGCATAAAATATGCAACTTGTGATTTTTTACTTTTCATTTTTCAATCCAATTTTAATTAACTTTTGAATATAATTAGATAGTTTCATAGTCCTTTCATTGCATTCTTTATTTAGAATTTTAACTATGTCCATGTCTACAGTAATGCTGATTCTTGTTTTTGTTATACCTTTTTTGGGCATTTTATAAAGTAATACTTATATTATTTATCATACTTTATAAATATTACTATTTCTTAAGACAAATTTCTATTTGCGAGTGCAGAAACATTTTAAGAACAACAACATTTTTAAACCATAGATTCCTGTGGGGTAACATGAAACAGAATCTACTCGACAAAGTAAATATTTTCTTACTTAAGAAAGGATTTGTAATAAAAAACCTGACAAGGGCATGCTTTGACATACTGGCAAGAAGAAATGAGCAGATTCTTCTGATTAAGGTACTGGAAGACGCCAACTCGATAAGCAAAGAATACACCGAGGAAATGCTTTCTGTCTCTGCCTACATAAGCGCATCTCCCATAATAATAGCAGACAAGGCAGGAGATAATTTGGAAGAAAATGTTGTTTACACTAGATTTGGAATATACACGCTTAACCTCCTCACATTTGTCAATTGCATAAGCAATAAGTTTCCGTTCATCAAAAGAAGCCAGGCCGGCCTGACAGCAGCAGTCTCCGGAAAAAAGCTGAAGGAAAGAAGGGAAGAGCTTGGATATTCATTGAATGCGCTTTCCAAAAAAATCGGAGTTACAAGCAGGATGATGACAAAGTACGAAAATGAAAACTCCGAAATAACCCTAAACAAGGCAAGAAAGCTTTATGGCATTTTCGGGCATCATGTTTTTGCCCAGGTAGACGTTTTTTCCAAGAACAAGATTCCGGACAGCAAGTCAGAATCTGTTGTTTCAAGGAAGTATATAGAGCTTGGCTTTGACGCAACTGAAACAAGGAAAACACCTTTTGACATCATAGCAAAAAAAGGCAAGGAGCTGATTTTGACTGAGGTAAGCGACAAAGTCAACCCCCAGCTGCAGCCGCTGTCCAAGCTGCTCGACGCCGATAACCTGGTCATATTCAGGAAGAAAAAGCCCAAGAACGTGCCTTCGATGACAAAAAAGGAGTTTATGGAGTTTGCGGAGGCCAACGAGCTGGTGAAGTTTCTGAAGGAGTATTAGACAAATATCCTCTCAAGTATTTTTCATCAGTAGATATTAAAGGAATTCCAAAGACGCCTTTTCTTCTGTAAACTGCTTGCTTATTTTCCCAAGCATAAATGGCTTCGTCTCTTATATTCGGTATTATTATAAGTGGCATTTGAACAACCATTTGAGCTGATTCTTCGTACGAGCTGTGTTCTGCCAAAAGCGAATAAGGGCTATGAGACGAGTGCATTAACCTAACCATCGTCTGGTCAGACATTAATCTTCTCAGCCATACGTCAGAATTACTACCAATATAAAGAAGAAGCGCATCAACAACATTTTGCGTTTTCGTTAGCTCGTGATACGTTACTTGGCTATTCCTGATCACTCGCGTCATACGCACAGAATCAGACGGGAATTTTCCAGAACCTAGAACTAGCACATCTTCCAATGGGCTAATCTCTGCAAAAACTTTTCCTTTCGTTCGTATTTGTGTTTTATCTAGTATTGCTCTTAAGAAACTTCTGTACAATTCATGGTCATGCGAATCCAGCCTCAATATTAATTCGTCAAGTAGAGTGTCAGTATGTTCAATATCCATGCCAGATGATAAAATGTTCGCACTTTTTAAACCTTTCTATTTTTTACCATTATTTAGTAATAACAATTATAATAAAAACAACAATCGAAATGTTTATATAGGATTATTTTAATTCATGGATTATAGGGTGGTATAATAAAAAGAGGTTGGTATAAATGGTTGATGATGACTACGGGATTGTTCCTTACAAGGATATTTCTGACTTAAAAAGGGAACTGGAAGGGATCAGGGAGAAAAAGGACATTTCTGCAAAGGACCTGCACGAGGCTGTGAGAAAGCTCACCGAGATAATGAGCAATATGCTGGGCGTTTTTGCGGCTGCAGCCGAGGAGCTCAAGCTTGACGACAAGGAATACGAGGCAGAAAATAAAAAGCACGAGACCATTATCTCCAAGCTGGACAAGCTGATAGACCAGAACAAGACAATAGCTGAAGGGATGGTCGCTATAGTGGAGTTAGTCAAGGAAAAATTCCCGCAAAAGGAAAAAGAGCAGCAATTTTTTAAGCCTGATGACGAAGAGCCTGCATTTGTAAAGCCTGGACTCCAGGCTTTCAGGCAGCCTGAATTCAAGCCTGCCCCCCAACCGGTGCAAAAGCCAATGCCTATGGCCCCTGTTTCAAGCCCAAGCTTTGCCCAGCCGGATTTTGGGTTGCCGCCGATTGAGCCAGAGCCTTTGCCTGACTTGGATTTGCCTGATGAGGCTTTGCTTTTAGCCGAAGAGCCGAAGAAAAAAAGCCTGTTCGGGACAATGTTCAAGAAATAATTTTAATAAAAATGGATTCTAAAATCCCAAAATCTCTCAGGCATTTCACGAAGCGGCTTTTTCTGGTGTCCAAAGTTTATGCCGACAGGGAAAAAGCAAGGATGGAAGTCTATGAGTACCTTCAAAAGATGAGGAAGTCTATAATAAGGATGAGCTTAGGGTATAGCGATATAGACAGGCTAAAGCAAAAAATCGACAATATGGCAAGGTGGGAAAGAAAATACTCAAAATATTTCAGGCCTGAAGATGATGAAAAGCAGCAGCTTAGGGAGCATATCAACGCTTTGGAAGAGGAGCTTGGCAGGGAGAGGGAGGAAAAATTCAGGATAAAGAGCGAGCAGGAAGAAAGGATAAAAGAGCTGTCAGATTCCCTTGAAAACGTAAAGCACAAGATGAGGCATCTTCTCCTGGAGAAGGCAAAGAGGCATCACAGGCTCAAGGCGCTGGAGCATAAAATAGACAAGGGAGTGGACAGGAAAAGTTATTTTGGCTCTTGATTACGAATACCTTGCTATGTCTCCATGATTATTTTTTAGTATACTCTACTCTATGTACATGAACGATATGTCCATAAAGAGGCGCATCGCCAGTCCAATATGCATTAAAATCTCTGAATCCCATTCTCTGAGCTATTTCATCCACTTTCATATGAAAACTAACATGATCTAAACTTCCAATGGAATTACGTCTGACTTCATCGTTGTCAACAAAAAAAGGGATTCCAACAGCATTGCAGCTTGTTATTACGGGGATGGGATTATCTTTATCATTATCTTCTTTAGACCAAGAATCATACACTTGTAAAATTTGAGGTTCGTGCTGCTTGTAACTATCATGTAAAACAAGTAACTTCTTAAGATCCTGCAATTGTGGCACAGGGCTTTGTTGTTTCTTTGTATTAAATAATTGCACAAAGCCAACACCCTTTCTCACATATGTTCGATTACAAGTATAGGCATCTATTGGCAACTGACCCATATGCCACTCTTTCATATATTCCTGAATTAGAGTATCTATATCCAATTGCGTTAAAGACCTACGTTCAGACTCCCTGTATGTCCTAAATGGACCAGCTATGGGTGTTGGATAAGTTGGTTGGCCGTTATCTTCAATTCTTTGCATTCTATTGTTCCAAACTAATTCTCTTAACCCCATTCTTATCACTGAAAGGTGATGGGTATGGACTATTTTAACTTTTGTTATTATTTTATATAACAACAATAGAAAACTTTAAATAATGTTAGCTCTTTATTATCATATTATGAACATGGAAATATTAAAAGAATTGGGGTTAACTAACACAGAAATCAAAATATATATTACATTATTGCAGTTAGGATCTAGTCTCGCTTCAAAGATATCTCGGCACTCAAAAGTTGAGCGAGCTGTCACTTATCATACTCTTGAAAAATTAATGAGAAAAGGAATTGCAAGCTACGTTATAAGGGAAAACAGGAAATATTTTTCAGCAGCCGAGCCTGAGAAATTAAAGGCTTTGATGACTGAAAAGGAGGAGTTATTGAACAACTTAATTCCTGAGCTTAAGAAATTGGAAAAGCCGCAAGACCAGCCGCTTTCAATAGAAGTTTTTAGGGGTGTCGAAGGCTATAAGACCGTCATGGAAGATTTAATAAGGGACAAAAAACCATATTATATTATAGGTTATTCCGGAAAAGGATCCACTATCTCAAAATTCTGGTATATCCATTATCAAAAAAGAAGAATCAAGAAAAAGATTCGAAGATATTTATTGGTGCATAGGGGCAAAAAGAATATTGATTCTTTAAAATATCCATTAACAAAAACGAGAGTATTGCCGGAAACAATTATTTACGAGCCAAAGACTTCAACGATAATCTATGGAAAAGACAATGTCCTGTTATTTCTTCCTTTGCAGGAATTTGCCGGCATTCGGATAAAAAACAAGGAAACGCATGAATCCTACCTGGAATACTTTAATATACTATGGCATCAATCCAAGCCTTATAAATAAATCTACAAATCCCTTGCCATTATCGTGTTTCTGTTATTAAGCTTGGCTCTTTTGCATGCAGTTTCTATGTCCCTCCTGGCTTTCTCTTCCAGTTCCTTATAGAATTCCTCTGCAACGCTCAGGGACTTGCCGTCTATCTTTGCCAATTCCTTCACCTGGGATTTGACGATGATTGATTTTGTCATAAATTAATATTTTTTTAATTATCCCTTAAATACTTTCTGTTTGATTTTCATTCTTAAACATATATTTTGTAGTAGCAATGGACACTGGACATTTGTGTGTGAAATATATAAAGGAGAAGCACTACACTATATAAAAATAAAAAAAGCCGCCCAATCTGGCGAGCGAAAAGGTTGAGACTCCCTAAACCACATATAATTCATTCATATATTTAAAACTAGCTATGCCTAAACTTTTGCACTTTACTCGTAAGACCTGTATGGGTTTCATATATAAAACGCAAAAGTTTAGTATGCCGCGGTCGCTCAAACTGGTGGAGCGAGAGATTGAGACTCTCTTGCCAGCGATGGCATCTGGGTTCAAATCCTTCGATGGATAACCTCTTGGGTGAAAATCCCAGCCGCGGCGCGTTATTTTTATTGTTTTTCATCGATTTCTGGAAAAAATATTCCCCTATACCCACATTCATTGCACTTATGTGCATTAAATTCTGATTGCTCACCAAAAGTCTGGCGGGAAAAATCCGGACTTATATTTTTACTTTTACATTTAGGACAAATGCGCACAGGTTTAGTTTGATGCTTTTTTGATTCTTTCTTTGACAGCCAATCCCACAATATTATGAGTATCACTACAAGAAATAATCCTCCAACAAAAAGAACATAATAAAAATTTACCATATTTTTCCAATTTTACCCATGAGTGTACCAAAACTTCAGCTTATCCTTTTCCCTTGAGTCGAGCTTGCAGAACCCGAATCTTTGAAACTGCACAATTTCTCCAATTTTCAAATTCTTAACCATGGGCTCTGCCAATCCTTTTGCAACCTTTTTGTCTGGCATCAAAACCTCAACTTTAACCAAGTCTTTCTGCACAGGCAGCCAATGAATTATTTTGTCGCCGTGCTTTTTATATTTTTCATAATCTTTTGAATCGAAAACAAATTTGCCCCTAACTTTCTTAAAATTCAGGCAATCCATCAG
>JACQSQ010000064.1 GCA_016211245.1 Candidatus Woesearchaeota archaeon
AACTTGGAAAATACTATTAACTACATAAAGAAGCAGAAGTACGGCGAGAGAAATGGTCAAGCGACGTTAAGCAGCTTCGCCAGCTAAAAGCCACCAGTCTCTGACTGGTGGCTGTTTACGCTTAGAGCAAAACCCATCAACATTGTTAATTCTAATCTTGTCGTAACTCAAATTGTCAAGAACTTTTCTTTTGTGCATACCAATAACTTTTTGTTTTTCTTTATCCTTTATTACCTGTCCATAATTAACACAATCTTTATTGAAGAATACTAAAATAACATTTTCATTCTGTTCATTTCCATCCGTACAAAAATTAATTTTGTTGTAATAAGTTGGTTGCTGAGTTCTCTCAGCAATCTTTTCATAAAGTTCATCGCAAGTTTGCTGAATTCATTTGCCTACGGAGAAAGCTGGAAAAAACCAAGTTTCTCTTTTAATATCTAAGTAAGCGTACGCATCGCCTTGCTCAAAGTCCGAGAAAAGTTTGTCGGCAACATTTTTTTGTTTTTTTTAACAAAACTCCAGAATTCATCTATCTCATGAGTGCCTAGTTTTACATCATGGATTAAGAAATCATTTACTTTCTCGCAATGTTGGGCAATCAGCTCAACATAAGCACAGATAGTATTTTTGTTGTGCTTAGTTTCTCTAGCAATTCCTCTAAAGCTATTTGTCTCAACAAAATGTCTGCATATGCCAGCAACATCTTCTTTCTTTAATTTTTTATGATAGAAAATAGTTCCTTTTGTCCTGACAAAAGAAACGCTGCACTCTGTGCAGCGATAATATTGCGTGCCATTTTGTCTTTTTCCGTTTCTCACAACGTTTTTGAGATCTTTTTTATTAAAACAATTGCATTCTGGGTTTTGGCAGAAAACATCTAATTTCCTTCTTTTCTTTGGCATGATAACACCTCTTTATTAGAATATATTTATATCCAAAGTTAAGATAGAAGTAATATTTAAATCAATCGTTTTTTAAGACACTTTGAAATAAACAACAAGAATAAAAAATGTGTTGATGAATTGAGGAAAGTCGCTGAAATCAAACAACAAATTAAGGTATATTGTAATAGACGGCAAAGAAACGGTTTTCATGGTTTTGGGTAAGGTGCATCCAGCATGTGATATTGGAATCTGGGCAAACACACCACTTGCATCAGAAATAGCGAGAATTCACCTGAAATAACATACTACAACCCACCGGCTCTGCCCCGAATCTCACCAAAGGCTCGGTTTTGGCATCAGTTCGCATGTTAAGGTGTTGTTTGATAATGTAAATTCCCATTGCAATTTCCTTGACATGCCAATGTATAAGCCGATAATGCTCACAAAGGAAGATGTCAAAACCGACATTCGGGACAAATCCCAACCCACCACAACCTTTATAAATGATTTGTTATTCCTTGGGTTGTTGTGTTTATTAAATCAAACACACCACAATAAGCCTGAAAAGATTGCCTTTTCAGTACAGTCTCAAACTGTTTTCTATAAAAGGCATCATTAAATGGCTTTTTGAATTAACAAAAATTAGAGGCAGCAGTCGCAGCCATCTAACCAGCAAGACGAACATGCCAAGGACAAGAAGCCCGAGAGCAGGAAGCATGCAGTTTTGGCCAAGGGCCAGAGCACGACATAGCCATGCCCGTGTAAGGACGTGGGTAATGAGCAAGGACATAAGGCCGCTGGGATTTGCTGGCTACAAAGCTGGCATGACACACCTGCTGATTAGCGACAACCGGCAACACTCACTCACAAAAAATATGGATATTTTCTGCCCCGTCACCGTTGTCGAATGTCCACCAGTAAAAACTGCTTCTATACACTTTTACAAAAACACAATAAACGGACCAAAAATTGTTTCAGAGGTTATTACCGAAAATATCACAAAGGACATGGCAAGAAAAACCACCTTATCTAAAAAAACTAAAGGAAAATATACAGACGATTTTGATTTTATACGGGTGATTTGCTATACACAGCCTGGATTAACCGGGACGGGCAGGAAAAAACCCCACATATTTGAAGTTGCAATTGGCGGGAACAAAGAGCAGCAGTTGGCATATGCAAAAGAAAAGCTTGGCGAGGAAATATTCATAACCGAGGTTTTTAAGGAAGGGCAGCAACTCGATGCACACTCCATAACAAAAGGCAAGGGATTCCAAGGGGCCGTGAGGAAATTTGGAGTTACCTTAAGACACCACAAATCCGAAAAAAGCAGAAGGAACCCCGGATCATTGGGTGCATGGCGCGCTCAGGGACATATAATGTGGCGAACAGCCCACGCAGGAAAAATGGGTTACCATTTAAGGACGGAATATAACAAATTATTGGTTAAAATCAGCAACAACCCAAGCGAAATAAACATAAAAGGCGGCTTTCTAAATTATGGGATTATCAAAAATCAATTCATTTTAGTCAAGGGCTCTTTAAGCGGTGCATCAGGAAGACTGATAAGATTCACGGAGCCAATAAGATCAAAAAAAGAAACTCAGGAAGCGCCCCAGATAGCATACATCAGCCTAGAATCCAAACAGGGAAGATAAAAATGAAAGTTGCAGTCTTAAATGAATTAAATAACAAGGTAGGTGAGTTGGAATTACCAAATCAATTTGAAGAAGAGCAGAGGCAGGACATAATCCGCCGGGCAGTACTTGTTATACAGAGCCACAAAAGGCAGCCATACTCTGCTTCAAGTGAATCGGGCAAAAGATCATCAGCAAAGCTATCGAAGAGGAGGAGAGATTACAGAGGTTCATATGGTTTTGGAATCTCGAGAGTTCCCAGAAAAATAGTCAGCAGGAGAGGAACAAGAATGAACTGGGTTGGGGCATTCGCCCCTGGAACCGTGGGCGGTCGAAGAGCACACCCCCCAAAGGCCGAAAAAATCTGGTCGCAGAAAATAAACAAAAAAGAAAGGCTAAAGGCAATAAGAAGTGCAATTACATTCACCATGCAGATAGATAGTGTTGCCCAAAGGGGTCACAAAATTCCAGATAACTATCCCTTCATATTGGACGGAAAATTTGAGGAAATGACAAGAACAAAAGCCATATTGCAATCGCTTGTGAGCCTTGGATTGCAGCGCGAGCTGCAAAGAATCAGCAGCAAAAAAATAAGGGCGGGGAAAGGAAAGTCAAGAGGTAGAAAATACAAGTCGAGCAGGGGCATTTTGATAGTGGTTTCAAAAAACAGCAAATTCAGCAAAGCTGCTGCAAATATACCTGGAATAGATGTTGCAGATGTCAAAAATCTCAATGCAGAGCTGCTTGCGCCTGGCGGCAAGCCAGGCAGGCTGACATTATGGACGAGTCCGGCAATAGATATATTAAAAAAAGAAAATTTGTTCATGTAAAATGGAAATATATAACATAATAAAATACCCACTTTCAACAGAAAAGTCGATACGCCTGATGGAATCTGAAAACAAGCTCATATTTGTTGTAAACAAAAAATCATCAAAAAAGGAAATTAAAAAGGCGATAGAAGACATGTTTAAGGTGGGGGTAGTGTCAGTTAACACTTTTGTAAGCGCAGAGGGCGAAAAGCGCGCTTATGTCAAGTTTTCGCAAAAAAACCCCGCAATCGACATTGCAACTCAAATGGGGCTGATGTAGGTGTCAAAATGGGAAAAAGCCTGATACAGCAAAAACGCGGCAAGGGAAGCCCTAGATACAGGGCGCCAAGCTTTAGGTACAAAGGAAAGGTAAATTTCGGAAGATATGAATTAAGCAAAGGAATGACTGCAGAAATAATCAATTTAGTGCATAGCAGCGGGCACAGTGCACCTTTGATGGAACTGCAATACGGCAATGGGGAAGGGGGTTTTCTACAGGCCCCGGAAGGAATCAAGATTGGGGATAGATTAGACATCGGGGAAAATGCCGAAATAAAATCAGGCAACATACTCCCCCTCAAAAACATACCGGAAGGAACTTCAATCTATAACATCGAATCAAATCCAGGAGATGGGGGCAAATTTGTAAGAACCTCTGGAGCTTTCGCAAGAATAATCACAAAATCAGATGACGGAATAGTGGTAGAACTGCCTTCAAGCAAGAGAAGAACATTTTTGCCGGAGTGCAAAGCCGTTATAGGAGTGATAGCGGGTTCGGGAAGAACAGAAAAACCATTTTTGAAGGCAGGTTCACACATGTTTGCTATGAAAGCAAAGAATAAGATGTGGCCGCATGTTAGCGGAACATCAATGAATTCAGTCAGCCACCCGTTCGGCGGCAGGAGTTCGCACGCAAAAGGAATTCCCACACAATCATCAAGAAACTCCCCGCCAGGAAGGAAAGTGGGAAAAATAGCGCCGAAAAGGACAGGCAGAAGCAAGAGATAAAATGGCAAAAAAAGAATTTACTTACAGGGGAAAAACCATAGAGGAACTCAAAAAAATGAGCCTGAATGAGGTGGCCCAACTATTCAGTTCAAGACAGAGAAGGACTCTGAAGAGGGGGTTCACAGATCAGCAAAAAATACTCTTGAAGAAAATAAGGGCTAACCAAAAGAACATAGAGACGCATTGCAGGGACATGCTGATACTTCCAGAAATGGTAGGTTCTACAATAAAAGTCCACAGCGGAAAAGAGTTTGTGCCGGTTGTAATAGAGTCAGACATGCTCGGTCACTGCCTTGGCGAGTTTGTTTTTACAAGGAGGAAAGTGGAGCACAGCGCACCAGGCATAGGGGCTACAAGGTCAAGCGCGAGTTTATCGGTGAAGTAAAAATGAAGGGGTACACTTTCAAAAACTACGATAAAGAGCATATGGCGAGGGCAACAGGGGTAGCTTTGCCGGTTTCGCTAAAACAGAGCGTGGAAATCTGCAATTTCATCAAGAACAGGAAAATAGGAGTTGCAAAAAAGATGTTGCAGGGAGTGATTGAAGGGAAAATAGCAGTCCCGTTCAAGCGCTATAACTTTGACTTGGGTCACAAGAAAAAAATAGGCCCGGGAAGATATCCGGAAAAAGCGTCAAAAACATTCATAAAACTTATAGAGGGTGCTGAGGCAAACGCGCAGTTCAAAGGCCTCAACACGTCTAATTTGGTGATATCCCACATCAGCGCGCACAATGCAAGTAAGGCATGGCATTACGGGCGGAACGGTAGAAGGAGAATGAAAAGGACAAACATCGAGATTTTTGTTGAAGAGAAGAAAATGGAAGAAAAACAAATAAAGCATGGGCGCAAAAATGATTGAACGTAAATTTGTAGCGCAAAAAATCAAAGAGTTCCAGATTGAGGAGTACATAAAACAGACTCTTGAAAACGTTGGTCACAGCCAGACAAAAATGATTAAAACCCCATTGGGGGAAAAAATCACGATATACACTTCAAGGCCCGGCCTCATTGTGGGAAGAAAGGGGCAAAACATAAAACAGCTTACAAAAACCCTCAAGAAAAAATTTGAGATGGAGAACCCCCAGATAGAAATAAGTGAAGTCAGCAATCCAAGTCTGGATGCGAGCATCATCGTTGAGAAGATAGTAGATGCACTGGAGAGGTTCGGCTCGGAAAAATTCAAGGCTATAGGACACAAGATTATGACGGAGGTTATGAGGGCAGGGGCGCTTGGTATAGAAATTGTGATAAGCGGAAAAGTGCCAAGTGCAAGGGCAAAATCCTGGAGATTCTATCAGGGATACTTAAAGAAATGTGGGGACATTTCAAATAGCGTAAGGAAAGCGGACTCGCAAGCTCACTTAAAGACTGGAGTGATAGGGGTAAAGGTCAGCATAATGCCTCCGGACCTGAAACTTCCCGACGATATAGAGATGGTAGATGGCAAAGACGCTCTGGTAAAAGAAGCAAGTAATGAAGGTAAGCAAGAGATAGAAAAATCAAAACCCGAAGAAAAAGTGCAAAAAGAAAAGCCGAAAAGAAGAAAGAAGAAGAAAGATGAAAGCAAAGGAACTAAGGGCGATGAGTGAACAAGAGCTCAAAATAAAAACAATAGAGCTAAGGAAAGAGCTGATGAAGATAAATTCCCAGATAGCCATAGGTACATTACCAAAAAGCCCTGGCAAAATAAAGGAAATGAAGCGAACAATAGCAAAAATACTCACACTGAAAAACGAAAAATCAAATACGATTAAGACAAATAAAAATGGAAAAAATCAATGAGGTCATAAAAAGGAATGAGTGAAATATGCCCAGTCTGCGGCTTGGTGAAAGAGCTCTGTGTTTGTGAGACAATAGCCAAAGAAAGCCAAAAAATCTTGGTGTACATAGAGAGGAAAAAATTCAACAAAAATTATACTATTGTTGAAGGGATAGACGCCAAAGAAATAGATTTGAAGGACCTTGCTAAACGCCTCAAATCAGAGCTTGCCTGCGGCGGTACAATAAAAGACGGCAAGATAGAATTACAGGGGGAGCACAAGCAGAGAACCAAAAAAATCTTGATGAATTATGGTTTCGCGCCAAGCACCATAGATATAAAATAATTCACAAAACCACGTAAGTAAAATAAAAATGAAATACTCTAGAAACATAGGAATGGTAGTTGAAATGCCCAAGCAGGAGTGTAATGATATAAAATGTCCGTTCCATGGTAAACTGACTGCCAGGGGAAGGCATCTTACAGGCACGGTCCTTTCCACAAAAATGAGGAAAACCGCAGTTGTAGAATTCGAGAGGCTTCATTTTTTACCAAAATACGAGAGGTACGAAAAAAGAAGGACTAAACTAAAGGTGCATAATCCGGAATGCACCAACGCGAAAAACGGAGATAGAGTCAGAATCATTGAATGCAGGCCATTAAGCAAAACAAAAAATTTTGTTATAGTCCAAATATTGGGTCATGAAAAAGGATTCAAAGAAAAAATGGAAGCCAGAGAATCCGCAAAAGTGGCAGACAAAGAAAAGGAAGAAGTGAACGGGCAGAGACGGGAATAAAATGCAGCCGCTAAAAGCAAGAGTCACAAGGGCATTGCCGGTTTACAGCAAGGTGGAAACATGTGACAACTCCGGAGCTAAACTACTGAAAATATTCACAGTCATGGGATTAAAAACTGTAAAAGGAAGAATATCCAGTTGCGGTGTCGCAGATTTGGTTATGGCTTCTGTGGTAAGGGGTAGGCCTGATATGAGGAAGCAGGTAGTGTACGCGGTGATTGTAAGGCAGCGCAAGGAGTACAGGAGGGCTGACGGTAGCCGCATCAAATTTGAGGATAATGCAGCAGTCGTGCTGAAAGACGACAAAGGTAACCCGAAAGGCACAATATTCAAGGGAGCCATCGCAAAAGAGGCCTGCGAGAGATGGCCAGGCATAGCAAAAATAGCAAGCATAGTTGTGTAAGATGAAAACAATTTTTTCAACATCCTGGAAAGGTAGTAGGAAGCCCAGCAAGCAGAAAAAATATATGGCAAATGCGCCGCTCCACATAAAGCAAAAACTGGTGAGTTCGCACCTTTCAAGAGAACTCAGGAAGAAATTTAGTAAAAGGGGCATTCCGTTAAGAAAAGGGGACAAAGTGAAAGTCATGCGGGGAAATTTCAAAAAGCAGGAAGGCAAGGTCGAAAGGATAGAACTTAAGAATACTAGGGTAATGGTAAGCGGCATTGAATACACAAAAAAAGACGGCACAAAGAAGATGCGAGCTTTTCACCCGTCCAACCTGATGATAACAGAGCTTAATTTGGATGATAAGCTAAGACAAAAATCCTTGGAGAAGTAAAATGTCAAAAAATCACCTTACAAGGCTTGTAGCTTCAAAAACATGGCCGATAAAAAGGAAGGGCATACAATTTATTACAAAGCAGAATCCCGGGCCGCACAGCCTGATGCTAAGCATGCCTTTAAACATAATACTCAAAGAAATGCTGGGCAGCGCCTCAAATACACGAGAAGCTAAAAAGATACTTGTCATGAATGATGTAATGGTGGATTGCATACGAAGAAGAGACTTAAGATTTCCAGTAGGGCTATTTGATACATTGAGTTTTTCAAACATAAACGGGCATTTCAGGGCAGTGATAAACAAGAAAGGGAAGATAGTGATGGTTAATATTAAGAAGGAGGAAGCTGCTTTAAAGCCGGCAAAGATTATTGGCAAGACGATGGTGGGGGGCAGGCCGCAGATTAACCTTTACGACGGTAAAAACATCGCCGCAAGCAGCAATAGCTATAAGGTTGGTGATACTTTGCTGATATCGCTTCCGAAGCAGGAAATAGCGAAGCACCTGAAGCTTGAGAAAAAATCAACAATATTCCTGACCGGAGGCAAGCACGTTGGGGAAATTGGCACGGTTGAAGACATGGACAAAAACAAAATTATATACAAGGATTCAAGCGGAAATATCGTCGAAACTTCAAAAAAATATGCCTTTGTAATAGGCGACACAAAGCCTTTGATCACTATAGGGTAAAATGAACATAATGAAAAACATAAAGATAGAAAAAATAACTTTGAATATCGGTGCAGGCAAGGACCAATCCAGGTTGGACAGGGGAATTGCACTGCTCCATTCCATTGCAAATAGCACCCCAATAAAGACAGTAACCAGTAAGCGAATACAGGAATGGGGGCTTAGGCCTGGATTGCCCATAGGATGCAAGCTCACATTGAGGAAATTCAAGGCAATAAGCTTGCTTCCAATGCTTTTGGAAGCAGTTGATAACAAGCTAGCCCAAAGCCAGTTCGACGACAACGGCAACATAGCCTTTGGGATACACGAATATATAGAAATCCCCGGGGTCAAATACGACCCGAAGATAGGGATTATGGGGCTGCAAGTTTGCGTGACTTTGGAAAGGGCAGGATTCAGGATTAAAAGAAGAAAGGTTATGCCGAGAAAAATTCCGGCAAGGCACAGGATTTCAAAAAAGGAAGCGATTGATTTCATGTCAAAAAACTTCAAGGTATCGGTGGGGGAACAGGCATGACTTACAGCGATTACAGAAAAGCATTCAAGCAACTGAAGGTAAAGCAGCCAAAACTCCAGAAATACATCAAGCATAACTCCCCAAAGCACAGGAAGTACGGAAGAGCAACAAAAAAATGCAGAAGGTGCGGCAGGCCAGGAGGCCATATAGGAAAATACGGGCTGGAGCTTTGCAGAAACTGCTTTAGGGAAATAGCAACATCATTAGGATTTAAGAAATATAGTTAAGGTGAAAAAATGTTAAACGACCCGTTGGCTGACGCAATGTCCTTAATTTTAAACAACGAGACATTAGGCAGATCGGAATGCATACTCAAACCAGTGTCCAAAATATTGAAACAGTTTATTGCCGTGATGAAAGATAATGATTATGTTGTAGATTTCAAGGAAATTGAGGACAGCAGGGGCAATTACATAAAAATGAAGCTAAACGGAAACATCAACAAATGCGGCGTTATAAAACCAAGATACAACGTTAAAAACAAGGAATTCGAGAAATTTGAGAGGAGATTTTTGCCAGCCAAGGATTTCGGAATATTGATTATTTCAACATCCAAAGGCATAATGACCCATTATGACGCAAAATCAAAAAAGCTTGGGGGTAAGCTGCTGGGCTACTGCTATTAAAAATGTCAAAACAAAAAACAAAAAAAACAGGATTGGCAGAGGAAATAGAAATGCCAAATGGCGTAACTGCCAGCTTGTCAGGGCAGTTTTTGCTAATCAAGGGGCCTGCTGGTGAAGTTAAAAGGTCGCTAACACAGCAAAAGGTCAAAATAAAAACCGAAAACGGCAGGATACTATTTGAAGCGAAAAGGGCAACGAAAAAAGACAAGAAACTCCTGGGATCATTAAGGGCGCATGTTAAGAACATGGTCAGGGGAAGCGTGCAAGCTCATACTTACATTTTGAAAATATGCGCCGGGCATTTTCCAGTAACTGCAACAGTATCAGGCAACAAGCTTACTGTCAAAAATTTCTTCGGGGAAAAAGTTCCCAGAATCCTGCAACTGAAGGAAGGCGCAAACGTCAAGATTGAAGGCAGCATGATATATGTAACAAGCCCAAATAAGGAAATAGCAGGCCAGGTAAGTGCGGACATAGAGCAGCTTACCAGAAGGCCCGGGTTTGATTTGAGGGTGTTCCAAGACGGGATATACATAATCAACAAAGACGGCAAGGAGCTAAAATGAAAACTCTTTTGGAAGTAAGAAAGGAATTGAAGTCAAGAAAGCCGATTTTCATCAGACAGGACAACCCAAAAAGGCCAAAACTCAACGACAAATGGAGAAGGCCAAAAGGAGTGCATTCCAAGATCAGGCACCATTTCAAGGGCAGAAGAAAGATGCCTTCCCCTGGCTACAAATCGCCTGCCAAAGTAAGGGGGCTTCACGCCACTGGTCTCCAGATGATCAGGGTTAATGCTCCTGAGGAATTAAAACAGATAAAAAAGGAAACTCAAGGCATAATCATCCCGGAAAATGTCGGCACAAAAAAAAGGCTGGAGATCCTAAGGGCAGCTAAGCAGCTCGATATCAAGGTCCTGAATCTGGATTCCGAGGAGGCAATCAAAAAAATTGAGGAATTCGTAAATTCAAAGAAAAAGAAAATAGAAGCAAAGGGACAGAAAGAAGAAATAAAAGAAAAAATAAGCGCCACAGCAAAGCAGACGAAAGAACCTACAGGGCAGAAAACGGAGCAGGATGAGAAGGAAACGCAGCCCAAACCTGTTCGCTCACAAGCCGAGGAGAAAATGGAAAAGGACAAAATATTGACTAAGAGGATGTAGCATGCTTGACGTTCAAAGAAGATTATCAGCCCAAATATTGAATTGCGGCGAAAATAGGATAAGGTTTGACCCAGACAGCCTGGAAGAGATAAAGGAAGCAATAACCAAGGCAGATATAAGGGGGCTCATAAGCAAAGGTGTCATCTCAAAAAAACGGCTGCTTAATACTTCAAGGTTCTGGGCAAGAAAAATAAAACGGCAGAAAAGCCTTGGAAAGCGGAAGGGCCCCGGCTCAAGAAAGGGAAAGAGCACGGCAAGAACAAATCCTAAAAAAGCATGGATAAACAGGATAAGGCTGCAGAGGAATTATCTAAAAAGTTTGAGAAATGCGAAACTAATTCCGCCAAGCGCATATCATGAGCTTTACGCAAAAGGCAAGGGTGGATTTTTCAGGAGCTTAAGGCACTTGAAGCTTTATGTTGAGGAAAAAGGTCTGGCTAAAAAATGATTAAAGGCAAAATATTCACAGTTCCATTCAGGAGAAAAAGGGAAGGTAGGACATATTACAAAAAAAGGCTAAGGATACTGATGTCTGGCAAGTACAGGCTTGTCGTGAGAAAATCCCTAAACAATATCTACACCTCAATAGTTGAGTATAACCCGAAAGGCGATAAGGTGCTCGTTACTGTGGGCTCAAATTCCCTAAGCAAGATGGGCTGGAAGGGCGGAACAGGAAATGTTCCAAGTGCATATCTTACCGGGCTTATGGCTGGCAGGAAATCCATTGAGAAAGGCGTCAAAGAGGCAGTTTTGGACATGGGCTTTAGTAACTCTGTCAAAGGCTCCAGGCTGTATGCGGCGCTTGCAGGCGCAATAGACTCCGGATTGAAAATACCATCTAATGAAGAAATACTTCCCGCAAAAAGCAGGATTTCGGGGGAGCACATTGCAAAATATGCGGAATCACTAAAATCCCAGAAGCAAAAATATGAATCCCAGTTTTCAGATTACCTGAAAAAAGGGCTAGCTCCTGAAAACTTTGTGAAGCATTTTAATGATATCAAGGGTAAAATACATGGCTAAGAAAAAGGAAATACAGGCGGAAGAAAAAGCAACGGCTGTCGAAGAGAGCAAAGAGCCCATACATGAAGAGGAGGTTCAATTAGAGACCCCGAAAGAAGGGCTCGCCACAGAATTGGGCGAAGTAAAAGAGCTTGAAGAAGTGATAGTGGAAGAAGTAAAAAAGAAAGGCGCTTTCGAAAAGGAAGCATGGAATCCAAAAACTTCTTTGGGCATTAAAGTAAAAAACGGCGAAATAACAAGCGTGGATTACGCGCTCGACAGGAGAATACGGATATTGGAGCCGGAAATAGTTGATGCATTGCTGCCTAACCTGACTACAGATTTGCTGATGGTGGGCCAGGCAAAGGGGAAATTTGGCGGCGGGCAAAAAAGAATATTCAAGCAGACACAAAAGAAAACACAGGAAGGGAACAAGCCGAAGTTTGCAACATTCGCAGTTGTTGGAAATGAAAACGGCTATATAGGAGTTGGATACGGCAAGTCCAAAGAGACTGTTCCGGCAAGGGAAAAAGCCATAAGGCAGGCAAAGCTTAATATTATAAAGATAAGGAGAGGATGTGGTGATTGGGGATGTGGTTGCGGAGATACACATACCGTTCCTTTCAAGGTAATGGGAAAAGTCGGCTCGGTAGAGTTGACATTGATGCCGGCTCCAAAGGGAACAGGGCTTAAAATAGAAAAGGAATGCCAGAAAATCCTTAAATTGGCAGGCATAAAGGACGTATGGTCGAGAACAGAAGGGCAGACAAGAAGCAAGCTGAACGTTCTGCTTGCATGCTTTAACGCTTTGCAAAATCTCATTCAGGTCAAGGTTCAGCAAAAAACAATCAACAGGCTGAACATAATAGAAGGAAATTCGAAACCAGCGGTATAAAATGGAAAGCAAAAACTCAAGGATTGCGGCGATAAGGCTGAGAGGCAGGACGCAGATCAAAACTAAAATAGAGGATACTCTTAAAATGCTCAAGCTTTACAAAAACAATTACTGCGTTGTGCTGCAAAACACCCCGAATTACATAGGCATGCTGAAAAAATCAAAAGATTACCTGACCTGGGGCGAAATCAATGATGAAACTTTTAACATCCTTTTGGATACGAGAGGCGAAGAATTCAAAGGCATAGAGGCAAGCCCAAAGAACAATCAAAAACACTCCAAATATTTTGCGCATAACAATAAAAAATACAAAAAATACTTTAGATTAAGCCCGCCTAGAAAAGGCCTTGGCAGAAAAGGGCTCAAGCAATCCTTCAATGAAGGCGGTGCTTTGGGATACAGGGGTTCAAAAATTAATGAGTTGATTAAGAGGATGGCATAATGACGGTCAATAAAAGAAAGAAAAATGTCAGGCAGCGAGGCTCTAAGACTCATGGCTGGGGCGCGAAGAAAAAGCACAGGGGAAAGGGGCACCAAGGAGGGGCAGGAATGGCGGGGTCTGGCAAGAGAGCAGACTCCAAGAAGCCAAGCATATGGAAAGATGTGCATTATTTTGGGAAGCACGGTTTTGTGAGCAAAACGCCAAAAACAAAAATAATTCCGGTCAACATTAGTTACATAGAAGAGCGCTTAGACAAATTCCTTTCGCAGAAATTAATCCAAAAAGAAAATAACATCTATTCTGTGGAGCTCGAAAAGCTCGGCTACAACAAATTGCTTGGCGATGGAAAAGTCTCAGTAAAATTTAGGATTAATGCGCCTTACGCCTCAAAGTCAGCAATAGAAAAAGTCAAGAAAGCTGGCGGGGAAGTGACTGGATTGGCAGAGTCTGCGGCAAAAATCGAAGAAAAAGCCGGATAACTGCTTATTGGCTTACACGGTTTATCAAAAATATTATAAACTATCGGCAACAATTCAAAACAAAATGTCTCTTTGGCAAACAATCATCTCAAATCTTCCGGAAGTTGAAGCCCCGACCCAAAAAACACTTTCTTTTAAGGAAAAGCTGAAGTGGACAGGCATTGTTTTGGCCATATTCTTCGTTTTGGGTATTTTACCACTTTTCGGCTTGGGGGTAAATGCGCTTCAAAGATTTGAGATATTATCGATAATTTTAGGCGCAGAGTTCGGCTCGATAATATCTCTTGGGATAGGCCCTATAGTGACTGCATCCATAGTGCTGCAGCTACTTAACGGCTCAGGCATATGGAAATTTGACCTGACAAGCCCGGAAGGCAAAAAATCATTTCAGGGCACCCAAAAGCTCCTGGCATTTTTTTTCATAATATTCGAAAGCGCCGTCTACGTTTTTTTGGGAGGCCTGGCTCCGCCAGAGCAATTTGTAGGAAGCGGATTTTATTTTCAGCTGCAACTGATACTGATATTCCAGCTTGTGCTTGGCGGCATATTGATCTTATTTTTGGATGAAGTCGTAAGCAAATGGGGCTTTGGCTCAGGGATAAGCTTGTTTATAGCGGCAGGCGTCAGCAAAAGCCTTTTTTTAAGGACATTTAACTGGATTGTGCCTCCAGGAGCTGTCGAGCCTCCTGGAGCAATTCCCGCGTTTTTTGTCAATCTTGTCAGCGGCAACATAGCTGGTGCATTATTGCCGGTCTCTGCGATTATAGCAACCATACTTGTCTTTGTAATTGCAGTTTATGCGCAGGCAATGAAAGTTGAAATTCCACTGTCTTTTGGCATGATAAGGGGGCATGGCATAAGGTGGCCCCTAAGCTTTATTTATACGTCAAATATCCCGGTGATTCTAGTTGCTGCGCTGATGGCAAATTTCCAGCTATGGGGGAGACTCTTGCAGAATGCCGGACACGCATGGCTTGGCACTTTCAGCGCATCGACAGGTCAGCCAGTCTCTGGGTTTGTCTATTGGCTGCAAGGCCCAAGCATAATAAACAGCATTATCACGCAAAAAACTCTTGCTATAGGTGCTTCTCTTTATTTGCAGGCATTGGTATACGTCCTGTTTTTTATCGTCGGTAGCGTAATTTTCAGCATTTTTTGGGTTCAAACTGCAGGCATGGATGCAAAAACTCAAGCACAGCAGATGATTTCTAGCGGCTTGCAGATTCCCGGCTTCAGAAAAGATGAAAGGGTTTTGGAAAGGCTTCTGAACAGGTACATATGGCCATTGACTATAATGGGCGGAATGACAGTGGGGCTTTTGGCGGCGCTTGCAGACCTAACAGGAGCATTGACAAGCGGGACAGGCTTGCTGCTTACAGTCATGATTGTCTACAAGCTATATGAGGACATTGCGCGGCAGCACATGATGGACATGAATCCAATGCTAAGAAAGTTCATGGGAGGATAAATGGCATATTACGATTTTTTAAGCATAGTATTTGCGCCTTTAATGAAGTTGCCTACGGTCTGGGCTGTGGTAACATTATCTTTCCTTATTTCACTTATTATAATCCTAGTTACAAAATACACCACCAACCAAGAGATGATGAAAAGCCTCAAGGAAGATATGAAATTGCATCAAAAGCAAATGAAAGAGCTGAAGAATAACCCTGCGAAAATGATGGAAATGCAGAAAAAAGCCATGGAAGCAAACATGAAATATATGTCTCACTCATTAAAACCGACATTAATCACTTTAATACCAATATTTTTCATATTCGGGTGGATGAATGCCACATTTGCATATGAAAGCATAAAGCCGGGGCAGGAATTCAACGTTTACGCGATTTTCGACAAAAATGTCAACGGCGAGGCGGAAATCACAGTGCCTGAAGGAATATCAGTTATTGGCGGAACTAAGGCAACAATCACTGCAGGAACTACCAACAAAAAAAGCTACGAAAAAATGGCCTCTTGGGCTCTAAATGGAAACGAAGGGGAGCATATAATTGAGGTAACCTATGGTGGCGAGAAGCAGCAGCACAGCGTCCTTATAACTAAGGGAGACAGGTACATCCAGCCGCTTAAACAGACAAAAGGCGCAATCAAGTCATTATTCGTGGAGCATAAGAAAAAAGTTCTCATTCCAATTGGCTTTAGGGACTGGCTTGGGTGGCTCGGAACTTATATACTTTCCTCAATAGCATTCACGATGACTTTAAGAAAGATAATGAAGGTTTATTGACTGCATATCCCTATCTTGTTTGCTTCAACCAGATTCTTTGCGCAAACATAGGTTTCTTGATTATCAATTATTTTTGGTATGAACTGCACCTGCCTTATGTTTCCGTACATGTTGAAATCATACCCCACTTCTTTGTCTTTTTTATCAAATAATGTGCCTTTTTTTATTGTCTTTTGCAGCTCAAAAAGCCTTGTGCCCTTTTCCCCTATTATTAGTATGGTAAGTCCGTCAACATCAATTGTACCAACATTATCCAGTATGAAATTGATGTAGCCTTCTTTTCCGGCGCTGCCGAAGCATGCATCAAAATTATCAATGTTCCTTATTTTCAGCGCAACATATCCGCATTTGTCGCTTGGCTTTCCCAAATTCAAATTCAGGCCCCAGTTCATTATTACAGAGCCCAAAGCAACAGCGAAAGCTATCAAAAGGATAGTGGCTATAAGCGGAGATACCCCTTTTTTTGAGCTGAAAAGATATGACATATTGCCAACATTTGTTTTGATTACACCTATTTAAAGATTATGATAAGCTTTATAAATTGGCATCCTTTCCATACACCCATGCCGGCGCCAAGATTAAGGTCAAGAAGTTTGAGGAAATTGTACAGGAAAGTGCCTGGCGGAAGAACTGCCATACACTTCAAAAGAAGAAAGCCCAAGGCGCCGCACTGTTCCAATTGCGGGGCAGTTTTGAAAGGGATTCCAAGAGAGCTCCCGTACAAGATGAGAAGCATGGCCAAAACAAAGAAAAGGCCGGAAAGGCCGTTTGGCGGCTCGCTCTGCAGCAGATGCATGAGACTGGAAATGATAAAAAGGGCAAGGCAATAAAATAACTTCAACATTAAATCAAAATACAATAAATTTATTACAAAAATAAAACAAAATAAATAAATCACTTGGGCAAATGGCGACATTGTCCTTGTAAAAAGTGATGAGATGCTGCAAAAATAGCTGCTTTTTCTTCATCACAAGTGATTTGGAGGAAAAAATGATAGAGGTTGGAAGGTTAGTGACGAAAATTGCAGGAAGAGATGCCGGGTGTAAGGCAATAATTGTAGAAATACTAGATGACAAATACGTCTTGCTCGATGGTGAAACTAGGAGAAGGAAGTGCAACATTCTGCATATCGAACCGTTAAATCAAAAAATCGAGATTAAAAAGAATGCTTCTCATGAAGAAGTGGCTAAAGTTTTGAAAGATATCGGAATAGAAACAAGACAGACAAAGCCAAAGCCAAAAACACAAAAGTCAAAGGCAAAGAGGAAGACGCCAGACCAGTTAAGAGTTCAAAAAGAAGAAAAGAGAAAATTAAGAGATATATTTAGACCAAAGAAAAAAGAAGAAAAAGCAGAAACAAAAGAAGCTACTTTGGAAGAGAAGGCTGGGCTGGTTGAGGAAAAGCACGAGCACAAATCTGAGAAAGAAGAGATAAAACCAAAAGAGAAAAAGGCTGCTCCGAAGAAAGAAACTCCTAAGAAAAAGGAGTGATTTTTATTTATTTTTTCTTTATACTTTTTCTTATTTTATTTAAAGATTTATTATCTATATCTGTTACAATTACTTTAGGTTTCTTAAATAACTAGATTAGGGCAATAATTAAAGATAAAATTGTTATCAAAGCCATAACATAATTATAGTTTTTTTGTGAATCTAATTCTTTTTGTAATAATAAAAATTTATCTTTTTGTAAAGAATAAATATTATAACTGGCAACACTCATTATATCAAAAACAGTATAACTTAACTTGAATTTTTCGTCCTCGTAATATCTACATTTTTCAAAAGAAACTTCTATTGTATGCCTACCTTCTTTTTCAAAATATAATGGTATATTTGTTTTTAAAGTAAAATTATAGAAAGTAGCTTAATTTTTTCACTAACATTCACTTTCTGTTTAATAAAAATATCAACAAATCCTTTATTGTAATAAGTATCGTCAAAAGTCGTATCCCTTACAATGAACCTACATCCATCAAATATTTGTTCGCTTTGAATTATAGAATAATAGATATCACATTCATATCTTTCGTACACCTTTCCTATATTATTTTCAAGTTCTGTACATTCTATTTTGTAATCTGGTATAGAAATAAACATAGGTACACTCATTTCTGCTGCTACCACCAGAGATACCATTAAAGAAAAAATTAAACTAAAAATGACAATATATTTCATTTCTTTCCCACTACCTCAAACAGCTCGCTCAAATTCAACTCCAAGGCAGCAACAGGCATCTCCAATCCCCAGTTCTCAAGGACTTGCGGATGAATTTCCCCTAAATAAGCAATCTTTTTGCCTTTTACAATTGCTCTTCCAACTCTGCCTTCAATGAATGAATTGTGCTCAACATCTTCTATATCATAATGAACCCCAAGCAATCTCATTATGCAGTCCAGAACCTGTCTTGTATCTGTATAATTTGCCTTTTCATGCGAAGTTGCTATCGCAATTCTTTCAAACTCTTCTATCTTATCATTTTTTCTTGCATTGACAATCCCCTCTTCAAAAATCATCTGCGGAAAGTTAACATGCTTGTTCTTGGAAAATACCTCCATCAGGTTTGGCAAAATCCAGCTTCTCACAGCAGAGTAAGTCTCTGACATATAGTCTTCTATTTCGATAGTCCCGAAATCTTCAATATTCATTTTTTTGTATAAAAAATCTTTATTTGTCAATATTGCACTCATTATTTCCTGATAGCCTAGTCCAACAACCATCTCCCTTACCTTGTCAACAAACTCGTTCATTTTAAGGACAGAGCCTATAGTAAATGTCTTCAACGGCATTTCTTCTATTTTGCCGAATCCGTACATTATTCCAATATCCTCAACAACATCATAAGGGTGCAGAATGTCATGCCTGTAAGGGGGAATCTCGATTTTATAATCCCTGAAATTGTATCCAGCCTTTTCGAGAAGATGTTTTATTTCATTTTCCTTCAATTCCAGCCCGAACAACTGGCTTATATGCTCGTTTTTTATCTGTATTTTCTCATACTCCAGGCTGGGAGTTTCAGTTTTTCTATCGCTATATTTAATTTCAACAGAATAAATATCAAATCCCCTGTCATATAGGGCATAAGCGAATATATTTGCAGCCAAATTCACAGCGCTTTCATCAGTCCCGGTTGCCTCAAAAAATACATTTTCATCGTCAACTTCGAGTTTTCCGGTAAAATTAGAGTTTATTATCGGTATAAAACTAAGCACTTCATTCCTATCATCGACCAAGACAGGATATTTCTCAAAGCCCTCTAAAATCCATGCGTAATCCCTGCCTTTCGGATGCTCTGCAAGAATCTCTTTTAAGTTCATTTTTGCCTTGAAATCCAAAGGCACAAATTCTACAGACTCTGGCAAAACTGCTTTGTAATGCACTGGAAAAGCAATTCTTTTGTAGGAATACAATCCAATGGAAACTTTTTGCCTTCTTCTTCCATAACTTTCGCAGAACTTTTCCTGCAATTGCACTAATTGTTTCAGCAAATAATCATCAATCTTTTTTCCTTTTGCTGCAAAACAGGCCATATACGGCCTCAATTTCGCAACAGATTTGTCAACAACGATTTGATAACTTCCTTTGTTTAATTTTAATTCCGAAACACCTTTTTCAATCCCCAAAATTCCCTTTATCAATCTTGACAAGCCCTCAGCACTCCAGAGATAAGGCAAATTTGTGTCATCAAAATTAATCTTCACTTCATCTGTTTCCTTGTCATAGGACTCGACTTCCGCTTTTCCGTACAGAGAAAGATCATGGACTTCCTCAATTGCCAGTTTTTTACCTACCAAATTCTGTAAATCATTCAATGAAAAAGTTATTGTCGGCATTCAAATCACTCTCGCGTTCCTCAAAAATTCCAGGTCATGCGAAAACAACTGCCTAATATCATTTATCCCGAGCTTGAACATTGCAAGCCTGTCCAATCCAACGCCCCACGCTATTACCGGGACTTCTTTTCCGACAAGAGGCTTTACAAGTTCCGGCCTGAAAATCCCCGATCCTGCCAATTCCATCCATCCCAAGTCAGGATGCTTGACCATTAGCTGCGCGGCAGGCTCGACAAAAGGGAAATAGCTCGGGATTATCTTTATATCCTTTGCATCTGCAAATTCTTCTGCAAACATTCTCAATAAGGATTTCAAATGCCCAAAATTCATTCCTTCCTCTATTACAAACCCACCAACCTGGTTGAAGTCCGGAAGATGCGTTGCGTCCACAACATCATACCTGAAGCATCTTGAAATCTGAAAATATTTTCCCGGTATTTTTAAGTCCTTGGAGGCAAGCGTCCTTGCAGATATGGAAGTGTCATGCGTCCTTAATATGCACCTGTGCGTCCTTTTTACGTCAAAATCATACCGCCAGCCTTTAGAGCCTGTGCCGAAACCGTTTTCATGCGCAGCCTCGACATTTTTTACCTTGTCTGATGGCAGGTCTTTTGCGAACTTCGGCTCTTTTACATAATACCCCTGATGAATGTCTCTTGCAGAATGAAACTGCGGCATGAACAATGCATCCATGTCCCAGAAATCAGTCTCAACTATCGGCCCTGTCATTTCTTTAAAACCCAAAGCCGCAAATTTCTGCCTTATCTCATCGAGAAATCTCCTGTAATGCTGCTTCCTGCCGGCAAAAACCGAAGGGACATTTATCTTTACATCAAATCTCCTGAATTTTTTCCCTTTCCAAGCCCCTGATTTTATAAAAGAATGGCTTAACTTTTCAACTAGCTCCTCTTCAGGGATTTCTTTCAGCAGCCTTTTTCCAATTTCTGTCAGCTTGGCATTCAAGAATTTTTTCAGCTCAACATTGATTATCCTTTTTCTCTTTTTGAGGTTTTCAAGCGCGAATTTCTCATCATCTTTCAGCAAGACAGCCTCTTTTGGAAACCCCCCCTTGAGGAATTTTTCTTCTGCGAAGCCTTTTTTTAGGAGCTGCCTGCCATGCTCGGTTGCATGCACAAGAATCTCTTTGTCTTTCTTTATGTCAATAGCGGTCTTGGACTTTAAAACGCCCAAAGACACAGATACCTCTTCATCGCTGAGCTTGGCTTTTTTCGCTAATTCCGAGACGGAAATGGCACTCTGGGCATTTTCCAGGAAAATCCTCTCTGGCAGCCCGTATTTTGCATATCTCAAGCCATTTTCGTCAAGAGAAATCAATTCTTTTTGGGACTCCTCAATTTTCACAGCATTCTTGTTTTGGAGCCACTGCAGCCCGCGCATAACCTCAACATCTTTCAGCCCTGTAACTTTCATTACCTCTTCAAAAGAGCTAAAATTATCAAGAACTTTCAAGACTTTTCTTTCGATAGGATTCAGGCTTTCGGCTAATTTCCCTATTTCCATAAATCTCAATGCAACTCCATCTGCACATAATGTGTTATCAGGTCGCAGGCTTCATCAGGGCTCATGCTAGAAGTGTCAATGGTGTAATCCGCGGCCTTCTTGTACCTCTCTTCAAACTCGCTTAATGCGCCCTTCACCTTGTCGATGTAATTGCTCTTGGTAAAGTCAATTTCTTCCTCCTTCCTTCTTAATCTTGCGGCAACGGTTTTTGGGTCGGCAGCCAGGAAGATAATTATGCCGTTCTTTTTCAGGTTGACAATATTTTCGTTTCTCAGGACTATCCCGCAGCCGGCGTCAAGGACATACTCGTCCAGCTCGCTTATGATTTCTATGACATCGGCTTCTGATTCCCTCAGCTTTTCCCAGCCGTATTTCATAACTATCTTCTTTGGGGTCATCTTGGTTTTTTTGATAATTTCCTCGTCCGTAGAAATAAGCTTTTTATTAAGTTGCCTTGCCAGCAGCCTGGATATTGTGGTTTTTTCGCTTCCGCTGAATCCGGTTATTGTGATGTTCATTTTGCTGTGCAGATTCTGGCTATGTATAAATTATTTTTGTTTTTAGCGGCCTAAACTCCAGAACGAAGAATATATGGGAAGTGTCAAAGCCTGAAATAAAGAAAAAAATATCTGAAGCTTGAAAAGATCCTGTAAAAAGCAAAGCCAATCTGCACCATTAAATTTTCAATTCTCCCCATCAGATTTGGAATAGCTCCGTTATATATAAAGTTTTTGCCGGTGGATTTTTTACATTAGTCATTATTCTGTAAGGAGATGGTTGCATAATCTGGAATCAGCTTACATGCACTTCTACAATATCTTTATCCTCTAAGGCATGATCAAGCCTTCTGACAACCATCCCCGGGAATTTGGCGGATTTTCCCCAGACTCTGGCAAACCTGAACCTGTTTATGAAATCCTTATGCAGTTTTAGGCATACATCCCTTAAAGTATTGCCTTTTCTCATTATTAATGGTATGTTTGTGTCTGCCTTTTTTCCGGCTTCCTTGCAATATACTCTTATAAATTCAAGCTTCTCGAAAATGAGATTTTTTAATTCCCAGATATTCACCTTTTCTTCCGCCGATATGCAGATGTCTGGCCTGACCATGCTTTTTATCCTTTCAAGCTCTTCTTTTCCAACCATGTCTATCTTGTTCAGCACAGTTATTGCAGGCACGTACCTTTTATTAGCCTCAATAACATCAATAAGCTGGTCGTCAGTTATGTCTTCCCTTATTATAACGCTCGAATTGTCCAGCCTGAACTCCTTCAGGATATTTTTTATTGACTCATCGCTTAGCTTTGTCAGCCTTACTGTAGAGCCTATGTCAATTCCGCCTTTCGGCTTTTTTGATATTCTTACAAGCGGGGGCTTTTGGTTTAATCTTAGCCCGGTTTCCCTAATTTCATTTTTTACAACCTCTAGGTGCTCTGGACTGAAAACATCAAGAAGAATGATGACCATATCGGCACTTTGCGCGCATGCCAAGACTTCTTTGCCTCTTCCCCTGCCTGTTGCAGCCCCTTCAACAATTCCCGGAACATCCAAAACCTGTATTTTTGCATGATTGTATTCCAGCAAGCCGGGAATGCACGTTAATGTTGTAAAAGAATAAGCCCCAACAGGAGAATTTGCGTTCGTCAATGCGTTTAACAGGGTTGATTTTCCAACGCTTGGAAACCCGACCATTATGACAGTTGCATCTCCTGTCCTTCTTACGCTAAATCCCTGGCCTCCTCCTTTTGATGACGCTTTTCTTTGGTATTCTTCCTTTAATTTTGCCAGCTTTGCCTTGACTAACCCAATATGGCCTTGGGTTTTCTTGTTGTATTTTGTAGTTGAGAGCTCTTCCTCTAGCTCTTTTACTTTTCTTTCATACGAGGATTCATGCTTCTTTACGTCTTTGATATTATACTGCTGCGCCATAGAATAAAGTTAAGGAAGAGGTTATAAAAAGGTTTGTTTAGAACTATAAGATAATAATCTGTAATGTCTTGATATTTTTAGCTACACGGAGTCTGCTGGTAAGTTACATTTGACTTAATATTCTCATAATTATTTTTTTCTACATCATAAGCACTGAAATCGTCTTTATAGCAAATGTACTCTGTGATATGCCCAATACATTGACTATCATCAAAACCAGCATAAAGCCCAAATAAGTGTTTTTCTATCCCGTTACAGCGGCAAACTTGAGTTGTAGCATGAATACCGGGCTCGGTAAAGGAGCAAACCTTAAATGGGAAAATCATAATTAAAAAATATATTAAAACAGATAGAAATGCACATATTAAAAGTTTTTTTGAATATTTAGTTAAAATCAGTATTAATAACAAAATATATATTAAAAAAGAAATTTTTAAGAGAACCCAAGAATATCTTATAAAAACGCTAATTGCCCCGAAAATAATAATACCAATTATAGCAAACAGGAAAAATAATCCGATTTTTTTTAAATACACTTTCCAATCTATATCATCATCCATTTATGTCCCTTTAAATATGACTCTAAAATTTTCTCACTCCAATATATTTAATTTATGTTGTTAGTTAAAAAATATTTTTCCCTTCTATTTCTTCTTCTGAACTTTCTCCCAGTCTTCAAGGAATTTTTTAATTCCAACATCTGTCAGAGAATGCTTGAATAATTGCTCGAATACGGAATAAGGAACTGTCGCAATGTCCGCTCCAATCTTTGCAGCTTCAAGGACATGATTGGTATTTCTTACCGAAGCAACTAAAATCTTGGTTTTGAATTTGTAATTGTCATAAATCAATTTAATGTCTTTAATCAAGTCCATTCCAACTTCCCCGGCATCATCCAGCCTTCCTACGAAAGGGCTTACAATGAACGCTCCTGATTTTGCAGTAAGCAAAGCCTGATTTGCAGAAAAGCACAAAGTAACATTTACTTTTATCCCTTTTTTCGTCAGCATTTGGCATGCTTTCATACCTTCAACAGTCATGGGAACTTTTACAACAATATTTTTGGCAATTTTTGAGAATGTAATGCCCTCTTTTACCATACCATCAGCATCAAGAGAAACAGTTTCTGCGCTTACAGGGCCTTTTACAATACTGCAGATTTCTTTTAACGTTTCATTGTAATCTCTGCCAGCTTTCATAATGAGGCTGGGGTTCGTAGTAACTCCATCGCAATTACCTGTCTCAGCAGCCCGTCTAATCTCTAAGACATCCGCGGAATCAATAAAAATCTGCATTTCATTTCACATATAGGCAAAGTATGATTATTCTATTTTTAATCTTTTCCTTTAATCAGATACTAACCAAAATAGCGCCAATAACTACAAGAACTGCCCCTCCAATCACCCTTATCATCTGCGAAACATCAGGAATTTCTTTCAGGAAGATTATCCCCATCAGCACGGCCAAAATCGTGTTTATGTTGTAGATTGGAGCCAGCCTCGCTACCTCGGCTTTCTGCGATATTGCTATAGCAACTGCGAGCATTCCAATAGCCCATATAGCTCCTGCAACTATCGCTAATCCGCTCGACTTCCATTCAAACTCAAAGCTCGGCTTAAACAAAAAGAAAGCTCCAGCAACAATGATTATTCCGATTGCAAACATAAGAACCCCATAATACGGAGAAAAGTTCCCTTTCTGCTGTGCAATCTTATAGATTATAGTATTAAGGGCAAAAAAGAAAGCGGCAATTAAACCATAAGCAATCCAGTTCATTTTCATCTCTTCTTTACAAATTTCAAAACTTCTTCAGCAATTGATTCTGCATCAAGGCCATATTTTTTATATAATTCCTCTGGCTTGCCGGACTCGCCATATCTATCCTGCATACCTATTCTTTTCACCAAGCAAGGATAATTCTCGCTTAAAACTTCTGCAACTGCGCTTCCTAGGCCGCCAATTATGTTATGGTCTTCTGCAGTTACAACAAAATTTGTCTTCTTTGCCAGCTCAATAACCAGTTTATTGTCAAGAGGCTTTATTGTCGAGATATTAACTACATAAACATCAATATTCTCATTTTTCAAGATACTTGATGCTTTTAGAGATTCATGCACCATAGTTCCTGTTGCAAAAATCACAGCATCTTTTCCATCTCTTAGAATTTCACCCTTTCCAATCTCGAACTTGTAATCTCCATTGTGGATTATAGGCACAGGATTCCTATGCAGTCTCATATAAGAAGGACATTTGTAGTCAGATAATACAAATACCATTTTCTCTGCCTCAACAGAATCACAAGGCTGCAGCACAACCATATTCGGCAATGCCCTATAAGCTGCAATGTCCTCTATTGCCTGCGCACTTTTTCCGTCTTCTCCTGTAAATAATCCGGCATGTGAGCCTGCAATCTTCACATTCAGCTTGTTCCTTGACACAACATTCCTTACAAATTCAAAGGCTCTTTCGCTGAATATTGCAAATGTGCTCGCATAAACTATTTTGCCTGAATAAGCCAATCCGCTGGAAACTCCGATAAGATTCTGCTCCGCAATCCCCACAGAAAAAAATCTGTCCGGGAATTCTTTTGCAAAATACTCGCTTCTGGTGCTGTCGCTTAGGTCAGCGTCTAGAGCAACAATATTTTGATTTTTTTTACCTAATTCAAGTAAAGCTTTTCCGTAACCATCTCGAGTTGCCGCTTTTTGTTCTTGCATTTTTAGCTTAATGTTGATTATTATTTTTATTGGATTTTTGTTCAATGAAATCAAACTTATTTGAATTTCTTAGCGTAAATCTTTTCAATCTCTTCCATCTCCATCTTATACTCTTCCTCATTGGGGGCTTTTCAGTGGAATTTGTGGTTTAATTCCATAAAAGAAACCCCTTTCCCTTTAATTGTGCTTGAAATTATTATTGTTGGTTTTTTATTCTTTGATTTTGACGCTTTATCAAGAGCTGTAACAATTTGTTGCATATCATGCCCGTTTATCTCGATAACATTGAAGCCAAAAGCTTTCCATTTTGCAGCAACATCTCCAATATCCATGATTTCTTTTGTTTTTCCAGTCTGCTGCACCTGATTTTTGTCCAGAATTACAATTAAATTATCAACTTTATGAAAAGAAGCGGCCATAGAGGCTTCCCATATTGCGCCTTCTTGGCTTTCTCCATCCCCAATCATTGCATAGACATCATAATTTTTTTTATCCAATCTTGCCGCAAGAGCAATTCCAAGCGCAAAACTCAATCCCTGTCCCAGGGCGCCTGCTGCAAACTCAATCCCGGCAGTGCTTAATTCAGGATGTCCCTGGAGCATCCTGCTTATTTTTCTGAAACCATCAAGCTCTGATTTTGGGAAAAAACCCCTGTCAGCCAATACAACATACAATCCGGGGCTTGCATGGCCTTTGCTCAAGACAAATCTGTCCCTGTTTTCCCATTTGGGATTTTTTGGATCAACCTTTAACTTGTAATAGTAAAGCCCAACAAGCATGTCTATCTCGCTTAAAGAGCCTCCCGGATGGCCTGACTGAGCGTTGTAAATCATCGTAAGAATTTCTTTTCTGAGCCCTTTTGCTTTCTGCTTCAGCTCCAATACAAATTCTTTTTTGGCCATAATTCCAGTGAGAATTATCTGTTTTTATATGTTTGCTTTGAGAACAAACCCTATTTTCTGTCTATTAGCATATTCACTATCTGCTTGGATTTTTTTAGCGCGTCATTTTGCGCCGCTTTCTCATCCGCACCTTTCCCGGAAATAACGACTGATTGGATATTGGCCGATTTATTTTGAAGATTATTAATCAGCAGCACCTCTTCTTCCACCTTTCCATCATTTACATAATAAACTAGCCTCTCAGGCAAAGCGCTTCTGTTCTTTCCGGAATTCAGCATATTTTCCTTTAATTTTTGGGTTGTGCTCCTATAGTTCTCTGCTGCATCAGCGCTTACCTTTACTTTTATATTAAATTTGCACAACACTTCCTTATTAACTGCATAGCAGAAAAATTTTGGGTTGTTTTCAACGCTTACTTCAAGGATATCCTGCCCATTTGTAAAAATTGTGCTATTTCCGATAGACGCTTTGAAAGCTCCAACAGGGTAATTATAATCATACTCGACACTGTACGTCTTCATCTTTTCAGGCTGGCAGGATATCAAAGCTGCAGCAAGCAGGCATAGCATCAAATAAAGCAACCGTGTTTTTGCCATTTTATGTCAATAAAAAATGAAAATAAAAATAAGTGAGAAAAAGTTTATTTCTTCGCAACCTCTGTCGCAGGCTTCATGCTCTTCCACGCAAGCTCGAATAAGTTTTCCAAAGCGCTTGCAAAGAATGGAGTATTGACCCATATCCCTACATCATAGGTTGGATGCACTTCAGCATCATCAAGCACCATGAAAATAATTTCCTTGCCGTCAACAATGCAGAATCTTGCCTTGTTGTCAGTGTGCCTTACTTCCGCAACTCCCTGGATGTCTTTCAGCGCATTCAAGGATTCTTTTGTGATTGGAGCAGCTATCCTTATTTTAACCCCCCTTTTCTTCAGTTTTTCAAAAGTTGGCTTTAACCCCTCAATTTTTCTTATGAATCCCTGGGAAGTTGTCATAATGGTTACGCTTTCTTCCGCATTCCTTATGGTCAACTCCAAATGATTGTATAGGTTGTGCCTTCCTCTCAGAGAGCCGGATAAGTCGGCAGGCTCTACTAGCTCGACGCCTTGAGTGTGCAGAACGTTCAACTCCTCAAGCACATCGGTATTTTTTAAGTCGCTCAGCTTCTTCAATTCCTCTTTGGCGCTTTGCTCAACATTTTTCTTTACCCTTTCAACAACCTCTTTTGGCGAGACTGCAATGTACTTTATCGGCTTTCCAAGCTTCATTATAACAAACCCCTTCTTTTCAAGAGATTCGAGAACATCATAGCTCCTGCTTCTTGGAACATTTGCTATGTCGCTCAATTCGCCTGCTGTAGAAACGCCCCTGCTAAGCAAAGCAGTCCATATCTTAACTTCGTACAAGTTAAGGTTAAAATTCCTTCTTAATTTGCTCAAAAATTCTTCTTTAACTATCATCTGAAAACACCCCCCTTTTGTTATTTACAGGGGATAAAAATAACTAATATTTAAGTGTTGTTATTTCCAACCAGTTAGTGACAATTTCATCCCAAAATGACGAAATTCATTTATAACTGGCTAGTTAATACATAATATGCATAGGTAGTATTTAAAGGTTACGGGGAAAATATAGGTAATTTCAAGCCGAAAGACTTACAACAATGCTAAAATAAGTAGTCTTACTTAGGTAGATTATAATAGATAATTAATGAAATCATTGTCAAGATAAAAATTATAAGCAATACCAATAGAATTTTTCTGCTAATCTTAAGGTCTGCAGTCCAACCAATTGCATAACCTATTATTTCCCCAATCTCATCCCATAAACTCATTTTAAATTAACAATAAATCCTTATTATTATTTCTCTCTGTTCTCCGCCAAAGCCTTTACAACATTCGGATCAACCAAAGTCGTTATATTCCCATAATCGGAACTTCCTTCTGCGATTGCTTTCAGAATGCGCCTCATTATCTTCCCGCTTCTTGTCTTTGGCAGGTCATCCGCGAATTGTATCTTGTCAGGCTTTGCAATAGGGCCAAGAGTTTTTGAGACATGGCTTCTTAACTCTTCTTTCAATGAATCATTTTTCTCAAAGCCTTTTTTAAGCGTGACAAACGCGTAGATAGCCTGGCCTTTAATCTCATGCGGGAATGGAGCGATTGCAGCTTCAGCAACTGCCTTGTGGCTTACTAAAGAACTTTCAACTTCTGCTGAGCCAATCCTATGGCCGGCAACTTTAATCACATCATCGCTTCTTCCCATTATCCAGAAATATCCATCATTATCGACATGTGCAGTGTCTCCTGTCAAATAAACTTCAAATTTCTCGAAATATGTTTTTTTATACCTCTCAGGATCATTCCATACTGTTCGCAGCATTCCTGGCCAGGGATTTTTAATAACAAGATAGCCGCCTTCATTGGCGTTTGCTTTGCTTCCATCCTCTCTTAGCACTTCAGCAATTATTCCAAAAAACGGCTTTGTTGCAGAGCCCGGCTTCAATGGAGTTGCGCCCGGCAATGGAGAAATCAGAATACCTCCTGTCTCTGTCTGCCACCAGGTATCAACAATAGGGCATTTTCGCTTTCCTATAATATTATAATACCACATCCACGCTTCTGGATTAATTGGTTCGCCTACTGTTCCGAGCAGCCTTAAGCTGCCCAAATTGCATTTGTCCGGCCATTCATCCCCCTCTTTGGCCAAGGCCCTTATTGCAGTTGGAGCAGTATAAAATATAGTGACTTTATGCTTGTCTACAATCTTCCAGAATCTGTCAGGGGCAGGATAAGTCGGGGAGCCTTCATACATAACAACAGTTGTAGCATTTGACAATGGGCCATAGACAATATACGAATGGCCGGTAATCCATCCAATGTCTGCGGTGCAGAAATAAATATCATTTTTCTGAACATCAAAAACCCACTTGAATGTCTGGTTCACAAAAAGAAGATATCCTGATTGTGTGTGCAAAATTCCTTTTGGCTTTCCGGTTGTGCCGCTTGTATACAAAATAAACAGTGATTCTTCTGAATGTAATCTCTCCGGCTCGCAGACGTCATTTATTTCTTTGTCTTTCATCAGTTCATCCCACCAGAAATCCCTTTCATTAACAAAATTTATTGAGATTCCAACTCTCTTGACAACAATAACATTTTTCACGGTTGGGCAGTCTTTAAGCGCATTATCCGCATTGTCTTTCAGTGAAACGATTTTTCCGTTCCTGTAGCTACCATCTGCTGTGATAAGCATGACAGCGCTTGAATCCCTTATCCTGTCTTTCAGGGCATCCGAGCTAAACCCCGCAAATACAACAGAATGGATTGCGCCGATTCTTGCGCATGCTAGCATGGCCATCGGCAATTCAGGGATCATAGGCAGATAAATCTGGACAATATCCCCCTTTTTTACATTTTTTTTCTTCAGGACATTGGCAAATTTGCATACCTCTTTTAGCAATTGGCCATATGTATACATATTATATTTTCCATTTTCCTGCTCCCAGATTATCGCTTTCTTGTTTGCATTTCCAGCTTTCACATGCCTGTCTAAGCAATTATATGAGACATTAAGATAGCCGCCTTCAAACCACTTGAAAAAGCCCATGTCATTTCTTAAGACAGTATCCCACTTCTTGAACCACTCCAATTCATTTGCCTTTTCTGCCCAGAACTTTTCTGGATTTTCAATTGATTTTTTGTAAATTCTGGAATACTCTTTCATGCTTTTTATGTGCGATTTTCTTGAGAACCCCTCGTGAGGATAAAAAACCCTGCCCTCTTTAAGAATAGAATCTATATAGCTTGGCATTATTCACCTCTTTTTTCTGGTAATATTTTCATAGAGTTTTTATAGTTTGCTAATAGAGACAATATTTTTATATTAAAGGTTTAATAAAAGATTTCATGAATAATAATAAAATTTTTTCTCCATATTAGATTCTAATCTTGATGATAGTTGTTGCAATAATATTTATTAATTTAGAATTTGAGAAATTTACTTCAAATGAAGGTAAATTTTCTATTTTGTTACCTGAAACTCCTAAATATAAAGAGGAAAGATACCAATCACCTTTAGGAAATATTACGTTGCATATGTACAATAGCTATAAATCAGAAATAAGTTATGGTGTTGAATATTTTAATGTACCATTAAGTGTAAATATATCAGATAGTAAAAGAAGTCTCAACAATATGCGTGATGGTGCAATCAAACAAAGTAGCGGAAATCTAACATTTCAAAGAGATATATTGATTCAAAGATACCCTGGAATTGAATATGTAATTAAACAAGAAAACTTCACTATAATATCAAGAGACTATCTTGTAAATCGGACAGCTTATGTAATTATAGTAGTAGTTCCAAATAATAAAGCATCATCTAAAAATATTGATAAGTTTTTTAATTCTTTTACCTTAATCAATAACTCATCTTAAACCTCAATATCGCCCCAATCCCCCCAAGACCTTCTAATTTTTTCCCGCCTTCATGCTCAGAGCTGATAATCTCAATTTCTCCCTTGGTTTTATCCACATTTTTCATGATGTTTTCAAC
>JACQSQ010000066.1 GCA_016211245.1 Candidatus Woesearchaeota archaeon
ACGAGCCAAAGAAATTAGCACAAGCATTGGCAGAAATCAAATTGTTTGACTATGTTGTTTTAACATCGGTAAACAGGGATGATTTGGAGGATGGAGGCGCAGCTCATTTTGCAGAATGCATCAAAGAAGTAAAAAAAGCCTACCCTGAAATTATTGTTGAAGTTTTAATTCCAGATTTTAAGGGAAATATTGAAGCATTAAAAAAGATAGTTGATGCAAAGCCTGAAGTTATTGTGCACAATATAGAGACTGTTGAAAGATTGCAGAGGTATGCAAGGGATGTTAGGGCTAATTACGAGCAGTCATTAAGTGTTTTGGAAAATGTTAAAAAATTAGACTCAAATATATATACAAAATCTTCTATAATGCTTGGCTTAGGCGAAGAAGATGAAGAAATTTTGCAGGCAATGAAGGACTTAAGAAATATTAAATGTGGTATTCTTACAATCGGGCAATACTTAAGGCCAAGCGACTTGCACATTGCAGTAACAAGTTACATTCCTCCAGAAAAATTTGAATATTATAAGCAGAAAGCGCTTGAGCTTGGCTTTCTTTACTGCGCTTCCGGGCCGTTTGTGAGGAGCTCTTACAGGGCAGGGGAAATGTTTTTAAGGAATGTTATTAAGAACAAAACTGAGAAGATTATTATTTAACTTTTTCCGTTAAGATTTCCAAAAATCTCTTAAAGTATTCGTCAAATCCTTGTTGCGTTTTTATTCTTTCTTCTGGATTCATTGTGTCTAGTCTTTGATTTTTCTTTACTAGCCATGAGGCTATACTAGCACCTGAATATGACCTTCCTTCCTTTCCATACTCATAAACTCGACCATGTCTTAAAAAATATCCATCTATTAGACAAGTGCTTGAAAGTTCTTTTGTTAAGGGGTTATTATCTGGATTTCCAGTAAATCCATAGTCACGAACTTCAAAAAGAGCTAGTCCATTATTTGAGGTAAAAGCAGAATACCATAATTTTTCTTCAATAACATGTATTGTTTTGTGTCCACCATCATAAATACGAATAATTATCTCAAGCTTGCCAGGCTCTCCATATCGACCTGGCTTATACTTGCTTTCTCTAATTTCTGGATGAGATTTTCCATAAACATCTGCCCATTCAAGAAACTGATTCACCAAACCTTGATTTTGCTGAGGTGCTAGAGGAGTAGTTGTAACACTAACTGGCTTCGCATAAGCGGCATCTGAAACAAGAACAGTAAGCCCTCCCAAAGCCACACTCCCTGCTAATATTACAGAACCAAAATTTTTTGTCTGCATTACTTCTAAATAATATTAATTCTTATATAAAGTTTGTTGTTTTCTATACCCTATACATAAAGAATTAAACATAAAATAATTGTGAAGATTTTATTTACAACTTCAATAAACTTTATAAATATCCCAAAAATCTAGCTTTTAGAGGTAAATATGCCAAAAAAGGTTCTTAGGGATTTTAAGGTTGAATATCTTCAAATATTAGATGAGAATGGCAATTGCGATGATGCATTGATGCCGAAGCTCTCCAATGAAGAGATAAAAAAAATGTATGAAATGCTCGTTCTTGTGAGAGTCTTTGACCAGAAAGCTTTCAACATGCAGAGGCAGGGAAGGCTAGGCACTTACATACAATTCAAAGGCCAAGAAGCATGCCAAATTGGTTCTGCTGCTGTCCTTGAAGATGACGACTGGATATTTCCAATGTACAGGAATTCAGGGCTGCTTATAGCGAGAAAGCATCCAATTGTTCAAGTGCTTCAATACTGGAATGGCGATGAAAGAGGAATGAGGGCTCCGGACAATGTCAACAATTTTCCAATAGCAATTTCAGTTGGAACTCATGTTATTCATGCTGTTGGAGCTGCATGGGCTGCCAAGCTGCAGGGCAAGAAGCAGGTTGCTGTGACATATTTTGGCGAAGGAGCCACTTCAAAAGGAGATTTTCATGAGGCTATGAATTTTGCCGGCGTGTACAGCGCGCCTTGCGTATTTTTCTGCGAGAACAACCAGTTTGCAATCTCTGTTCCAAGGGCAAAGCAAACTCATGCAGAAACAATAGCGCAGAAAGCAATTGCGTATGGTATTGAAGGAATACAAGTTGATGGCATGGATATTTTCGCAGTTTACAAGGCAGCAAAAGATGCTGTTGAGAAAGCGAGAGCAGGAAAAGGGCCTACTTTGATAGAAGCTTATGCTTATAGATTATGCGATCATTCGACATCAGATGATGCTTCAAGATACCGGTCAAAGGAGGAATTTGAGGCGTGGGTGAAAAAAGACTCATTAGAAAGGCTTGAGAAGTACATGAGGAAGAAAAATCTGCTGGACGATGCGTATAAACAAAAAGTTTTGGAAAGCTCCCAGCAAATTATTGAAAAAGCAGTTACAGAATTTGAGAAAATTCAGCCGCCGGACCCAAAAGATATGTTCAAATATGTTTATGCAGAGATGACTCCGCAGCAAAAAGAGGAGATGGAAGAGTTAGGGATTAAATAATTGAAGATGCTTTGAGATTAAAATGAGAATATACAACATATTACCATATGTAGCTGCATTATTGCTGGGGGTGACTAGTAGTGCACATGCTGCAGATTCTGCTAAAGTAAAAGAAGCAATAAAATACTCTCAAGGTATATGTGTTGCACTTACAGATGATTTGAAGAATTTGAGTTGTAGAAAAGAAGTTGTGGTAAGAGATGAAAAACATCCAGAAAGTTTGCTTGAAATAACTGCTGGAACAGATTTAATTGGGGGAAAAGCAAGTCTCATTTTAAAAAGAGTACAGTATAATCCTACAACTGAAAATTATTTTATAGTGGAGTTTAGCGATGGTGATTCTAAAAAAGGAGTGGATGCTAATGGCATTTTGGAAAAAGATGGGATAGATAAAGTCTTGGTAGCTGCGTCTAAAAACAAAGATGGACCGCATCGGGTATTTGAAGTAGATTTAGGCAGCCAAAGTGCACAAGAAATACATCAAGATATGTTTGATGAAAGCATAGATCAATTTATTAAAGCTGCAAAGGGAACAAGATGGTAGTCGCAAACATAGTACAAGCAGTAACCATGGGGTTAAGGCAGGAGCTTAAGAGAGACAAGAAGGTCATTGTGCTTGGAGAGGATGTTGGGCTTAACGGCGGAGTTTTCAGGGCAACTGATGGATTGCAGAAAGAATTTGGGCCAGATAGAGTGATAGATACGCCTTTGGCAGAGCTTGGCATTGTTGGAGCTTCAATTGGCTTGGCTGTTAACGGAATGAAGCCGGTTGCTGAAATCCAATTTTCTGGTTTTGTTTATGCCGGATTTGACCAGTTGCTTAGCCATGCTGCTAGAATAAGGATGAGAAGCAGAGGCAGGTTTACTTGCCCAATGGTTTTGAGAACGCCTTATGGAACAGGGATAAGGGCTTTAGAACTGCATTGCGAATCGGGAGAAGCTTTGTTTTCGCATATCGCGGGATTGAAAATGGTGGTGCCTTCAAACCCTTATGATGCAAAGGGATTACTGGCTGCCGCCATCAGAGACCCTGATCCTGTAATCTTTTACGAGCCCATGAGGATTTACAGGGCAATCAAGCAGGACATTCCGGAAGACGAGTATATTGTGCCATTGGGCAAGGCAAATGTAATCCATCAAGGAGATGACCTAACATTAATAGCGTGGGGTGCAATGGTCAAAACGTGCCAGGATGCAATCCAAAAACTTCAAGGAAAATACTCTGTTGAGATTATAGACCTGAGAACAATAAACCCTTATGATGCAGAAACTGTAATTTCCTCTGTCAAAAAGACCGGAAGATGCGTCATAGCGCATGAAGCGCCAAGAACAGCCGGATTCGCTGCAGAGCTGATTGCTTCAATAAATGAAAAAGCTTTATTGAGCCTGCACGCGCCTGTTGTAAGAGTGACAGGACCTGATGTTCCTATTCCATTAGCAAAATTGGAAGGGCATTATTTGCCGGATGTTAATAGAATTATTAAAGGAATTGAGAAAGTGATGAGTTTTTAGGACAACCCTTCCGCGAGTTGACGGCGGGAAACTTTTTCAAATAAAAAGTTTCATCAAAAAATGTGCCATTAATGGCACGGAAAAATGAATAGGCGAGGAAAATTTTAGTGGCAGACAAAATTTTCCGAGTAGTAACTATTGTAAGCGTCTGCAAAAGACGCGAACGGATTGATTTCACGGAAAAATAAAAATGAACTTGATTAACAGAATTCGGCAATATGTTGGCGAGCTAAAGCAAGCTTATCAAGCGGGAGTTGAAGCGCAAGCAGCTGAAGACCTAAGATGGTCTAATGAATTACTTCAAACAGAACATCCTGAAACTATTGCAGCTTGGACGGGTATTGATGATCCAGTTTTATACAGAGAACTTGAAAGTATTTTGAGAAGGGAGCCATTGCCCCTACCAGAGCATAGCGGAGGAATAAAAGAATTTTTGTTTACTCTGGGTCAAATAAATGGTGATAGAATTTATAAAGTTCCATTTATAAAATATTTAAGAAAAGGAAGAGTCCATTAACAAGTTCAAAAAAAATTATTAAAAACAAAATCCAATTAACAAAATGGTCTACGAATTCAAGTTTCCGGATGTCGGGGAAGGAATCCACGAAGGGGAAATAGTAAAATGGTTTGTCAAGGAAGGGCAAAAAGTAAAAGCTGACGAGCCTCTTGGAGAGATTGAGACAGACAAGGCAATAGTTGAAATGCCGTCTCCAAAGTCTGGCAAAATCCTCAAGCTGCATGTTCCTGCCGGCGGCATAATCCACGTTGGCGAAATAATGGTTACAATCCTTGAAGAACATGAAACCGAAGAAGATGCTAAAAAGCACATGGAAGCAAAGAAAGCTGAAGCAAAAGGAGATATTCCGTACACCGGCTCTGTTGTTGGCTTTGTTGAAGAAGCAAAAGAAGTGTCTCCAATTTATGGTGCCCAACAGCAAACCAAGCCGCTGGGCGGGGCGGGGTCAGCTAGTGCAACTGTCCAAGCAACACCTGCAGTCAGGAATCTAGCAAAGCAATTGAATGTTGATTTAAATAATGTAAAAGGAAGCGGCCCAGGCGGCAGGATAACAATAGAGGATGTGCAGAAAGCAGCCGGAAGCGAGCCAAAGCAGGCTTCTGCCCCTGCTGAACCATCATCATTCAAAAAAGTGAGGAAATACGATTTCTTTGGATATGTGGACAGGGAGCCTTTGAAAGGAGTAAAAAAAGCTACCGCTGCAAAAATGGCGGAATCCATTTTCACCGCAGCCCAACTGACAAACATGCACGAAGCTGATGTCACGGATTTATGGGCTTTGAGGGAAAAGGAAAAATCCGCTTACGAAAAAGAAGGGATAAAACTTACTTTAATGCCGTACATCGTGAAAGCAGCTGCATGCGCCTTGATGAGCCATCCTTACTTGAATGCTTCTCTTGAAGGGGAAGAAATCGTTTTCAAGAAGTATTACAATATCGGCGTAGCGGTTGATTCAGAGGAAGGGCTGTTTGTTCCAGTCGTGAAAGGAGCTCAAAACAAGGATATTAAGGCTATTGCAAAAGACATCCAAAAAATGGCAAATGACGTTCAATCAAGAAAAGTCAATATGATGGACCTAAAAGGAGGCTCGTTTACAGTCAGCAATCTAGGCTCTGTCGGAGTCGAATTTTTTACGCCGATAATCAACTATCCTGAAAGCGCAATTTTGGGGGTTGGAAGAGTTATTGATAAGCCTGTTGCAAGGAATGGCAAGGTTGAGATAAGAAAGATATTGCCTTTATCAGTTACATACGACCATCGGCTTGTTGACGGCGCGCAGGCTGCGAGGTTTGGAGTGGAATTGGTAAAGAGGCTGGAGGCATTGAATTTTGATGTGCCTGAAGTTAAGGAAGGGCATTGATTTAATTCCCGCTCAGCACATAGCAAGCCCCTTTATTTTTCATCAAAGCATTTTTCGGCAATTTAATTGAATTGTATTTTGTTTCCGCCAATTCTTTGGCATAATTTAATTCCTCTTTTGATAATTTTTGAATTTTAATGTTTTTATCTTTAATGAAATTATCTTTTAATGCTTCATAAGCTTTTTTCTGGCTTATATTTTTAAATTGAGTTATCGAAGCAATATTTTCTTTTGCTGTTTTTTTACCAATATTCAATATTTCCGGCATCAAGTCAATATCAACATCATAAACCAAGGTGCCGTGCTGGAGATAAATCCCGTTGTCGAATAATTTAGCCGCATTCCCTGATATTTTTTTGCCGCCCGCCATTATATCATTTTTATTTTCCAGCTCAGACTTTATTCCCAAGTCTCTTAAGGCACCAATAACCCAAGAGCATATTACCGAGTAGGCATTTTTTATGCTGTTGCCAAAAATCTTTATCGGAACAATCACGCTGTAAGTAAAGTCCCTTTTGTCGTGAAAGACTGCCCTTCCGCCTGTAATTCTCCTTACAACATTGCTTTTTTTGCACAAATTTAAGTTTATTTCGTCCTGATTTTGGTTTGAGCCAATGGAAACAGAATTATTTTTCCATTTGTAAAAGCGGATTGTTGGCAATGAATTGTTATGCTCAACGCTATTGCAAATAGCTTCGTCAATGGCCATGTTCATTGCTGCATCGTAAGTGTCCTCTCCTATAAAGCGCCATTGCATAGCTACAAGAATAAATATCCAATTTAAAAAACATTCCAAAATAGATACACCAGAATATTAAGGGTTTAAATACGTTGCTAAAATAAAAAAATAAAATTAAAAGAATTTGAAACCTAATCCTCGTCTGCTTGACTTAGAATGGCCTTCTGTTTTGTCTTTCCACCTTGAAACATTCTTGGCAGTAAACCGCCCTGCCTTCTGTAGGCTTGAAAGGCACTGTAGCCTTCTTGCCGCACTTGGAACAGGTTATCTCATGCGATTCTGGACTTCCGTATCTCATTATTTCCACTCCTTCTTATTAGTTACACGAAATTTACTAGAAATAGCAATTCCGATGTACCATTTATAAGGAAGGCGAATTAGTATATAAATCTATGGTATTTTCTCATCAGGCATATTGAAAATTGTCTCTGATTTTATCTCCACAAGATACTCAAGCGCGTCCACAAGCTCATCGTACATGGCATCGCAATATCCATGAGCGCAGCCCGTGTCATTAACCAGGATGAATTGCTTGGGGTCCTGGGCTTTGGAAAAGGAGTTGACTGCTGAAGCTGCAGGTATGATGTTGTCATTCAGGTTATGGATCATGACTAGTTTTCTTGGCGCTATCAAATCAAGGTAATGGTCCGGGTCTATTGATTTAAAGAAGGCGTCTTTTTTCAGGTCACCTTTAGGCTTGAAGCCAAGCCCTGACGAGCTTATAAGAAGCGCGCCATCTATGTTCCTGTCAATAGCAACCGCTATAGCAGCTATCCTGCCGCCCATGCTTTCGCCTGCAATTGCTATTCTTTCGGGGTCTACAAAAGGGGCGCTGTAAAGCAAGTCATAAGCTCTCAGCGCATCGTACACCATCAGGTGCTGCACGGGCTCCTTAACATTCACAAAAGACTCAAAATCCTCATCAAGGTCGGGAATATAGCCATTTGTCTCCCCAACTCCCCTTTGGTCAATGACCAAAACAACCGCGCCAAACTCGGCAATCTGCTTTGCCAATTCCAATTTCGCTTCTTTTGAGACTCCTGCCCCAGGCAGGTAAACAATTCCGGGAAGCTGCTCGGCCGTGTATTTCGGCTGCGCTAAAAAGCCGTAAATGTAGGCATTTTTTGAAGGGAATATTATTTTGCTTACAGTAATAGAGCCGTTGTCGCTGTAGTTTGCCCTGTTGAATTTTATGCTGCCCCGGCTTAAAGGGTAATACATATAACCGTCCTTGTCCACAAGCCATTCTATGCTCTCCGATTCATTTTTTTGGGTTTCATCCTGCGCTTTGGCCTTGAAAAGCGGTCTGTAGTATATGAAAGCGGCTATAATTATTATTGCAAGAATTGCAGCCCCGTATAGGTAATTCTTCTTTATTTTCATATTGCATCCATTATTTTTTTCAGGTTTTTGCGAGTCTGCTCGTTTTTATAAATCTTTGCCAGGCTTATCATATTGCCCTTGTCAATTTTCATTCCCTTGCCTCGAAGCAATTCAATGATTTTTTTGCCAATAAGGAATTGGCAGAACTGCGTGACATTTTTCGGGCTCTGGGAATAATGCGCCCTTTCAAAATCCAAAAAGACCGGATTACTGCCACTTACAATTATGTGCTTAACAGGATGATGCATCTCTTCCTTGTCAATTTTCGATTTATCTAATTTGTACGCCTGATCAAATATTTTTTTTAATATTTTTTTGATTTTTGCTTTGCCTGATTTTTCCAGGTAATCTACAATAAGGCTGCCATCGGAATAGTCGCAGGCAAAATAGCCATCTTCATGAAAGCACACTTTTGGCCCGATTTTGCATTTGTTAAGCTTTTCAAGCCATTTGGCTTCGTTTTCAATCCTGCCAAAGGCTGTGCTTTTGGGATTCTTTATTTTGACAGCGATTTTTTTATTCCTGTAATTTCCTGTAAACAAAAAGCCGCGATGCCCTTTTGTCAGGTATTTTACATTTGAAACGTCTTTGAGCTCCAGCCTCTTCAACAACTCATTTTTTTTTAATAAATAAATATGAATATCCTCGAAGAATATATGGGCTTTTTCCAGTTCTTCAAAATCCAACAGGTTATTTCTTATGAATCCCTCAACTTTTTCCTTGTTTGTAAGGGAAGAGAAAACCATGAGAATAATCCCATCTTTTGCCAAGAAGTTATTTGCATCATTCAAAAATTTTTCAATCACCTCATAGCCTTTTTTCCCGCCCTCTATAGTCAGGTCCTTTAGCTTTAATTCTTGCGGAAGATAGGGTGGGTTGAATATTACAGTATCAAATTTTCCCCTCACTTTTTGGAACAAGTCTGAATGAACAAACTTAATTTTATGATTTTTTATATTGGCATTGCAGTAATCAATGACATCTTTCTGCACGTCTGTTGCCAAAACTGATTTAACTTTGGCATTTTGAGCAGCTGCTATTGCCTGTATTCCAGAGCCAGTCCCGACATCAAGAACTTTGCCTTTAGCGTATTTCCTAACCCATTTCTCAAGCATGGTGCTGTCTTCCTGGTGGTCATAGATTGATTTGCAGCTATTCATAGTAAAAAGTGATAGAATAAGGATTTTATATAATTAGCTTTTTAATGAGAATTATTTATACATATGTTTAATGCGGTGGTAATAAAGTTGCCTAGTTCTCTGATAACTATTACTTAAATTTTGTGATGCGGTTTTAAATAACACAAAACCTTTTTCTGCAAAGTAATCTATCATATTATGCCCTAGCTGTCTTGCAACATCTGCAAGAAATTTAAGATTGTCTATAAACTGCCCATAGTATCAGTTTCCATATAATCTAATATAGGGTCTGAATCTCTGGATGGAACCGAGTAACCGCTATTAATTATTCCATCGAGCCTTAAACGGGTTGATTCACTTACATTTGATGTTTTTTGTATGGATGCCATAATCCTTAAGTATATTAACTGTTTAAAAATTTTTCCTATAATACCACTTCGATGTACTAATAAGTATTAATCATACAATAAAGAGGTAATAATGGACTCGTCGGGACTTTCACTTGGAATGCCAATTTTGAACCCGAAGTTTCTTCCCTGCGAAGGAAGCGTCTTGCCGTTAGACCACGAGCCCATGAAAATAAAGAATAGTCTAGCCATTATTTAAATTATTCAATTTTTTAACCAAATCCGGGGGTTCTTTGCTGTAAACAACCTTATCCTCTTCGCCGACTTTCCTGCATATCTTGACAATTTCTTTTATCAGTCCGGTTATGCCGCCGCTGCCTTCCAAAATTCCAATAATCTTTTTTTGGTGAAAGGCCAATGTAAATTCATTCAATGTTCCAATCTGCCCGGAGATTATTATAACCGCATCGGAGCCTGCAACAAGAGGAATGTTTCTTCCAGGAATTCCCAATCCAGTAAATTGGAATTCTGTTATGTTTTCTGTCGGGAACTTATACTTTGTTGCATGTTCTTCTCTGTCTTTTCCAGGGGAAATCGCAATTACCTTGCCTTTATTTTCAAAGGCTCCTTTTGCAGCCTCATAAGGATAGCCCCAGCAGCCTCCAAATCTTAGGATATCATTATTAATAGCAATCTCTTTTCCAATATCATGGGATTTTTTTAATATTTCTTTGTCAAAAGGCGGCAGAGAAGCGCCGCAGATTGCTATTTTCATTTTATTAGCTCCATAAACTCTTCCCTTGTCAATCAGCTTTGTTTAATTATTGCCAAAAGCGTTCCTTTAGCAATCTCATTATGATTGGGTACAGTTAGTCTTCTATGTGGTTCTTCTTTATGTCGCAAAATCAAATGGCTGCCAGTTTGATGATCAACTTCGTAACCAATCTTAGCAAGAATTTTAATGACTTTTATACCAGACAATACTGGTAACTTGGGCATTTAAATTTCCACCATTTCTTTGTATACAGAATGGGGTATAGGCTCATTATGTTTTTTCAAGCTTTGGATATAACCTTTAATTGCATCTTTAATATTGGCCAGGGCCTCTTTTCTTGTTCTACCTTGAGAAATACATCCTGGCAATGTGGGGCACTCTGCCACAAACATTCCATCTTCATCTTCTTCTACTATAACTCTATACTCCATATCATAACTTATGATTAACTTGTATTTAAAACTTACTAAGAACTAAAATGCATATCGATTTCGTATTTGTTACTTTCTCTTATAAAATCCAATCAACTCAGCTTTTGCCAAAATATGATTTTGCATTGCTGCCTCAATCTGCTTTTTAGTCGAGCCTTCTGGCAAATTAAGCATTGTGTCCAAAGCATACAGCTTAAAGAAATACCTGTGAGTTCCAGATGGAGGGCATGGTCCACCATAGCCTATCCTGCTCCAACTGTTTTTTCCAGCAATGCCGTTAGGCTCGGTACCTTTTGGTATTTGCGTTATTGTTGGAGGAATGTTAAACACAACCCAATGGTCCCAAGTGCCGACTGGCGCGTCTGGGTCGTCAGAAATCAAAATCAAAGATTTTGCATTGGCTGGAACGTCATTTATTGTTAATGGCGGGCTCAAATCAGAGCTGTCGCAAGTGTATTCTGACGGTATTTGTCTATTATTTGCAAATGCAGAGCTTGTCAGTTCCATTTCAACCATCTCAGTTTGCTGATTTTCAATTTGTTGCTCTTGTTTAGTGCAGGCTATAATAAAAAAACAATACAAAAATAAACAATAATTTTCTTATTGTTAACATCTGGAT
>JACQSQ010000067.1 GCA_016211245.1 Candidatus Woesearchaeota archaeon
ATTGTCATTCTCTTTCATGCAGAAAAAGAACATAAGCTTCAAGGACATTCTTAGGATTTATGAAATGAGCGAGGAAGAAAGAAAGGAGTGGGTGTGGAATAACGCCGCGCTGCACGAGGTTATCCTTGATATGGTAATCAAGCATCATCCCGATCCTGTCACAGCCCAGCAATACAGAATCCCAAAAATATGGCGTGGCGATTCTGAAAGCGAGTTCGGAAAGGACCTGATTAGCTGCAATCCCAACGGAAAAATTGCATTTGTCATCACAAGAATTGTTGTGGATCCCAGGTCAGGAAAGGACATTTCAGCAGGCAGGCTGTTCTCAGGGACTTTGCATAGCGGCATGGAGGTATTCTTGAATAATGCCAATCAAAAGCAGAGAATTCAAAATCTTTACATATACAACGGCATAAAGCCGGAGCTTATTGACAGCATACCTTCGGGAAATGTATGCGCCATTTCCGGCGTTTTGGGAAACGCGGGCGAAACAGTCACATTGGAGCCTGAACAGTCATTTGAGGAGCTTAAGCACATATTTGAGCCCGTCATAACAAAAGCCATTGAGCCGAAAAAGGCAAGCGACCTGCCAAAGCTCGTCGAGGTTTTGAGAAAGGTTGCAAGAGAAGACCCTTCGATAGTTATCGAGATAAACGAGGAGACTGGAGAAAATTTGATGTCCGGCATGGGCGAGCTTCATCTGGAAATCATAGAAAACAGGATAATAACTGAAAAGGGAGTTGAAGTCAAAACATCCCCGCCAATAGTTGTTTTCAGGGAGTCCATAACCAAAGTTTCCCAGGAAGTTGAGGGAAAAACTCCCAACAAGCACAACAAGTTCTACTTTATCGTCGAGCCGTTGCCGGATACTGTTTATTTGGCGATAAAAGAAGGCAAGGTTCCTGAAGGCAGGATAAAGAAGAAAAATCTTGAGATAAGGGAATCCTTTGTTGAGGCGGGCATGGAGAGAGACGAGGCAGACCAGGTTAAAGACATTTACAATGGAAACATATTTTTGGACAAAACTAGAGGACAAGTTCATTTGGGAGAAGTCCTTGAAATGGTTTTTGACATGTTTGAAGAGGTTATGAGAAAAGGCCCATTAGTTAGGGAGCCATGCACCAAGGTGAGGGTAAATTTGACTGATATGACACTGCACGAAGATGCCATTCATAGGGGACCAGCACAAGTTTATCCTGCAGTAAGGGAAGGAATAAGGGGAGCAATGCTGACTGCTTCTCCAATCCTGCTTGAGCCTATGCAGGTCATGCTTATAGAAGGGCCTGTTGATTACATGGGCCAGCTTACAAAATTAGTAAACAGCATGCGGGGCCAGTTGCTCGATGTCACCCAGGAGGGCACGATGGTTTTCGTAAAGGGAAAGCTGCCAGTCATGAACATGCTGAACTGGGGCTCTGAATTAAGGTCGGCAACAGAAGGCAGAGGAGTTTCTTCATTAGTTGACCAAAGCTTTGAAAGACTGCCGACAGAATTGGTTGCAAAGGTTGCGCAGGAGATAAAGACAAGAAAAGGACTGACTGACGCGATGGTTGGGGTTTAATAATTTTTGTCCAAAATTTTTTTAAATACAATTTTATTTTCTCTAAAAATAATACTGGAAAATGGTGTTGCTTACCATAGATTTGCTAGGGTTAATAGCGGAGCTGGAGCTCGAGAGTTGCTAGTGCCAGACGCCCTTGTAAGCCTTGTAACAAACCCTACACAATATGCAGAATGTATTAACAAATTTTTTGTTTGTGGGCAGGACGGGCGCATAGACGCTGAAAAAAACTGCTCAGGCAAAAAAAAGAGTTGGCAAGGCACTCGCCACTTCTTGCTCATGGAAATAGCCCTGATTATATTCTAACAAGACGAATTTCTGTAAGCGGTCTTGAGTATCGTGTTTTTGAAAGCAAAGAGCCGTTAGGCGATGTTGCAGAGTTTGACTATGCTGTTGGAACCCCATCTGCAGCCCTATACGCCAGAAGAGCCAGCATCTGCGACGAAAGAAGATTCAGACAGGCAGTTTCCAGAGGCGAGATAGGGCTTTTCAGATTTGATGATGCTGCCAGATATTTGAGGGAGCATCGCAACTTTAGGCAAATATGCTTACACCTTGTGTTAGAGATACACTCGCTTGCGCAAATACGCGCTTGACGAGTTATTTTTCCAATTTCTTCTCGAAATTTTGCATTTTATTTGTAATTAAATTAAAAAATCTCTCAATCTTTCTCCTGTTCTCCATAAAATTCATGTTTGCATATTTTACCAGATTTTTCAGATAATCCTCGTCAGCAACAAAATCCTTATCCTTGACAATAGTTTCAAGATGCTCGCTTCCGATAATCTCCACAGTTACTTTCCTATCTGTAATCCCGATTATCCCAGCCCTTCTGAAAATTCTTCTCGATAATTCCAATAATCTTTTCGCAGCTTCCAGATTCCTGCAAGCAACATGCAGAATCAAAGGCTGCTGCTTGAGCCAGATTTCGTAATTATTTGATTTATTTTTATTGAATTTTTCGTTATTGAAATTATTTTTTATTGAATGTTTTTTTAATGCATTATTGATTTCTTTGAATGTAATTTCATCATGCTTTGCAAAAATCCAGCCGCACTCGTTCTTCTTTTTTGATTTCATCTCCAGCAGTACAATCCTGCCGACGCAGCTCGATGTCGTATAGTAGCCGCTTTTGGAATTTATCTCATTAACAATCTTGATTATACCTTTATCTATCGAGCCCTTCCTGCTTTTGTCTTTCTTGCCCAGAAAATCCGATTTTTCCTTTGAAAAGCCGTCAAGCATATTTTTAGCCAGATTTATCCCTTTATTAAAGTTTTCTTCCATGCCAAAAAATAAACATTTAAAAAGAAGAGGCAATTTTAGGGAATATTATGATGAACAGAAGGAGAGAAGCAACAGCATGCCCAAGATGCGGGCAGAAAAGCGACTATGCAAAATGCCCCCACTGCAGGTTCCAGAAATGGTACAACCCTTCCAGGAACACGCACAACAAGATGTGCAAGTGCAAGAAGTGCCATGCAAAGAAGGAAAAGAAAAGGTCAGAGAAAAAGCCCAGGGTTAGGGGGAAATAAAGGGACATTTATTTATTTTGTATGCCCTCTTCTGCAAATCAGTATTCAAAAGTTTTATATGCCCCGCTAACATAAGGAGGATTTGCATGAAAAAAGCTCTTCCAATTGCCGCTATTCTGGCAATGTTCCCTGCAACTGCAAATGATATGGAGCTTCCAGTAGTGGCTCCTGTTTCTGTTTATGAGATTTTTATAGATGACACTCCTATTGAGGCTAAAATAACCGCAGAATGGCGTAAAATCCCCGTTCGCATAACGCTGAGAGACATAGACAATGACGGATTCTTTTGGAGAAATGCACATCTTTCTGACTGGGATGTCTTGCCTGAAGGCTTGAGAGAGCGGGGGCTTGAAAGAATGATTGAAAAATACAGGCATTTGCTCAATAATCCATTGCAGTGGGACAAAATGAGAGCAGAAGACTGGGATTATGTGCCTCAGCCTGTGAGGTCTATTGCATACATGAATATGGTTAGCTATTGGTCAAACCTTCACGAGCCCGGAGCCAGATATAATCTTGACAGGAAAGAAGTTTCTTCTGCAATAAAAGCCATAGTCATTCGTGAATCATGGTTTGAGCATCGCGCCATTCATAAAAATCCAAACGGCAAAGAGGATATAGGGCTTGCCCAGGTTTATGACGACACGAGAAAAAAATTTAATTCTCTTTACGGGAGAAATCTTAAAAGAGACGATTACTTCAATCCATTTATAAGCACTGAAGTTGCTGTGCTTCTTTTTGACAGAATGCTCATTGAAGCAAAGGGAAACCTGGAGCTTGCGATAAAAGCTTACAACAAAGGGATAAAGCAGGCAATGCGTGGAAAAGGAGAAGAATATCTTGCGCTGGTTATAGATGTCATGCAGAATTTGGGAGAGAAAAGCAGGAGCCCCTCAATTGCTTACATTGCGCGAGGCTCGACATTTTAGTTAAAATTTGATATTAAACGCCGACGCCCGGACTTTCACCAGCATTTAAGCTGTTTTGAACCGGGATATCCTTTCGGAAATCAGCTCTCAAGGCTGACGCAATGCCAGGTTATGCGACGTCGGCATAAGAGCCAAGTTTTAACAATACAATTTAAATTTATTGCTTGTTCAGGCCTTAAACCTTTTCCTGTTTTTGGGAGAAAGCAGTATGGGTATCCCTTCCTTTATGGGATATTTAACGCCGCAGCTGGAGCAAACCACGCCATCCTTGTTTTTTGTGTACTCCAAGTCGGCCCTGCACAATGGGCACGCCAATATATCGAACAAATCTTTTGGGATAGGGTCTTCAATATCCTTTTTATATTTCATCTTATTTAACTCAACTTTTATGTAATATATAAATCTTATTGCTAGGTAAAGTTCTTAATGTCTCATTTTATCATAATTATTCAACAATACGCGACTCATTTTTCTGCAAGCGTTAGTGAAATGCGAGGCTCGCTAGAGACTCACTCGCCACGTCGCTGAGTGCACCGCATACTTCTGGCGTGTCATCTATCCTAGCAGTAGAGCACTACTGCTGTATGAAGGGGTACCCATTTGAGTCTAGATGGCACATGGGTCTCGGATTTATTAAAATTTTTTTCGTATTGAATTTTATTTTAGGACAATGAAAAATATACTTAACACTATCAAAACTTATATATACCTCCTAATAATTAAATTTTTTAATCATGGCAAAGCAAAAAACCATTTCAAAAGAAGTGCCTTTGGCGGAAATCACCCTGAGAAAATACGAAAGGCCCGCAAGCTTAAGCGACAGGGAGCTTATAAGGAAGATATGCCTTTCAATCGGCTTGCTGCAGCCCGGCGACTCCAGAGATGTCATTGTTGATGTGTTCCATGTGCTGGTAAAGTCAAAAAAGGCCCAAGAGCAGCTGACAAGCGATGAAATATGCCACTTGGTTATAGAGGAAAGAAAAAACTTGAAGCTTCCAATGCTTGGCATTGCCTCATCAAACATAAGAAGGCAGCTTAAAAGATTGAAAGACCTGCTAATTGTCGAGAAAAGGCTGAATGCTTACAGGATAACCGAGCACAGCCACCTGGTTGATTTATTCGAGGAAAAGATAGAGAAATTCCTTCTGCCGGCAATAATCTCAAGGGTAAAGGAATATCTCAAAAAGATAGAGGAGACGCAAAAATAGTCATTTCTTATACAGTACGGCAATATTGCCTATAGACTCTACAAGCTCGGAATCAGTTTTCTTGATTATCTGCCCAATCACCTCATTTTTATCTTTCTTTCCAATGGATGACTTAAGCAATCTTATCTTAATCAGTTTTCTCTTCTTAAGCACCTTATTTAGCTCTTCTATAAAGCTGCTGCTCAAGCCCCCTTTTCCAACCCTTAGGATTGGCTCGATGCCCTTTGCCCTGCTCCTTCAAAATAATTTTTTCCTTCATTTGCCTTTTTCTGCGCGCAGCAGCGCCTTAAGGGAGCATATGGCAACTTCAATCTGCCTGTTGTTTGGCTCCTGCGTTGTTATCTTCTGCAGCCATAACCCTGGCAATGAGATTATCCTGAAAAGCGTATTATTTTTTCTCTTGTCGCTCGCTTTCAGCAATTCGTAGGAAATGCCGGCAATCACTGGTATTAGCAGGATTCTTAATGGAATCAGGATGCCCTTTCTTACCCAAAAGCTCAGCTTCGAAAAGTCTGGAAAATAATGCAGGATTAACGAAGGCAATATGGAAAATACCAAAATGCTTACGGTAAACACTATCAATAAAAATGAAGTTCCGCATCGTGGATGCAATGTTGTGAACTTCCTTACGTTTCCGATGCTTAACTCATTTCCTTCCTCGTAGCAATGGATTGCCTTGTGCTCCGCCCCGTGGTACTGAAACAGAACTTTCACGTCCTTCATGAAAGAAATTGCAAGAATATAAGCCAGGAAAATCAATATTCTTATCACTCCATCAACAACATTAAACAAGATAGGATCTTTCTCCTCGGCGAAGCCGGCAAGGTTTGTGAGAAAATATGGCAGCGCAATCATGAACAAGATTGCAACGGCAAAAGCCCCGACAGCAACGGAAGCAAGCTCTTTTTTTGTTGCCTTTTCCTGCCCGCCCGCTTGCTCAGCAGACCACATCAGCGATTTTATCCCGATGACAAGCATGTCAACCAAATTAACAAAGCCCCTTATGAATGGAAATTTCCAGATTTTGCCGGGTTTGGAGGGAATTCCGCAGTTTTTTGACACTATATTCTTGCCTTTCCTGACAGCAACAACATACTTTTTTGGGCCTCTTATCATGACGCCTTCTATTACAGCCTGGCCGCCAATATTGAGTTTTTTATTTTCCATTACATCTTGAATTTTATTTTGTTTTAAATAGTTATTGATTTAAGGTTGGAAAATAAGATAATTTAGAAAATTATTTATACTAGGCTGCTAAATTAACAAAAGATGGGATTAAAAGAACTTGCTGAAAGGGCTCTAATGGGAGCCAGTTATGACAGAACACAAACACATCAAAGTTGAGATAAGCAATACTTAGCTAATCTTTCTTATCCAAAACCTTTATATTCATTCTAAAATAAACTGCTTTTATGAAATGCCCTTACTGCAATTACGAGGAAACCCAGGTCATAGACACAAGAGACACTGAAAATCTTGAGTCAACGAGAAGAAGGCGGGAATGCATGAAATGCGGCAAGCGCTTTACAACTTATGAGAGAGTTGAAGAGGCTGATATAATTGTTGTCAAGAAAGACGGCAGAAGGGAAAGATTCCAGAGGCAGAAAGTCCTTAACGGCATTGTAGAGGCATGCGAGAAAAGAGCAATTCCTTTGGAGAAAATAGAAAAGCTCGTTGATGAGCTTGAATCTGACTTAAGGAAAAGGGATTCTGTCGAGGTTGAAAGCAAAGTAGTTGGGGAGCTAGTTATGAAAAAGCTCAGGAGTTTGGACAAAGTCGCTTACATAAGGTTTGCTTCTGTCTACAGGGAATTTGAAGACCTTGATAGGTTCACAGAAGAATTAGAAAAATTGCAGAAGAAGTAAATTAAAGGGAAAGAATTAAAAGTATTTGTGTTTTTCTTTGATTATGATTATCGGCCTAACCGGAAAAAACGCAGCAGGAAAAGGCGAAGCAGCCAATTACTTGAAGTCAAAAGGGTTTATTTATTATTCCCTTTCTGATATTATAAGAGAAGAAGCAACTAAAAGAAAATTGGAGCATTCAAGGGAGAATTTAATCAATTTAGGAAATGAATTAAGGGAAAATTTTGGGCCGAATTACCTTGCACAGCAGATTAATAATAAAATAAAAGCTAAATTAAAAAATAATCCAAAACAAAACTTTGCAATAGACAGCATAAGAAGCCCTTTCGAGGCAAAAGAATTGATGAAAAACAATGATTTTTTTCTTGTCGGGGTTGATGCGCCCATAGAATTAAGATTCAAAAGGCTGCTTGAAAGGAACAGGCTGGGAGATGCAAAAACGCTTGAGGAATTCAAGGCGCAGGAGCAAAGGGAAAATTTAAAAAGCGACACAAATCAGCAGTTGGATGAGACATTCAGAATGCCTGGGGAAATTATATTGAACAGCGGAACTCTGGGCGAGCTTCATGCAAAAATTGACGATTTATTAAATCATCTTGAGAGAAAAAAGAAAAGGCAGGTTTCAAGGAACTAAAATGGCAAGGGCAAGCTGGGAGCAGTATTTCATGAACATTGCGAAGGAAGTCGCTTCTAGAAGCACCTGCGACAGGAAGCATGTAGGCGCGCTTATAGTGAGGGACAAGACGATACTTTCTACAGGGTATAATGGAAGCATAAGGGGAATGCCGCACTGCGATGACGTTGGCCACATGATAGAAGACGGCCACTGCGTTGCAACCATTCACGCCGAAACAAATGCAATACTGCAGGCAGCAAAGAACGGAGTCATGATAGACAAGTCAGAAGTTTATATCACAGCAAGCCCATGCTGGCCATGCTTCAAGATGCTTGCAAATGCTGGAATAAAAAAAATCTATTACGGGGAATTCTACAGGGACGAAAGGATATTTGACGTTGCAAAAAGAATAGGAATTGAACTGATACACATTCCGGTGGAGCAGAAAGAGTTGTGATTAGAATTATTAAGGCAGAATTGGGTTTCTGACTAGAAGAACATATTTCCCAGTTTCTCTATCATTGGGTAAATGACGTTCTGCAACTTCCCTAATTTGTTCTGGAGTCACTGCCGAAATTCTTCTGAACCATTCATCAGGGGTGATGCCTGTTTCAAATACCCCCTCTATTAGGTGTGCGCTACCACTACTATGTTCTAATTTTCTCAATGTTCTGTAATAAAGATCGTCTGTCAGTGTATCAAGCTCTGTTCTACTTATTGGTTCTGTTCGCAGTCTTGCCATTTCTCGGAAAATTGTATCTATAACTCTTTCAACCTGTCTCGCTCTTACAGGCCCTTTTATTTCTATAAATCCTCTATTGAACGATCCTAAATATCCTCCCTCTATTTCATAAGCTAGGCCATCACGGTCGCTAATAACTTTAAATAATCTTGAATCTGTGTACGAGATCAATGAATGTGCCAGTAATTCCAGGGCAGATCCTACTTGTGATAAGAAGGGTGGAACAATAATGCCCAGTCGTAAATCTGCTTTAGTATCTTCTGGATAATCATGATCATGTAACTCTTGAGCATCCCTATATAACAAAACTTTGTCGGGTAGTGGTCTAATTGATGGAAACTGAAAATCCGTTGAATATCCAGGTGAAATATTTCCAAAATATCTTTCTATAATTGCTTCTATGTTTGAAGGCAAAGGTCCTGCTACGATCAAACGAGTATTATTCGGGTGATACCCTCTGGCATGGAAACTCCTTAAATCATCGATAGTAACACTTCTTACTACTTCTTCACGGCCATGAATTGAAAGGTTACAAGGGTGATCCCCAAAAAGAGCATCATGATAGTCCTGCTTATCTTCAAAATCTGGCATACTTTTTTCATCTGCAATTTCTCTTAGAATTCGTCCACGCTGACTTTCGACTCTGGACACATCAAACCTAGGGTTAAACGGCACATCTGAAAGATAGTCTAGTGCAATTTCAAGTCTATTAGGAATTACTCCAATTGGAATAGAAACCCAGTCGACATCGACTTCAGGAATATGGTATCCGAATTTAGCCCTTATTACGTCAGCTTCCTCTGCAGTCCTTTTTTTAGAACCATCCACCATTATCTTATGCTCGACAAAATGTCCAATACCCTCTTCCCCTTTATTTTCATGAACTCGGGCATGCAGGATTGTAAGTCTGATGGAAGTTGTCAACCCAGGATGATTTTGCAATGCTACGCTGAGACCATTGTACAAAGAGTATCTTTTAAAATTACCATTAAACATTCCGTAGATCGGATTCATTATTCCAACTCCTTAAATTAAGTAATTATTGCAATTGTTTATAAATTTTTCATTTAATAAATAAATATAATCAACCTTGGGCAAAAAATTATATTATTCTAAACCAACCATACTCCATTTCTCTGCATAGGTTTTCCATTAACATAAATTGTACCGCCAGGATTTCCATTGATGGGCCTTAATTCACACACCAAATCCCAGTGCAGTTCTGATTTATTTAATCCTCCACCTTTCCATAAAGGATTGGCCGAAGGTTTATACGAATCGCCCAGCGCAAAATGAACTGTTCCCATTATTTTTTCATCAAATAACAGATTGTCAATATATTGTATAATGCCACGATTGAGTCCAACTCCAAACTCACCGAGAATTCTTGCTCCATTTAGGGCCAGCATTTGCTCTAAATATTGATGATTTTGCTTGGCTGCAAATTTTGTAATTCTTCCATTCTGAAATCTTAAATAGACTCCTAAAACTGTATTGCTATCGCGTGTGGCAGGATAGGGAAAGTAAACATACCCTTCTGTGGAATCTTCAACTGGCCCGAAAAAGAATTCTCCATCCGGCAAATTATATTTTCCGTCACATACGTCCCCTCCTCTGTTTCTGAGGCTAAAACTTAAGTCTGTCAGTCCTGGCACATGCACGCGCACTTCCCTAGCATCATTAAAAATTTCCATATATCTTCTCATACCTATACCAATTCTGCCCCAGTCCTGAAGCATTGCATTGAATGCCATATCTGAAAATTCATCTAATCTCATTCCAGCTTTTCTTGCTTCTCCTGGGCATGGAAATGCAAGAAGATTCCATTTTATGCCAGGGAATTTATCGCCATCGCCTGTAATCCTGTCTCTTACAGGAGATTCAACTATCCTCTCATAAGTAGCAATCTTGGAAGGGTCAACGCCTTTTAAGTAGAAAGGGTAGGATTCCGAATCAACTCTTATACTTGCAGTTGCTTGCTCAGCAAGCCTGCATAACCTATCGGACTCTGCTGTGAATTCTGCTGGATCACACCTTTCAATGAAGGAACGCAATTCTTCTGGAGAATGGTATTCGGTAATAATTGTCGCTCCTCTTTGCATTGCGCGCTTAGCAACAAGATCAACGAATTCCTGAAAAAATCTATCTGATCTGATTAAAAGTACATCTTCTGGAACTATTCCTACAGAATGCGCAACTACTAACTCTGCCAATTGCTCTGCTCTTTCATCTAAGCCCATTCCATAAAGAACAGATTATTGCTTTATAAATATTTTGTAAATATTTATTTAATAGTAGTAAAAATTTTACTCGCCTAGTATTCAAATTTATTTCAGAAAACTATATATACTAACTTTATAAGTGAATAGTTATGCCCAAAACATCCTCCAAAATCGCAATTATAGGCGCTGGTTTTGTAGGAAGCACTTCTGCCTATGCATGCCTGATTGAAGGGGTCGCTTCCGAAATTGCCTTGATTGATGTAAACAGGGAAAAGGCGGAGGGGGAGGCAATGGACTTGCAGCACGGCTTGCAGTTCAAGCCTAACACGAAGGTGGCTTTCGGAAGCGATTACGGCCTTTGCAAAGATGCAGATATTGTTGTGATAACGGCAGGCGCCCATCAAAAGCCGGGCGAGACAAGAATTGACCTGGTCAAGAAGAATTCTGCAATCTTTAGGGAGATGATTCCGCAGATAACTTCAAACAACAATGACTGCATACTGCTGGTTGTATCAAACCCACTGGACGTGTTGACTTACCTTGCTCTGAAATATTCAAAATTCCCGAGGCACAGGGTTATAGGTTCAGGAACAATCCTGGATACTGCAAGATTCAGATACCTGCTAGCGCAGCATTTTGAAGTCAGCCCGAACAGCGTGCACGCTTACATAATGGGGGAGCACGGCGACTCGTCATTTCCGGTATGGAGCACGGCCAACATCGCCGGAGTTTCATTGAAGAAATTGAAGAAATACAGCAAAAAATCAATGGATAAAATTTACGATGAAACCAAAAATGCAGCTTATGAGATAATTGCTAAGAAAGGCGCAACTTATTATGCAATCGGCCTTGGTGTTTCAAAGATTGTGAAGGCAATCCTGTCCAATCAGAATGAAGTTCTTGCGTTGTCATCATATCTTGACAATTACCATGGAGTCAGTGATGTCTGCCTGAGCGTTCCGACCATTGTCAATAGAAGCGGAATAAAAGAGCATATCAAGCTTCCCTTGAATTTCTGGGAGAGGAGGCAGCTTAGAAAGTCTGCAGGCTTGATAAAGAAAGTAATTAAGGATTGCAATTGCTAGTTTCCCACAATCTTAGAATACCAAGACTTTGCCTCTTTCTCGTCCTTTGCCTTTATCAATGCCCTCCCGTCCTGGAAAATCGTAAGCTTGTTGTCAAAATTAATGCAATAGCCGAAATCAATAACCATTCCGATTTTTTTAAGCTTAATTTTTAAATTCTTAAATTCATTTTCGCTAATTGATTTGTTTTTAATCTGGAAAATTTCATTCCCGCACATCTTTATTGTTTTTGAGGATTTTTTGCCAGTCAGAAAT
>JACQSQ010000074.1 GCA_016211245.1 Candidatus Woesearchaeota archaeon
GGAAATAACTTATCCAAATCGTGTTCGAAAATTGGGAGATTCCTTGGCTGTAATAATACCCAAGGAATATCTAAAACATAAAAAAGAAAATATTGAAGTTGGGCAGGTAGTACAAGTAACAATAAAAACAAATTATGAGGTAGAATGATGGAAAATAAAAGAGGAAGACCCAGTGAAGGAAAACAAATCATGCTTGAAATACATTTTTTCACAAATAAAATTGATGATGATGAGAAAAATTTAAATGTTGTAGAAACTTGTGGAATAGTAAAAGTTTTGGAAAATCATCAACGCGGTATAAAAACGACTAAAGAACATTTTTTTAATAATTGGAAAGAGATACAAGACGCAATTCTTAGAAGTTTTAGTGAAGCTGGAATTCAAATCAGCAAAAGGTACCAAAATGAAATATAAATGGATGTGGGAAAGAGGCAGAACAAATGTAGGATTACTACGTAGAAAACGCTCTGACGCAAAAATTGACCCAAAAATCAGAGAAAAATTAGACTACAATAAAAACAAAACAATCGGTGAAGTCCTTGAAGAGAATAATACTACATCAATATCCCAATTAAGACGCCAATTAAAACTGAGTTGATAAATATGCCTGGAACAATGCTACATTTGAATTGCCCTAAATGCAAGGAAAATTTCATACTTTATTACAAAGAATCCACTAGAAAAAATCAAAAATACAAAAAAGCTCAAAAACCTCAGCAAACTATTTTTAGAAAAAGTAGGAGAGGCAATCGACAAACCTAAACTTACCGATATAGTCCACACTAAATTTTATTATGAAATTATAAAATAATTAAATAAATTTCTCCAAGCTCATTTCAGATTTCCTTTTCTTGGTGATCTTGCTGACGACCCTTCTGATTTTTTCCTGCTCATTCAAGGAGTCCAAGAACGACTTTCTCGTCCTTCTGTTCAGTACATCATGCTCAAGCATTCTGGCCAACTCTTGAGGCTTCAGGCTGGCATTTTTCATAATAGCAGTCAATCTTTCAACATTCGTTTTTTTAAATTCCTTGAGTATCTCGCCCTTGTCCAGTATGTTTGATAAAAACTCCTTGCGGGAAGCCGAGGTAAAGGTGTCATTTGCTATCAGTTTGGCCAATTTTACAGGATCGCCCAAAAGAAGGTGCCTGGTTAGCTGCAATGTCCTTATGACGTCATTTTTATAATATTGGGTGTCGAGCTTTTCAAGAACATCATAAAGTATGCTGTCAAATTCCACAACTTCAACATTTTTTTCACCGAACTTTTTTATTATCCCTGCCTTTTTGGATTTTGGGACAGCGCCCAGGACCAGCACTTTTTTTAAATTGTGCTTTGACGCCGAAAACTGGCGTATGTAGTTGCCTACGGCATCTTGAACATCCTTATTTTCAAATTTTTCTTCGACAATCCTGCCCACAGACTTGTTGGGGTTTGTCGTTTCGGAAATATTGCTGGTGATGGAGCAGCTGACTTCAACATGTACTACCTCATCAACTTCGTCCTTGTCAAATTTCAAGGCCAGAATACCGCAGTCCCTATTGTTAGAGGTCTTGATATTATTTACCGTAAAAAGCCCCTGCTTATTGTACCAATAGTTAACTATCTCTTTTTCAGCGCTCATTAACCTCCCCCTTTGCGGATCTATTTCAAGATTGTTTATAAGGCTTTTGGTTTTGGCAAATCTAAATATTTTACAAATCCATCAAGTTTAATCCAGTTTCCTGATCATACTTTCTTTCAACTTCAGAATCTAGTTTAACAAGAAATATCTCGCATGTTGCAGAAACAATTGCTTCTTTTAGATGGCCGGCTATCGCTTCCATGTTCGCATCGCTGAATGCGGCGTGGCAATGGACATAAATATCCTTATTAAGCATTGTTATGTTGCCGCTTAAGCTGATTATCTCCAAAGGCTGCCTGAACAATTCAAAGTTGTATTTCTTTTTATTTTCTATATAGAATCCCAGTTCGGCATCCCCAACAGCGCCTATCCCAAAGAAATAGCCGCATTTTATCTTATTTTCAGTACAGAAAGATTTTATAGAATTCAAAATCTTTTCCCCTTTTTCGAGTCTTATGGCATAAGTTCCGCCTATTTCCCTAAACTTCATATTATCACTTATTTTTTCTTCAAAATGATTATATTGCCCCTGCCCTTTTTTATCTTCTCAACGATACCTTTATGCTCAAGCTCTGCAATCATCAGGCTTATTTTTGCCTCTGACAATGGAATCTGCTTCCTTATCTCTTTCTGCGTAGTCCTGCCGCCTTCCCGCTTTATTATTTTTATCAGGTTGTCCAATTCCTCATCTTCACTTTTTTCCCCTGCCTTGCTGTTTTCTTTGTCTTCAGAAACATTCTCTTTTTTTCTAATCTTTAGGAAATAGAATACTCCAACAATAATTCCCGAAATAAATAAAATTATGAACACAATCAATAAAATGCCGTCATTTGCGTCTGTTTCCTCAATAACACGTCCGTTGACATCTATTCCAGGATCTTCAATTCCTTCCTCAATATCAGGAAATAAAATCAAGTCAAAGACATAATTTCCGTCTTGGACTATGGTTATGTTTTCCTGCACAGATGCTATAACCTCATTTTTTTGCATCAATTGCGCCTTTATTGTATAAAACCCGTTTGGGGCATTGAATGAATAAGTGCCATTCTGCGCTATTAGAAACTGCTTAGGGTTAGTATTGATTTCAACTCTGGCGTTATTAATTTTCTTGAGCGACAAGTCGTATACTGTGCCATAAATAGTTGCAGCATTGACAAAGCTAACTAGAAATAGGAGTGCAAGCAAGTAAACAAAAACTTTGGCCCTCAACATAAAAACAATGAATCATGCCCTCTATAAAAATATTTTGAAATCACAAAATAAATTTTAGCGGTTTTAATACTTTATAGCCTTCTAAATTATCTTTTTGAAACAAAATAAAGCAAAATAAACCTTCTTAAAGCTTTTAAGTATTCTATGAACTCTCCATTTTTCAAAAAAATAAGTTTGCTTATAAAGAAAATCAACCATACTGCTCCTACATTTGTTAAATAAATTTCAATAATATTGCTCGGAGGCGAGTAAAATGAAACAGGCAATTGCAGGAATTTTGATTGGACTTATGTTTTTGATGCCTATTGCTTTGGCAGCAGAGGATTCATCAAAAGCATCTGTACAAGGACAGGCAAGCAGTGTATCAGTTCTGGACTTAAGGCTTAAGCGGGTAGGCGAGTTTTTTAATGACTTTGCCTTCAAGATAAAGGCAGCTTTGGCATTTGATAATGATGCAAAGCTGGAACTCCTTAAGGAAAGAAATATAGAGCTAAAGGCAAGGCAGCAATCTTGGGTAGAGACAAAGCAGGAAGCCATGGCCAACATTCAGTCAAGCAATATGACTGCTAAGCAGAAGCGGGGTATTATAGCTGTATTCCAGGCTGAGCATGAAGCAATAATTGAAGACAGGCTGGAGCTTACTGAAGAGATTAGAGAAGTCCAGCTTGAGGCAAGAGTTGAAAACGATGCAGAGCTGGAAGCAGAAGCCGAAGCAACAGCTGAAGCAATAGAGGAGGATGAATATTTCCTTGGTGTATCTATCGACATAGACTTAGATTCTGAAGTAGAAGGTAGAAGCACAACAGAGTCTAGAACGGTAGCCAAAAGCAGAGTTGAAAGCGAATCAGAGGCTAAATCTGTTGTCCGGAAAAGGCTTGGCTTGGAAGGCGCTAATGTAAAGACTGTTGTTGAAGACAGCACTACATTTTATGTTGTGTCAGGCACTGAAACTGAAGTTGAAAGTGATTTCACCATGACCAAAGAGTTTGAGGTATGGGTTGATTCGGAAACAGGCATGATAACTTCTGTTGACATGGACGCCCATATAGAATCAAGAGGTGAAGCAGAAGCTGAGACAGAAAATAGTGCTTCAGGAAGCGCTTCAGCAAGCAGCTCCACAAAGTCGAGCGGCAAACTAAAATTGGGCATCTTTGGCTGATTTATTTTTTTATTTTTTATAATTCAGAAAAATCAATGAGGTGATTTTCATGCTGAAAAGAAAATATTTTGATGAGGGTGAAAAGGATGAGGATGATATGAGCATATATTCAAAGCAGCTTAGGGAGTCTTTGCTTGAAGATGATGAACTAAGCTCTTGGGAAGAGGGATTTATGAACGGTTATGAAGAAAGCATATAGGGGTGATGAGATGCCAAAAACATGCATTTTTTGCATGGCGAGGATAGGAAAAAAAAGCCCAAACCCTGAGCTTTGTGCGCTATGCTATAGGCTGATTAAAAAAGTCGAGAAGGAGGAAATGTTGGATTACCTGTGCGACGGTTAATCAAAAAATCTTGATTACCAAGGCAAAAAATAATCGAATGAAGTGATTGGAGGTGAAATAAAGCTTTGTAAAGTTTTAGGACTGCCAGAATTACTGGAAAAATTTTCAATAAAAAGTATGTTTATAAATAAAAACGACAAAACAATTTAAATGGAGGCAATCAAAATGAAAAAAATGTTTGCATTTGGCATTATTGTAATATTCCTGTTTAGCTTGACGCCAGCAGCTTTTGCTGAAAGCGGAAGCGGCGATGCAAGAATAAGCGCAAGTTCGGATGATTCTAAGACAGAGATCAGAACAGAAGCTAGAACTAAAACCAACAATAATGAGACAAGAGCCGAAACAAGGCTAAAGATAGAAACAAGAGCTGAAGCCAGAGAAGCCTATAAAGAGAGATTAAAATTGCTAAGGGAGTCGAATAAGGCAAAACTTGAGGTTTTAAGTGAAGAAAAAACAGACGTATTAGCCAACTTAAGCAGCGAAAGGCTGCAGAAAATAGCAGAGCTAGACAAAAGACAGATAGAGAGATTGACAGAAATAAATGTCCAAAATCTTGAGAAAATTGCAACACTAAAAAGGGAAAGGCTTGAAAGATTGGCAGAGCTTGACAAGGAAAAGCTCGAAAGAATTGCTGATTTAGATGAAGATGAAATCGAAAAAATTTCTAAGCTAAACAGAGAAAGATTAAAGGAGGTGGCAAAGCTTGACAAAGCAAAATTAAAGGCAGAGCTAAAAGCCATTAATGTGGTCAAAGTCAAAAATGCAGAAGACTTAGACAGAAAAAACATAACTCAGGCGGAATTGTCGCAATTAAGATTAAGATTTGACAAGGCAAAAGAGGAATTCAAGAATGCAAAAGATGGGCTGAAGGAAGAAAGGGAGGCGCTTAAGGAAGCCAAAGAAAAAGGAGACGAGAAAGATACTCTGGAGCACGCAAAAAATTACCTTTTGAGGGTTTCTGATGCGCTAATAAAGCATCTTGAAAAGCTGAAAGCCAAAGTGCAGGAAAATAAGAACATCGCTGATGATGTTGAAGCAAAAATTGTTGCAGATATAGATGCCCAGATTTCTGAAGTAGCCGGAATAAAGGCTGAAGTCGAATCTGCAACCACAAAAGAGCAGGTAAAAGAAGCGTCCAAGAAATTAAGAGAGAAATGGAGCAAATTAAAACACATAATCGACTTGCATGCAAAAAGGATTGTTGCTGCAAGAGTTGAAGGCATAGTAAACAAAGGCTTGGTGCTTGAGAAGAAGCTTGACAATGTGCTTGAAAAGGCTAAGGAAAAAGGCATAACTATCGATATAAGCGCAGAAATGAGCCTGTTCAGCGAGAAGATTGCAATGTCAAGAGACAAGTACAAGCAAGCCCAGACAAAGATTTCAGAAGTGCTTGACTTAAGGACAAAAAATGAATCAGTCGAAAGCGAGAAAATCAAAGCGCTAATGAATGAAGCAAACCAGCTGCTTAAAGAGTCCAGAGATGCCCTAAAAGAAGCGCATGATGTCTTGAAGACAATTGTCAAGAAAATCAAAGAAGCCATGCCTGAAGCTGACTTATCGGCAGATGTTGAAATCGAGGTTGAGCAGGAAGCAGAAGCTTCCGCTTAATTTTTTTATTTTTATTTTGACAGGAAAAGTTTAAATACAACAACATCTAAAAAATAAAAAGGTGACTTTATGAAAAAAATCATAATATTGTTCCTTGTTATATTGCTTATCTCAATAGCTGCATGCCAAAAACAAGTAAAAGAAGAAACTCAAAAACCGTCAGAGACGCAAACTCAGCCAACAGAAACAACACAAACAACAGGAGACACAGCTGCAGATTCCTTTGGCAATGACATGAGCAATGCCAATAATGAAGACAAGGAATTAAGCTCCAGCGAGCTTGAAGGCATGGACTCTGGATTCAGCGACGTTGAGAATATATAATTTTATAATAAGAAAGATATTTCTTTTTGGTTATGATAAAGATTGATGGGGGTTATTTGGAGTCTGGGGGGCAAATCGCGAGAACGGCACTAGCCCTATCCACTATAATCCAAAAGCCATTTGAGATTTCTAATATTAGGAAAGGAAGGCCGCAGCCAGGATTAAAAAGCCAGCATTTGTATTGCGTGAAAGCATTGCAAGAACTGTGTAATGCGGAAGCAGAGGGCGCAGAGCTTGGCTCTATTTCATTAAAATATTACCCAAGGAAATTAGTTGCAAAAAATCTTGAGATTGATATTGAAACTGCAGGCTCTATTACTTTATTGCTTCAGTCTTTATTGTTGCCGGCAATGTTTGCTTCTAAACCAATTACAATTAGCATTACCGGGGGCACAGACACAAAATGGAGCATGCCGTTTGATTATTTTAATAATGTTTTATTGCCGCAGATGCAGAGGTTTGCCAAGATCGAAGCAAAATTACTCAAAAGAGGATACTACCCAAAAGGAAAGGGAAATATAGGGATAAAAATAAGCCAAAAATTTAGATTAAACGACTTTTCTAGTTTTGAGGAATTTCATAATTTTTTGAAGCAAAATATTCATCCATACGGCTTAACCGAGCAGCACCATTTAATGCAAATAAAGGGAATTTCTCATGCATCAAAGGATTTGCAGGACAAAAATGTTGCAGAAAGGCAGGCAGAATCCTCAAAAAATATATTAAAATTAAAATACCATGTTCCAATTAACATAACAATAGAATATCAGGATACTTTATCTACCGGCTCAGGAATCACATTATGGGCCATTTTTTCAAAGAACAAGGAAGATATTGATGAAAATAATCCTGTAAGGCTGGGTGCCGATTCTCTTGGAGAGCAGAGAAAGAAGGCAGAGATTGTTGGAGAAGAGGCAGCTCAAAATCTTATTAATGAGATTGAAAGCAAAACGCCTGTTGACAGGCATTTAGCAGACCAAATCTTGCCATTTTTAGCTTTGGTTGGAGGCAGAATAAAAGCTTCTGAAATAACAAATCATTGCAAAACCAACATCTACGCGATAGAGCAGTTTTTGGGGAAGATTTTTGAGGTGGATGAAGAGAATAAACTGATATTATCAGATAAATCTATAATAAAGTAATATTGAATATGTAATTATTCTTAAAATTATTATAAAAATGAGGAAATTGCGAAATATTCTTGAAAATTGCTCGCTCAATTTTATATATTCATAAACCAAAAATCCAAGAGTTATTACTACAATCATATCTAAAAAATACAAATAATAATAATTTTCAATTTTTAGAACATCTCTAAATACTATTTCAAATGAATCATAAATAACCCCGCCAGAAAATCCAATACCGGTAGCAACCAATACTCCAAGTATTCCATCCCTATCTTTTTCTTCCACAATCCTAGTTTTTGCGTCTCATATTTAATTTTATTGTATCTACCAAAAACAACAACATTTTTAAATCGTCTTCTTATCCCTCACCATTAAAATGCCAGAAAAACAGGCAGTATGCAGCTCGTGCAATAAGCGAATCTCAAATACAATAGGTTCCACTAGGTTCAACTGCCCGAGATGCGGCAAGACAGAGATTGTAAGGTGCCATCATTGCAGACAAATTGCCGCAAAGTATAAGTGCGAGAATTGTAGCTTTGAAGGACCAAATTAGTTCTAAAATGGCTCAAGTTGTTGTCACATTGAAGATCATGCCAAAATCTCCCGATATAGATCTGGCAGGACTGGAAATAAAAGCGAAGGAAGAAATAGTCAAATTCTGCAATTCGCAGGAACTCAAGGTCCAAATACAGCCGATTGCATTTGGCCTGAAGGCCCTGATCATTTATTTTGTCATGGAAGAAAAAATAGGCAGCACAGAAGCTCTTGAGCAGGACATAGCCAAGCTAGATGGTGTAGAATCAGTCGAAGTGCCGGATGTAAGAAGGGCTGTCGGATGAATTTAACTTAGCTGCACAAACTCCAATTCACTCGGCATCTTGTCCCATTTGCCGCTCAAGGCAAAATAATTCCCCTCCATTGTTATAATGCACAGGGTCTGCCCGGCATAAAAATCCACAACGCCGGAATCAGTGTTAATGCAATCAATATTCTTTACCGCATTAAATAAAGCATCAACTATCTTGATTTTAGCAGGCGTCAGCGAGATTATGTTGATATGGTCATCATATTTCTTCGTGAAAATATCGCTTTTGTCTGCTCTTATTTCCGAAGAAGATGCTTTCTCAAAATCATGGTACATTGCGAAGCTGGTTAAGTTTATTCTGGATGCGGCAGGAGCAGGAGCTTCTTCCGGAGGCTCTTCAGTTGTTTCACCCCCTACCATTTCAGTTTTTGCCGGAGAAAGCCCGGCATCAACTTCTTCTGTAGCGCCTACCCTTACATAAACTGTTTTTTTGAAATCAAGATAATCGGCCCTTTTTACAACAACATCATAGGTTCCAACAGGAAAATTGTACAATTCCAATGGCGTTTTTCCCTTTAACTGCCCGTTCACATACACATCAGCCTGGCTTGGCGTTGATTCAACTGCGAGCACCCCGGTGTCAATTACCTCCTGAAACTCCTCAGCGGGCTTTTCCACAGCCTTCGAGCAGCCAACAGCTACAAGGATGAGCATGAATAAAGCTGCTATAATTAAAATATTGCAATTTCTCATTTTAACACCTTGGGCTAAACAAATATATAAACTTATTTATTTGCCGGCGTTATTGAAAAGTTATAGGCTGCCATCAATTTGCGAAGCCCATGAATTGAATAAATATGGCAAAATTCGGAGTTCCAGAGAGAATTTTGCAATTAATCAAGCGATAAACAGCTGAGCCGATGGCAGCCCGAAGCGAAAGCGTAGACTTTTCAATAACGCCTATTTGCCAATATCTTCGATAATCTGCTTAAATGAATATCGCTCCTTATCCCTTCGCTCTTGAAATGAGTGTCGCTTGCCTCATATCCCGATTTTCTTATATTTTCTTTTATTAAATATTTTTTCGGAAGGCTTTTTATCCCGTATTTTTCAGCAATGCTGCTTAAATCATAAAAGCCGACAGCGTCAATTTTTGATTCATCGCTTATTATTCTTAAAAATCTAACCAATTCCCCGTTTTCTCTGAATATCTTATTCTTCAATGAATTCTTGCGCATTTTATCGCATAAATTTCTGTCCCACAGCCTTCCAAGCCACATCGGGCCGGCATTATTGAAAATCCCATGCAATTTCAGAATTTCGTCAGCCTTGTTCCTGCCCTTTTCATTTCTGAAAAATACCCTCATGTAATGCTCTTTTGAATAGGAAAAAATGGGAGTTAATGCCTTGTCGTATTGAGACGCTATCAGCTGCGCTTTCCTTGCCAATATCCTCAATCCGGTCTCATGCATCATGAAATCTCTTTTTGGCACAGCCCAGTATTTCCTGACGCACGCTTTTGGATAAGTGCCGCATAAAGCAGATGTGTCAGTTGCCGTTACCGCAAGAATGCCGCCTCTTGCCAGTCTTCTGCATGCGGAGTCAAGCATAAAATTAGGCGACCCAAATGGGTCAATATCTATATAGTCAAAACCATTAGAATTCAAAAGAAAAAGATTAGCATCTTTGTTGGTTATGAATATTTTCTTATTATTTTTGTATTGTATTTTATTCAATGCCAGATTTTCTTTTATTGATTTTACTGCATTCTTATTAATGTCGTTTATTGAAATATTTTTTGCCTTGTTTTTGCCTAATTCCTTAATGAATCGTATGCTTCTTACTCCGCTTGCGGCCAAAGGATCGGCTGTCTGCATGTTAGCCTTGTTTACGGAATTAAGCAATAAAATTGAAATGTCCCTGTTCAGGCTCATCACGGGGTTATAGAAAACCCCCATTTCCTTGGATATTTTTTCAATTTTATTTATCCTGATTTTTGCAGCTCCCTCATTGATGATTTGGCTCATGAAATACCTGAATGATGCGCGAATTAAAAATCTTGCCCTTACACAACGTTTAAAAATGCCATGCCCTTACTTTGTTCCATGCTGAGAAAGCTGATTGTTGCCATAATGGGCAATGTGGATTCGGGAAAGACTCAATTGCTTGATACTATAAGAGACACCGCTATAGTTGAATCAGAGCCAGGCAGAATCACCCAATGCATCGGATGCTCTCAAATTCCAATAGAGGTCATCAAAAAAATAAGCGGCAAATTGCTGCAGGCATTAAAGCTTGAAATAAAAATCCCGGGATTTATAATGCTCGACACGCCGGGCCATGCCGCTTTCACCAACATCAGGAAAAGGGGAGGAAACCTTGCTGATATAGCGATCCTTGTTGTTGACATCAATGAAGGGATAAAAATTCAAACAGAAGAGTCTGTTGATATCTTGAAAAACTACAAGACTCCGTTTGTGGTGGCGCTGAACAAAATAGACCTGTTGCATGGATGGCATTCAAGCCAGAGCCTTGCATTGCTGGAGAACATACAAAACCAAAATGACCAGATTAAAGCACTGGTTGAAAAAAAGCTCTATGAGGTCGTTGGAAAGCTGAGCGAGATGGGATTTAACTCTGAAAGGTTTGACAGGGTCGAGGATTACACGAAGCAGATTGCAATAATACCCGTATCCGCAAAGACAAGGGAAGGGCTGCCGGAATTATTGATGGTCATGACAGGCTTGTCGCAAAGATTTCTCGAATCCAGCCTCAATGTCAACACGGATGATTATGCGAAAGGCACTATCCTCGAGGTAAAGGAAGAAAAAGGTCTTGGCACGACCGCAGACTTAATAATCTATGACGGGACTTTAAGGCAGAATGACACAATTGTGATAGGCTCCCTTGGAAATCCAATTGTTTCCAGGGTCAAGGCGATGTTTGTGCCTCCTCCGATGATTGAGATGAGAGATAAAAAGGCAAAATTCAGGCAGATAAGCGAGGCAAGCGCAGCTACAGGAATAAAAATTTCCGGCCATGGCATGGACAAGGCGGTTGCAGGCATGCCTTTGAGGAGCTGCCTGCCTTCCGAAGTTGACAAAGTCAGCGAAGAGATAAAAAAAGAGGTTGAAGAGGTGATTATAGAAACAGACAGGCAGGGGATTGTCGTAAAAGCGGATTCCCTTGGCAGCCTGGAGGCGCTGATTAAGCTATTGAAGGAAAAAAATATAGATATCAAAAAGGCGACAATAGGCAATATCTCAAAAAAAGAAATTTCTGATGCAGAAGCAAGCTACGAAAAAGAGCCCTTGCACAGCATAGTCCTAGGCTTTAACGTAGATGTTAATCCGGATTTTAAAGTTCCGGATAACGTGAAAATCATTACCGGAAACGTTATATACAGGATAATTGAGGATTTCGAGAAATGGCAGGAAGAGCAGAAAAGGCTGCTTGAGGGCAAAGAGATGGACTATCTTGTAAAGCCCTGCAAGATCACGCTGCTCAAGGGCTATGTTTTCAGGCAGAATAACCCTGCTGTTGTCGGCATTGAGGTGATGGCCGGAATTTTGAAGTCAGGCACGCAGCTGATGAAGAAAGATGGAATTACATTGACTTTTGTCAAAAGCATACAGCATGAGCAGGAAAGCATGGAAAAGGCTGAGAAAGGGAAGCAGGTCGCAGTTTCGCTGCCGGACATCACGATGGGCAGGCAGCTGCATGAAGGCGATGTTTTGTATTCAGCAATTCCGGAAGAGCAGTTCAGGAAGTACAAGGAATACAAGAGGCTGCTTTCTGCCGAGGAAATAGAGGTTTTGAAGGAGATAGCAGAGATAATGCGAAAGCAAAACCCGATGTGGGGGATTTGATTTATTAGTAAAACTTAAAATCAAAATGCTGGAATTAAAAATTCTCAATGGGAAGGAAATCAAGAGGGTATTGAAATCAATAGAAGGGCAATGGGGCGCGAGGATAAAGCCTGATTGCGGCTTTCTCAGGAACAGCAAGGGTAGAATTTTCATGATAAGCAAAGACATTTCAAAAATTGATATTTCAAAATTGAGGCTGAATTCTATTGGCATGTATTTCTGCGAGATTGATGGAAATGGCATGCGATTAAGCATAGAAGGCAGTCAGCTTGTCGGAGAAAAAGCAACAAAGAATATTATTGAGTTGGATGATGAGGAAACAAGGAATTGGTTCAGGGGAAATGATATTGGGAAAGAATGCAAGGATTGCAGCGGATTCGTCATGCTAAAAAATAAAAACGATTTTCTTGGAATTGGAAAATACTCCAATGGGAAGATCCTGAATTATGTGGGAAAAACGAGAAGGATAAGCTCAAACTAGCGCTTTAGCTTTCCGGACAGCCCGTCGTAAATCCCCCTTAGCTTGTCCATTGTTCCTGTATCAAAATTAAAATTCCTTATCGGCAGCCTCATAGCCTGGCTGACGCTTAATATTTCCGGGTCGCCAAACGCTTTTTCTATTCCTCCCTTTTTGAAAGCCCAGCCAGGCACGTAGCCAATGGTTTCTCTTCTGATATGGTAGCGCTCCAGCCCGTTATCCGCTCTAAATCCCTCCAGCTTTTTCCTGTATTCGTACTGGACTTCTTGTGGAACGCTGCCGGGGTAATGAGATAAGTAATCCTTTATCAATCTGGCAAAAATCAGCGAGGCTGCAACCTGCCTTGCATTGCCTGATTTTGCCAGCTTTTCATATGCCTGATATAAAAGAGCCAGATGCCTTTTATGCAAATCCAAAGATAGCTCCTTTTCACCATTAAAATAAGTGAATTTTATTTCTGGCTCTTCCCCGCTTGCAAAAGCTTTTAATTCTTCTTCAGCCTGCCTTAATCTTTCATTTACAGCCAGAAGATTGCGCCTGTATGCCAAAACACTGCCGCCTTTATCTCCGAGATAAACATCAAAAATTGAATTTACAGCAGCCACTACCTGCTCAATGCCTTGGGGCGCAAGCCTCTCTTTTGCCGACAGGCAGAGCAGCTTTACCCTTTCAAACAAGTCATCAAACCTATTTTGCTCTTTTGCTGCATCTGGCATGGCTCTTATTTCATGAATCGCATTTAACACAGCCATCGAATAAAATCTTGCATACAATTCAAAAAAATGCTCCCTGCTTGTGTCATCACTGTGGAAAAAGGCAGCGCCAAATCTTATATCTTCAGTGGTGAGAGGTTTTACAGGCTTCCAAGATCTTCTTGCCCACTCTGCTATATGCTCATCTGGATCCCGAAAGCCGGAAGCCTTGCCGAACTGGGCTTCATATTCCATTATAGGGCACATGATTTGGCATTCAGCGCTAATTTGCTTTCCAAGGCTCAAATAAAATTTCAAATCTTCGTATTCATTACTGGGCTTTTGGTCCTTTTTGGTTCTGTCTTTAATGAACATATCAAAAGCATTTCTCTCATCAAGCGACATTCCTGTGTATTTTCCAACTTTCTTACCGTCCCTTTCCAAATCTCTTGTAGTGGTTTCAGCAATTATGCACAAGCCAAGGGGAATATCCTCCATTCCAAGCCGCATGGTCTGCATGACCCTGAAATCCAGCTCGTCTTTTCCAATTTCTGGATATTTTCCCCTGAAAAGCGCGCTAAAATACCCATACCTTTCCTTGATTTTATCAGAAAGCAATTTTATATCCAAATCTGCTGCAGCTTTGTATAAATGAAAATTAATAACTAATGGTTCATGATTCACCAAATAAGATTCTCTGCCTTCATGATCTAAATATTTTACAAACCCTTCACCAATTTCAATAATACTATCTGAAGCGCTTCTCAATACCTTTTCAAATAAATCACTTCCATCCCCTCTTCTCAAAATATATTCGAATTCTGCAAATGTTCTCCCTTTTGGGTCCGTAATTACTTGCCTTTGGACTCTTAACTCAAGGCTGCCTAAAGCCATATAATGCGGCTTTATTGGTATTGTGGCAAAACTTTGTGACAATGCAATTTTCTTTGCAAGATCCCTGCAAAGCTTTCTGTGCATTTCCTGAAACTTGTCTCTGTACTCTCTTTGTTCTGCCGGCGTTAAGTATTTAAAATCCCTGGCAAACATTCTGTAGTATTCCTCCCTTTCTTCAGGCGTAAGCTGCTCTACTTTTCTTAATCCAAATTTCCTTCTATAAGCTTGCTGCTCCTCGTTGCTTAAGTTTTCTAATTTTCTACGAGCTCTATATTCTCTTGCTTGCGGGCTTTCAACAATAATGGTAAACGCTCTCAGGTCATGAAATCCGGTTTCGCTTTGTGAATCAACATTACACATGGATTTCCTCCAAAAAGATGGCATTCCTTTCACTCTTCTATAATAATGCGAAATTGGCGATTTGATGTCGTGCTCAAAAGACACAGCTTCAACCGTACGATCCCTCAGCTCCACTGTTTTGGTTTTTCCACGATTTAAGTTGCTTACAGAATCCTTGATAGCCAGGCGTATTAATTCTTCAAGGTTTGATGCCCCATACTCCTCCTCCTCTTTATATGCTGCTAAGGGCAAGCCTTCAGATTTTTTTTGGAAAATAAAATCCATCACATCAATAACGCTTTCGGGAATCAAAGGCATTGGCTTGCCCCCGTCAGGAGGCAGCTCGGTCCTTCTGAATAACTCCCTTGCTATATTAAATCCAGCTAAATATATTCTTAACTCCTCGTTGATTACAGCGAATGTATCCAGCATTTTAGCCTGCTCCGTTCCTTGCATGTCCATAAGAGTCAGGGCCTGCCGCTCTTCTTATGCCATGAGCCCAGTTAAATCTTGCTGACGGGTCCCTTTGAAGCCATTCAGCTATTTTTAGCATAGCTGTCGTGAGCATGTACTGCAGTGTTTTATTGCCTAGAATTTGCCTTGTTGTCTCTTCTTCCGTAGCTTTGTTCTCTAAACGCGCATAATACCCGTCTATCAACCCGTCAAATGGGGAGCCTCTCCCGCTTTCAGTCAGCCTTGATAAAGTGCCTTCAGCAGCAGCTCTTTGTAAGCGCCAGTCTATATACATCTTTGCTTCCAAGTCAAAAGGCTTTGGCTTTTCTCCAAGGTAAGGCTGCAAGAAAACTGTATCATAATATCTGGTAGGCATCCAATCGCTTGTATTTGTATAAATATGCTTGTGCAGTCTCCAATTATTACGGCTTAAATTAGGAGGCATGTGAAATCTCCTGCAATGATAATTCAGCAGGTCAAATTCAATCTGGTCTCCCCTGTCAAGCATAGCTTTTACCAGCCTTTGCTTGAGCTCTATCAAGTACGGATCAAAATCCTGCCTCCTGTGCATATACCATCCAATAGTGTCTGCCAGCACAAATCCCCTGAATAAACCCTTGATTCTGCTTGCTGTGTTGAATGTTGCCCCAATCCCAGCTAAAGGGCTAACTAATCCCTCTACCTGCTTAAAATTTGCTACAGCAAGGTTTCTCCATCTTCTCAACAACTCTATTGCACCCCCTTCCCCCAGAAGCCCAAGTGCGGCATCCCTTGCACGCCAATAAGCTTCGGCAAGAATTCCGGGAACATCATCCATCTCGTTCAGGTTTGCTATGACATCTGAAGCTTTTTGCATATGATTTTTTCTGACGCCCCTGCGGAGCATTTCGCCAGCCAAGCCTCTCTCGCCCAGATACGTGGATGCGCTAGCGCCGGTTCTTGTCAAGTCATCTATGCCTTTTAGTATCCTGTCAGCAGCCCTTGCAAATCTTCCCGGCTCTCCTTCTTCGATATTATGCCTGACAAAATTCAGGTAACTGAATCTTATCTCATCTCTTGCCAGCCCCTCATCTTCCTGCAGGTCATGCCATAAAAGCGCGATAACATCAGCAAAGTGCGGCGTCCTTAGTTGCGGTGCGGCTGCGTACCTTGCTTTGAATGCAGATCTTTCGGCAGGATTAGCCAGCTTCTTGTTAGTGGCTGAAAATGCAGAAACATAATTAAGGGCAACCTCTATAGGATGGCCGGAGTAGAGCAGCCTTGTCTTGCCTCTGCCTTTTATTTTTCTTGTCTTATCCCCGTGTTTTAGCAAAGTGTATTGGACAGCAAACGCCAGCGCCTTTACCTCATGCTCTCCAAAGAAATAGCCGCCATTATAAGGATGGTTGAACTGCTTGTCGGCAAAATCTTCCAAGGCTACAACATCATTTTCCTGGGCGCTTTTGTAAAGCGCATTTATTTGGTCGTAAAATTTAATCCTCTGCTTTTGAGGCATTCGCTGGGGAGCCAGTTGAAGCAGAGAATCCAATGTAGCATTAACTCCTTCAGCGCTGGCATCAGGGCATTCGATTAACAGCCTCGAAGCCATTTCTGCCCTGTTTACATCCTCAAATCTTCCAGCCTTTGCTGACCGGTCTCTAAGGAGCATGTCTCCGGCAATCTTTTCCAGTTCTTGGATTGTGATTTTTGAGCCCCCATTTAACAGCCTTAAATCTCTCACCCTTTTTTAACAAGAAAAATTCCGCCCCTCACCCAGCATATTTATCCTATTTAAAAATTTATCTTTAACTTAAAAGGCTACGCAAACTCAAAAACAACCGCAATTACCACTTTTTTTTGCTTTAAAGACTCTATTAATCCCCTGTTTAATTCAAAAGCAGCCTTATCTGCCTTTATTGCAAGCGTTCTCTCAGACATGAAATCCGTCTTTCTTATGACTAATTCTTTATCATCGTTAAAGCCCGGATTAAGCTCGGCGCTTATTTTTTCTTTGACTCTTTTATTCTCTTCATCTATTACTTCAATTGTTATTGTAATTTTTTTGTTGGGCATTTTTTTAATGAAGCCCTTTATTTTATTCAAATTAAAATCAGCTTTGACTCCGACAATGCAGCCCCCTTTCAAGCTTAACTCATCATCTTTCGTGAATTCCAAAGTAGTCTTGTGCGTTCCAAGGATATTCGGATGCCCGTAGGCGCGGAATTTGTATTGCATTTTCAAGAGTTATTTTTTATGAAATTTAAATTAAATATAAAAATTATAAAATTTTATCTCAACAAGCTCTGCAAGTAATCCCTTTTAAATTTAAACCCTTTCCTTTTCGCCAGTTTCTCAATGCCATTCATAAAATTGCTCCCATACTGCGCTGCTTGCTTCTTGCGCCATGCAAACTCTTTTTTTAATCCTAAGAACTCCGCTGCCTCCCTTAAAATTATTTTCTTGTTTTCCCTGTCAAGCTTGTACATCGGATGCACGCTCATTGCAGCTTTTATCATATCCCTGTCCAGAAATGGCGTTCTCAAATCCAGACCCAGCTTTTTAGCTATGATGAAATCTCTAATCAAATCTCTTTTCCACATATTCCTTAAGCCATTCCAGCATTCCTTGTGAAGAGCCTCAAAATTATCGTTTCCCAGGGCTTCTTCATGCCTTTGGTAGCCTGCAAAAATCTCTTCGCTTCCGATGCCGCCAAACAGTATATTATCGCCGCTTGCCAGGGCAATTTTTCCGGCAGCGTACAACACAGAGCCAACACTTACTTTTACAATATCATAATCATTCAAAATCCTAACAACATCCTTCACAACATTTTCAAATTCATTTATATTTAATATTTTGTGCTTAAAATTAAATCCATATTCTTTCACAGCTTTTTGGGCCCATTCGATATCATCAGAGCCTTCAATCCCGACAGTGTAGCATGTGAAATTGCATTTCAGTTGCCTGCATGCAAAGGCAATCAATGAGCTGTCTACCCCCCCAGAAAACAAGACCCCGAATTTTGGAGCGGTTCTTTTTTTTATGGAGCTTATTATTGCCCCCGCAATCCTTCTTTTGGCCCTTTCATTATTGGTCTCAAGGCTGTCAAAATCATTTTCGAGGCTATCCACAAGCCTGATCCACAGCTCTTCCGGAATAAGCTTGCCTTCTTTTACAATGCCCAATACTCCTGTCATGGGATTATGTTATTTCCATTTTTTTAAAAATGTTGCTTTGCATATGGGAAATCACAACCAAGTTGCCATCACTTTTAGAAACCATTAAATATAGATTCCGTTTAATTCTGCCAATGCCTAAGGAGACTGCGAGCAGGGAGGAGCGAATAGGATTTCACAAGGGAGCACTGACGACTCTTGCAAAGGAAAGGGAGGAGATGATAAAGATTCTTTCTATAGTTGAGCAACTGATGCAGATGCACATAAAGAGCCTACAGGAGCTTGGGATTGATTTACAGAAAGAATCCCAAAAAAATCCAAGAAAGATCGAAGATTCCTTGGGAAGATAATATTGAGAAGATATAGCTTACTTCAGCAGCCTGTTATACAGCTCCATTAATTCATTGTAAACATCTTTTTTTTCATGATATTCCAGGCCAATGTAAAGGCTTCGGGCCTCTACATATCTTTTCTTTGCATCATCAATCCTGTTTTTGCTTATCGCTTCGCGGGCATCATTTAATGCGTCATAGCATTTTTCAAACTTCTTGCTTTTTTGCTTAACAATCCCTTCTTCAACTGCTTTTTCTTTCAGGCCAGGCTCCTCTTCTCTTTGCCTTGCTTTCTCTTCCTTTAGCCTTATTTGCTCTTTTTCCCTTTTCCTTCTTTCAATTTCATCTTTTGCAGCTTTCGCCTCGCTTTCTATCCTGGCTTTGGCTGCCTTCTCCCTCAATCTTATAAGAATGCCGCTTAACAACCCTGTAGTATGCTTTGAAAGCTCCAGTTTTGCCCTGTTTAGCTCTGCCTGCAATTTCTGGTGCTCTTTTTCAAGATAAGACGCTTGCTGCCTTAGTTGCTGTATCTTATTGTCAGTTTCTATTATATTTTTCGGAAAATCCCGTTTTCCGGCCAGCAATTGCTCCTTCTGCACTCTTAATGTTTCTACCGCTTCCCTAATCTCCTTTTGCCTGCTTCCTGTTTCTTTTAGCCTGGATTTGAATTTATCATCTATCTGTTTTTTCTCGTCAGCTCCTGCTTCATAGTCCTTAAAGTCATCTTCCAGCTTCTGCTCTTCAAGTTTGAGCTTCGCCTTAATCTCGAGCCTTTTCCATTTCTCAGCCTCTTTTCTCTTTTCAGGCTTTATTTTTTTCAGCTCATTTGAAATTTCCTGCAGCAGCGGTCTTTCCATTGCAGCAAGCTTTTCTTTTAGCTCTCTCCTCTTTGACTCAGAGGATTTCTCCCTTTCTTTTCGCGTCTTTTCAAGCTCTTCAAGGCTTTTTTCATATTCTGCCTGCAAGGAAGCCTTCTGCCGCTTTAGCTCTTCGTAATCGCCAGATTTATGCTTTATCTCATTTTCAAAATGGCTTGCCATAGAATCAGCATTTGCGGATTTTGAAGTTATTTCGGTCTTATCAGCCTCAAGATTTTTCAGCTCAGAAATTACTGATTGGTAGCTCTGCATGTTTATTTTGATTTTTGCCCCTGCCTGCCTCGCCAAGCCTAGGTTCTTGGCTTTTAGTTTTTCCTGATTTTGCCTTTCAAGCTCTCTTCGTCTTTTCTCCTCCCCTATCTTCTTTCTTTCAGCCTCTTCAAGCTTTCTTTTTGCCTCAAGCGCTTTTCTCTCCTCTTCTTCCCTTCTTTTTTCTTCCAGCTCTTTTTGTTTCCTGGCTTCTTCCTGCCTTCTTAATTCGTCCTGTTTTCTTTTTTCTTCATGTTTTTTCCTTTGCAGCTCCTCCTGCCTTAGCAATTCTTCACGTTTCCTTGACTCCTCCTGCCTTTTATTTTCTTCCTCAATCTCCCGCTTTTTTTCTTCTTCAGCCCTTCTTTTCTCTTCAATTTCCTTCTGTTTCCTGAGCTCTTCCTTTATTTTCTTTCTCTTTTCATCATCACGCCTTTTTTGCAGCTCAAGCTGCCTTTTCTCTTCGGCAGTTTTGTACAGCCCGACATTATGAAAGAATTCTTTTGCCTGCTTTTTAATCTCTTTTACTTTTTCGACCCTTTCCAATTGTTTTTTATTTCTCTTTTCTTCCTCTTTCCTTAGCTCCTCTTCTCTTTTTTTCTCTTCAATCTCCTTCAGTTTTCTTAACTGTGCCGATCTTTCTTCTTCTTCCAGCTTCCTGATCTCTTGCTTTCTTGCCAGCCCCTCCTGCGCCTTTTTTTCTATTTCCGCCTGTTTCTTTTTAAGCTGTACCTGTATTTTCCTTTCTTCAGCCAGCCTTTGAAGCTGCCAGTGCCTTTCTTCTATTTCACCCTCTTTCTTCCTGCGCTCTCTTTCTTTCCTCCAGGTTTTTATTTTGGCTCTTAAATTCTCAAGGAAAGTCGGTTCTTCTGTTTTTTTTCCAACCTCGATTTTTTCCTGCAGGGGCATTTCCTTTTGTCGAGGCAGCGCGGCAATTCCGCTTATCTTTTCAAATATGTAAGCGCCAATAAAGAAATAAAAGTAAGCTAGCAATGCGAAGATGAGCAGTATAGTTGCCAATGAAAGCCCCAGGCATAGCACATTGTTCTTGCAGAACTTGATAAAGCTTCCTTCCGGCTCCGGCCCGACAACCTCAAACAAGTAGCTCGCAGTCCCGATGGAATTTCCGAATTTTGACTGCGCGGCAAAAATATAAGCTCCTGGCTTGAGGTTTTTTGGTATGGAAATCGTCTTGAAAAATGAAGCCTGGGTTTTCACAACAACAGTCTCGCTTTCTGTCACGATTGTGTTGCCATTCATGTCCTTGACAAAATATTCAACATCCACATTTTGGGACTCGATGCTTTCGAGGTTGAACAGCCTGACATCAATTGTGGTGTCAGTTCCTTGCTTTACTTTCCTCTCGAAAGCAACAGGATTGAGGTTGATGTCAAAAAGCACATTCTTTGTTTCAATCTCCACAACTACAGGTATCTCTTTTGCGGCTTTCTCGCTTCTTATAGCGAGCTTCCCGATATAAATGCCAGGCTGCTGCTCAATATTTTCCTGCGCTGTAAAAGACGAGAAATTAAGCCCGACAACCTTTGTTTGCCCCGGCTTTATGTCAAATGACTTTGAACCTATGCTAACCAAATCGGAAATTTCGTATGCGTCGACGCTTATTGAAGAAGGGCCTGATCCGGTGCTCATTACCCTCAGCTGCTTCTCTATAAACTCTTTTTCCCTGACCAAGACTTTTATGAGTATTTGGTCAACTTCGAAATCAGGCTCCTCGGCTGCACCCTTCTGGACAATGTAGGACTTATTCTGAAAGAAAAACAGGGAGCCGCCTAATACAAGTACCAGAAGCAATGCAAGGATGATGAAAAAAAGCGGCTTTCTTATCCTATGCTTAGGATGATGGCTTGGGTTGGTGCCGACATAAACGGATTTGACTTTTCCGTCCTTGCTCCTGATATTTTCATAATAATAAGGTCCCAGCTTTTTTCCGTGCCTTTTTATGTACCTCTTAAACACCAAAATGCATCACCCTTTCAGAAATACGGCAGGAATAGCCAAAAAATGAACTAAAAAGCATCAAAATCCACCTCTTTTTTGTAGTGTAACAGTATTCACAAATCAAATTTATGGCTTTAAATATATTTCGGTTGGAAATCTATTTCTTTTTCCTGAAATTGAAGAATTTCATTCTCGGAACCAGCAGGTAAGCGAACAATAGCACAAATCCGACGAGTGTTATGAAGATTAGGGCCATCGGGCTGGATTTTACAACTTCGCTTATCAGCGATTTTTCCTGGGTCACGCTGAACAATTCGCTTGACACGGCAAACGAGTTTTCGTACCTTATTTCCACAGCAATCAAATAATCGCCCGGCTTGTAATTGTCCGTGATTCTGAAAGATTTCACATATGATGTTTGTTTCTCAACTGCAAATGTTTCTGAAGACTCGTGCATCACATTTCCCCTCTTGTCCTTTATAAGGTAGGTTGCCGTGACATCCACTTTTTTTGGAGGCCCGACATTTAGCAGGGTTATCTGCGCCTTCAGGTCATCGCCATTTTTGACTTCCTTGTAAGCTGTTGTGACATCTATTTTTGCGTCAAACAAAGCCTGCTCAGACTCCACTTCCACCACGACAGTTACTGATTTTTTCAGGCCACCCGCTTCAATCTCTATTTCGCCAATATACGAGCCTAGCTTCTTGCCTATTATATTGGCTTCAATAATTTTCTCTTCCCCCGGAACTAAGCTAAAGCTTCTGTCGGAAAGAAACACAAAATCATTGATAGTATAAACATCAAGGCTGAAATCCAGCGGCTCTTCTCCCGCATTCCTTATGGAAATCGTTTTCGCTTTTGCGGCCCCTAAAGCCAGCTGTTCTTTTATAGTGCCGGGATTCGCGCTGAAATCCCTCTCTTTTTCTTCTTGTCCTGCTTCCAAAGGAAGCGGCACCGCTCCTCCTCCACCGCCTCCTCCTCCTCCCCCACCTCCGCCGGCTCCGCCGCCTGTATCCCCGCCTTCAGGGGTAGGGCATGCAGAGCTCTTGCATAAATTGCTGCAGCAAAACCCCCCTTCGCATTGGCTTGCAGAAGTGCACGGCTGGTCATTGGCCAATAGCAGCAAATGAAAAAACCCAAGCTTGTTTATGTACGTTGTTGAATTTATAACCCAGTTTATTATCCCTGTTGCGACTCCCATCTTGTATGTTGTGCTGTTCACGCTTTCGCCGCCTGTGGACACAATCACGCTTTGCTTGTAGCTTGTGCTGTTAACCTGGGAGGCATATGTGCTCAAGGGTAAAAATAGAAAACAAGCTGAAAAAACCAAAATTAATGCCCTCTTTTTGAAATCCTTTTTTTGCGCCATTTCTTTGAATTACTCCTGAAAGCACTAATATTATAATCTTTCCATAAATTGGCAACTGATAAAAGCAGTAATTTACGGATATTCAGCTCGGTTTTTGCAATATGTCATATTTTCAAACCCAAGAAGCTTAGCTTTTTATCCCAAGCCCCTCAAAAATTCAAAACAGAAATTTTAAATATGGCTGATTTATAACGTCTCAAATGGCAAAAAGCGAAAGAGCAAGCCCTCACCATGACAGTCATTTTTATGAAAAGCCATTATTTCAATATGCGCTCATTGCCGCAATCCTGCTCACGCTTCTGATGAGCGCACTTGCCTTTGTTAATACATCCCAATTAAAAAAAGCCCTTGTCCCGGACACAATAAGCCCGGACGATTTTCTTAAGAAACTAACGTCGCATCCGGAAATGAAGGCTTATGTCGGAGTTGCTCCTTTGAACATAATCCAGATAAACAGCAATAATTTCGCAAACCTGCGCTTGCAGATAACTGGCTTGGATGCTACATACATTGGGAATTTTATTGTCCAGTATACTGACGCGATTGCGGTTTATGATTACGAAAAAGATGAGATCAGGGGCACTGTTAGCCTGCAGCAGCCGCAGCAAAGCCAGCTCCCGCAAGACTTTTCTGTTAAGCTGAACAAGCATCCCGAGCTTAAGGGGCTTAAAAAAGAGCAGCCGATAGGCGGACAATTGGACGAGTCATCCTTGAGTACTTTGAGGCAGCAGTTTCCTGATGTTTACAAGGACGCAAAAGTGGGGGATTTCTTGCTGAGGTATTCCAAGAAATTAATAATATATGATTATAATGCAGACAGGATAGTGAATGCTGTTAATCTGCAGTGAATACAATTTATTTATCCCAGCCTTATTATTACGCTTCCTGCCGCGCTTGAGACTGTAAGATTCTGATTATTGTCTTGAGTTGTATTTATTACAGTCTTTGAAATTGTAACGTTCGCCAAAGTTACTTGCTGCGTTAAATTCACATTTCCTACAACATGCAAAGCCTGACCTGGTGAAGTGGTGCCGATGCCGACGTTGCCTGTCAAATGCCTCTGGAAGATGTTTGCTCCGGACACATTCCATAATGCCAAGGAGTTGTTAACAGCATTTGGCAAATTAAGGTTGGTGTTTACTGTTATTGTAGTTGCATTTATGCTTGTGGCATTCAAAGGACCATAGACAGAAACAGAGCCAATAACCACTAAAGTATCCGTCAAATTGCTGCTTGTATTTAACACTCCAATTCCAATCCTTTGAGCTTGCTCTCGCTGGAATGCCTGCAATCTTCCATCAACCACGCTCACATTCCACACTGCCAGGCTTATATTATCTCCTTTAACCAGAGTTTGGTTTGATATGTTCACACTTATCGAGAAATCACTGCTTCTCATGTATTGCGTGTAATTACTTATATTCCTCAAATCAAAATCTCCTGATGCTTGAACCGGAGTGTTTCCAATAAATATTTTTGATGCATTTATTGAAGTTGCATTCAGGCTTGTAAGGAATCTTGCAGAGCCTCCAAAGACAAAGGTGTCTGACCAATTGAAAGTTGTGTTAAGACTTCCCAGCAAAACCAAAGCTGTGGAATCATTCAAAAATACCCTGTTTTGTGACGAATTGAAAGGGCTTCCAGCCAATCCGGTCAGCTGGCTTCCGTCTCCTACAAATGATTTTGCGGTTAAAGTTCCGTTTATGTTCAGGTTTCCTGTTTTAGATGAGAAATTAAAGTTTAGTGTGCTTAAGTCTATTGTTGAAGTTCCATTTCCTATGGTTGCAAGCCCGCCCACACTTAAATTGCTTACAAAATAGCTTGCGTTCGGATTAAGTGCTTCCGAAACATTCGCCCGGAATGAATATGGCGCGGATGTAAGATTAATCCTCGGCAGGCTTTCCTGATCAGTTCCGACAGTTATTCCAAGATAATACTGCTCTGCAAAGCTCAAGTTTATATTCGGCAGGATTATGTCATAAACTCCGTTTGCGTCTGTTGTGATGGTTGTGTTTGCAAGCTCCCATAGCCTGTTTCCAGAAGTTATGTTGTCATATATCGCAAAGGTAAAATTGTAGTTCCCCTGCTGCGATGCCCCTGCCAAATTCGTTAATTTGCCCTGCAATGTCAGGGAATTGGGAATAGAATAAACAACTAAGGAAAGCGATGAGATTATTATGCTCATCAAGAATATCATTCCAATTTTCCTGTCCAGATTTTTATTGCCCATTTTTAGTGACCTGTGAGCGAGTTCGCAAACGATGCTCACTCGCATTCGACTCATTCTCTTTCTTTTTTGCCCTGCTGCTTATCGTCCACACATTTGCGGGATTTTTGTTAAGCAGCTTTGCAATGCTCTTGTTCCGCATTTTCTTCACATCTTTCAGGTAAACAATCAGGGATTCCAAAATGCTATTCTCAGACTTGAATATGGAAACAGGAACTGTTATGCTGCCGACAATCTCAAAAGGCCACGGCATTTTTTTTATTGCCCTTTTGTAGTTTGCCCAGATTCCTCTCTCATCCCTTCCAATCAGTTCAGAAATCTCGTGATATCCAAGGCTGTGATTTTCTTTCAAGTATTTTGCAAGGGCTTCCGCAGGGGATAATTTGCCTGCAAAAATGGCAGCGGGAATTAGCAGCGAGTTTTCAGAATTCCAAAGGCCAAAAATCTCTTCATTGGAATAATTATATTTTTGCCTTAATTTCTCGCTTATCTGGCTGAACATGTCAACCAGAAATTTCTCTTCTGGATTAACATCAAATCCATTTAAATCCCTCTTCTTTTCAAATTCCA
>JACQSQ010000071.1 GCA_016211245.1 Candidatus Woesearchaeota archaeon
CTACAACCAACTGAGCGATACGGTTTCGTATATTTTGAACCAAGCTAAGCATCACGGTTTAGCTTGAATTTCCCGACTCGGGATACTGCGTGGCTTTAGCCCGCAGAGGAGGTCATTTTAACCTCTTCATCAACTCCTTTTTCTTCAGTTTGAATTGCCGAGGATTTAGTTCCAAGTAGCTATACTCCTTGAAATTATTTATTATGCTCTTTAGCCTTTGAAAATAATTTTCCAGCTTGTATTTTTTCAATAAATTGAAATAATTTTTTATATTGATGTCAGCGTAAAACAATAAGGCCATTATGTCTATCTGGTCTTTTGTCCCATTTACAGATTCTTTTCTTTCAAGCTCAGCGCCTTGCTTTAGAATCAGCAATGTTTCTGGCTTTAAAACCGTCAAGCCTTCTGTTTTAGCAGTGCAAGCAGCCAAATCTTCTACGGGAATAGGAAATTTTGAAAAATATGGAACATAAATATCCAAATCAATCTCATCAAAGATTATTTCGTATTTTTTTAAGTTGTCATTCTTTTTTAGAGTGTATTTTTGTTTTAGGTAATCCAATTCCTTTATATCGGTTAAAGCGATATCAATATCCTTGCTTTTATGAAGTTTTGTCCATAAATAAACAGCCCAGCCTCCTATGACGATAAATTTGAATGGCTCTTTGGATATCTTAATCAGCAGATTCCAGCTTTTCTCTGTCAGCAGGCTATTCCAAAACTCTGGCAATTTTGACCTCCAAAGCTTTTAAAAAATCTTTTGCATACCACTGCCTTAGATTCCATAAGTCAACAAAAATATTTGCAATTGTGGCGGTTTTTCCGTATCTTTCTGCAATACTGTCTTTTTTTATGACAAAAAGGTTTGGATTTTCTTTATTTTCCCTGAACCTTTTTCTGATATTATCATCGCCATAAACGTAAACTTCCGAATAATCGGCTGGTACATCCTTAAACTTGAATTTGTAAGCTGAAAAAGCTGTAAAAACAACGTCATCAGGCATCTGCTTTTCTATAGCTGCAACTGGCTCTTCAACTCTTGTTTGGTGGATTATATCTTTTTCCACATTGCGCATGGATGCCCAATGATATAACACTTTTCTTACATCAACAATATCAAATCCCATCTTCTTTATCTTTATTGCATTCATCCTTGACAATGGCTGTAAAGCAAGATTTACTGTGCTTAATGAAATGCCTAAAGCTCTGGCTAAATAAGATTGTGTTAAATTCTTTTGTTCTTTCTCTATTGCATTAAACAGCATTTCCCTATATACAAATTCTATCTTCTTCATGGTTTTGATATAAATTAAGTTTATTTATAAATCTTTCGATAAGATTAGAAAGATATTTAAAGAATATAATAATATTATCAAAAGGTCATAAAAAGGTATTGCTGCTAGGGGATTGAATATTAATTTAAAAAAAATTTATAAGTACTAATATCCCTTTTTTATATGGATGAATCACCTGAAATACCAACAATATCATGTCACTATGGTTATAAAAATCCAGGGAATTTTCAGGGTGGTATGAATTTTATGCTGTTTCTGATGGAACTGCAGCAACTCCAAGCAATTTTGACTCCTTAATTCATGTATGGGCTGAGCATCTTAATCGCCCGGAAAATATTGGCAAAAGAGCAGTGGCGCATAATAAAAATAAAGATACATTTACGCCAGAACAGAAAGCAACAATAGAGTCACTGTTACAAAAGCATAATGAAAAAACAACCAGTATTGAGCTACAAATCAACGAGCAGCCTTCATTAAAGCCAGGTGCCCAATAACATTAAAGAAATATCAAAATGAAGAAGATAAGTTAAAGAGCAAATCTTTTATATTGCACCGGGAGCATTCCCTCTTTTCTTCTGGCAAGGACATTTACAGGGTAATCAATTGTGCGGTAAGGTATTCCAATTCCGTCTAAAATCTTGCCCAATATCCCAGTAGCGTCCCTGATTTTGACAGTTCTTAGCCTCGCGGGCTGATTTCCATAACGTTGGAAATCCGGTACCTTAACAAGCTCTTGCATGCGATCTGATTCAGGATTTTTTCCCGCTGCTTCGCAGTATTGTCTCAGAATTTCCAGATAAATTCCCAATGTTACACGGCTTTCCCCTATCAGCTCGAAAACATATTCCCTGTCCATTTCAATAGGCTCACTCGGCGCAACTGATGGGACTCCAAGAATTTTTTCCAGAGTTGTAAACTCGCCATTATGTTTGAACAGCATTCTACGGTATTTTTGAAACCCCTTGCTGTCAAGAAACTCCATTTTAAGGCGCCTGCCTTCGGCTTCCAAGGCTCCTTCAGCTTCCACAATCTTTGTCTCAACCCCGGAATTGGGAACCAATGACAGCGCATATAACTTTAAAATACCGGTTATGTACCTGGACTGGGCCCTCATCGTAGCTCTTCTTAATGATTCTTCATTGTGTCCTTCCATAGGGATGTTCTGTTGGAACAGAACAGGCCCTTCATCCAAATCAGTTGTCGCAACATGGATAGTATAACCGCTTGCATCGGGATTATTGGCCTCTAAGGCCATTCTTTCTGTCCTCCACCCCCTATTATAAGGCAGAACTGAAGGGTGCAAATTAACTATCCTGCCTTCAAATTCCCGTATAATGCCCGGGGCCAGAATAACCTTGTAATTTGACAATAAGATTATATCAACATCAAATGGCCTGATTGCTTCCTTTAAATCTTCACAATACTCAGCGCGTTCGTGATCATTCATGCGGGCTTTATATGGCGCATGAAGAAAATGTATTGTTTGAATTTCTTCCCACAAATTCTGGATTTCTGGAATATCCGTCCTTTTTCTTGCTATGGTAAAAACATGATCCTGGTGAGCAATAGCTCTATTCTTAACAACCCCCCTTAAATCAGGATAGGTTATTGGTTCGGCATGAAGGGCCAGGTCTTGGCCTTCTTGAGCTGGCAGTGCGCTAAACCTGTACCTCAACAGCAAATCAAAAAATTCTTCATCCAAGTCGGAAAATGGCGAAATAACGAGCCTTAAATTAAAAACTCCCGGATTAAAGATAACATTATCTATTATTGCCTTTAAATTGTCTCCTTCTTTATCGGCAATTACAGCCAAATCAATTGTCATTTACCGGAGAGGCTTTTTATGGTTTAAAAATCTTCTTGTTATTATTAGAGAACAGTAAATAGGCGCTAACTCGCCAATCAAGCAGACAAGTTACTCAAAAGAAAATCAAAAACAACCAGGGCACATTATTGATTAATAAACCCTAATCTCGAATTTCCTACCATGCAATTTGCTGTAAAGGTGCTGGCCAAGCTTTTTCTCGAGGTTTTCCACTCCAGAACCCTGCAGGGCAATCATCACCTGCACGCTGGAGCTGCTGAGAATGCCAAGCCCCAGGACATTAGAGCCCCTCAATGATGTCAATTGCAGCGCTTTTTTTCCACGCTTTACAACATGCGTTACATGCCCTCCGATCCTTATCATAAAAAACACCTCTTTGTCAAATCAGCTGCTCAATGATCTTCGCCAATTTAAAGTCCTTATAGGTCAATCCGCCTTCCTCTGGAGTTGTTAATGCCAATCTAACTATATTCTTTCTTATTGTTATCTGAGGATAATGGTATTCATGCACCGCATTCTCCCCTATTTTCTGGGCAAACTCCATTGCTTCCTTGAAATCCTTGAATTCAAAATCCTTGTAGATTGAGGAATAATCCGACATTTCCCAGCCATTAAGCTCCTGCAGCCGGTCATGGACTTCTTTGATTGATAAATGCCCTTCCATATTCATGCCTAATGCTTAATTTTATTTAAATTTTTGCAAAGTAGCAATGTTTATAAACAAAAATGATTCTAATTGCACCGATATGCGGCAATATTAAATGGCATCCAGAAAACATGGGAATAGAGTGTTGATAACAATTCCCAAAGAAACAGCTAGAAAAAATAAAATAAATCTGAAATCAAAGTTAAGTTTCCCTGTTTCTAAAAATGCTGCAATAATGATAAAAAATAAAATGCCAAAACTAAAGCTTTCAAAAAACGCGCTAATAATACTCGAGCAACGCTACCTGAAAAAGAACGCCAAAGGAAGGGTAATTGAAAAGCCTGAAGATATGTTCAGGAGGGTTGCAAGGAACATAGCATCGGCAGACTCAAAATACCGGCATTCCAAAAAAGATGTCAAAAAAACAGAAGATGATTTCTACAATTTGATGATCTCTCTTGATTTTCTGCCAAACTCCCCTACACTCCTGAATGCAGGAAGGAAACTGCAGCAGCTTGCAGCTTGTTTTGTCCTGCCTATTGAAGACAACATAAACTCCATATTCAAGACCTTGCACGATGCCGCATTGATACACAAGACAGGTGCCGGCACAGGCTTCAATTTCTCAAGGCTAAGGCCCAAGGGGGATATCATAGAAAGCGCGGGATTCACCTCCGGTCCTGTCTCGTTCATGAAGATATTTGATGCTGCGACCGAGCAGATAAAGCTGGGAGGCACATTAAGGGGCGCTAACATGGGCATATTAAATGTCGACCATCCTGATGTCGGGGATTTTATAACAGTAAAAAGCAAAGAAAATGTTTTGACAAATTTTAATGTTTCTGTTGCAATAACTGATAAATTTATGCAAGCAGTAAGAAAAAACAAAAATTACAATCTGGTGAATCCTAAAACAAAAAAAGCTGTAAAGAAAGAGAGCGCAAGGATGATTTTCAAGCTGATATGCGGGCAGGCATGGCTTAATGGCGACCCCGGCGTAATTTTCATTGATGCAATAAACCGGCATAATCCAATTCCAAAATTTGGGAAAATAGAGTCGACAGACAGCTGCGGGGAGCAGCCCTTATTGCCTTATGAGTCATGCAATTTGGGAAGCATAAACCTTTCCAATTTTGCAAATAGCAAGAAAATCGATTATGTGAGATTAAGAAAAACAGTGCATTCAGCAATCCATTTTCTCGATAATGCAATTGACATGTGCAGATACCCCCTGAAAGAAAACAGGAAAATCGTTGAAAAAAACAGGAAAATCGGGCTAGGCGTGATGGGATTGGCAGACATGCTCATAAAATTAAACACCCCATATGATTCCGAAGACGGGCTGAAAACAGCAGAAGAGGCGATGAGGTTTATCTCAGAGGAATCAAAAAATGCATCCTCAGAATTGGCAAAGAAAAGGGGAACTTTTCCATCGTGGAAAAAAAGCAGCTATGGCAACAAGATTAAGCTGAGAAATGCCACTACAACAACAATTGCGCCTACAGGCACGATAAGCATAATAGCAGATGTTTCAAGCGGCATCGAGCCGCTATTCGCGTTAAGCTATTCAAGGAAAACAGCAGAAGGGAATATCCTGACTTATTTTAATGAAAATTTGAAGAAAGCGCTGATAAAAGGGAGTTGCTATAACGATGATGTAATTGAAAGGGTGCACAGGAAAGGCACAATAAAAAATATTCCGGGGATTCCAGAAAAAATAAAGGGAATATTCAAGGCTGGAAGCGACATAGGTCCGGAATGGCATGTCAAAATGCAGGCTGCTTTCCAGAAATATGTTGACAATGGAATTTCAAAAACCGTTACTTTGCCCAAAGACGCCACTGTTGAAGATGCCGAAAAAATATTCATGATGGCTTATGAGCTTGGATGCAAGGGAATTTCAATTTACAGGTTTGGAAGCAGGGAAGGTCAGGTTATTTATTTGTCTTCAAAAAGGGATGAGCAGATTACATTGAAAGATTTTTTTAGAAGATGAACTTCTTCATATTCCACGGAATATATGGAAGTCCTGAGGAAAACTGGTTTCCTTGGCTGAAGAAAGAATTGGAGAAAAAAGGCCATGAAGTGTTTGTCCCAAAATTTCCGACTCCAATCGGTCAGTCATTAGAAAGCTGGCTGAAAGTCATCAAAAAATATGAAGAAAGAATAAACTATGACACAATAATGATAGGCCACAGTCTTGGGGCTGCATTCATCCTTGACTATCTTGAACAGGCGGACAATGAAATAAAGGCAGCGATTTTAGTTGCAGGTTACCATGAATTACTAGAAAACCAGTTTAAGGAGCTGAACAAAACCTTTGTCGATAAAAAATTCAACTGGAACAGGATAATTGAGAATTGCGAACATTTCTTTGTCATAGGCTCTGACAATGATGAGTATATTCCTATAGAGACGACAAGGCAGCTTGCGGTTTTTCTTGATGCAGAGCTGCACATAATAAAAAACGGGGGGCATCTAAACACAAAAGCAGGTTATGATAAATTCCCGCAGCTTCTTGAGTTAATAGCAAAATTGGAAAAACAATAACTCTTAAAAACATCTAAATCTTTCTAATCGCATGGAAAAAAGAATCTTTGCAGTTCTTTTCATCGCTACATTCGCCACAATGCTCGGGGTAGGTATAATAGAGCCGTTCATGGGCATTTATGCAGAAAGCCTTGGCGCAAACGGATTTTACATAGGGCTGATTTTTGGGGCATTTACAC
>JACQSQ010000072.1 GCA_016211245.1 Candidatus Woesearchaeota archaeon
ATTTATAAAGATTTCTGGGCTTAAAAATATATGATAAGTTATATAGGTATATAAAGAAATTTAAAAATTGAAGGAGATTCTATTAAAAAATGGCATTATACTTCATCGGCCTTGGATTAAACAACGAAAAAGACATCACAATTAATGGCTTGGAAGCTGTTAAAAAATGTGATTTGGTTTATTTGGAGAATTATACTTCTGCCTTAAATTGCGATAAGCCGGCATTAGAAAAATTCTACAATAAAAAAATAATATTGGCAAACAGGCAAATGGCTGAAAATGATGAGAATGAGATAATAAAAAATGCAAAATCAAAAAATGTTGCTTTTTTGGTAATTGGAGATCCCTTTGGGGCTACAACGCATATTGACTTGTGGTTAAGAGCCAAAAAAGAAGGAATAAAATGCTATATAATTCATAATGCTTCTATTTTGAATGCCGTTGGAGTTACCGGCTTGCAATTATACAAATTCGGGAAAACTACAAGCATTCCATTAGAAAATGATAATGTTGAAGCGCCTTATGACGTTTTGAAAGGCAACTTGAGTTTAGGATTGCATACCTTGTTTTTACTGGACTTGAATCAGGAAGAGCAGAAATTTATGACAGTAAATGATGCAATTCGCTATTTGCTAAAGATTGAATTGAAAAGAAATGAAAATGTATTCTCCGAGAAAAGCTTTTGCGTTGGATGCGCAAGAGTCGGAAGCGAAAGCCAAGCCATTAAAGCAGGAAGTGCTAAAGACTTATTAAAATTTGATTTTGGAAAGCCTGTGCATTGCCTGATTGTGCCTGGGAAATTGCACTTTATGGAGGAAGAAGCTTTAAACACGTACAAAATTTAGCCGCATAGCTTTTGTATTATCTCGAATGCTTTCAGCAGCTTTTCTTCTTCAACAATCAAAATATGCTCGTTTGAGGATATGAGGGCATCAATTATGCTTATTCCATTCTCTGCCAGCTCATTATATATGATGGAGAATACCCCGGGTGTTTTCTTTAATATTCTGGGGTAGTTAATCTCTATCATTCCAACTTTCCTATTTTCCTCAAGAACAAGGTCTTTTGGAAAGATTGATTTTATTTTCTCGAAATTTTTCTGGTCTATCACTATTGTCAAAGCCTGAGAGCCCTCAAGAACCCTGATAACATCATGGCCTTGGAAATCCATCAGCTTGTCTGGCCTGCCCAGCTTTGTCTTTACAAAATCCGTTCTTTTCAGCAATAAAGAGGACATTTTTGTCCTGATGGCAACTCTTGCCTGCTTCAGCACAGAGTGGATTGAATAAATTTCATCTGACTTCTTAGCGTCTAGGTTGTATCTCCTTATTGCGCTTATTACAGAGTCAAGCGATGCGTTTATTTTTTGATTAGCAATAATGTATTTAGCCAGGCTTCTTACATTTATTATTTTTCTTGACAAGCCTTTCTTGATGGAGATATCCGTATCAATGAACTTCCATGCCTTTTCCCTTATGCTTTCATCCATTGTTTTGGCATAAATTTGTGCTAATTTATAAATTTTTTTGCTAAATTTGTCATTTTTTGGAAAATTCTGGCATATGTGCCAGAAGAGTTAAAAGCTGATTTTAATTTCTGAATTTTGCAATGGATAACCAAGTTTTAATTGCAAGCGGAAAACCCATTGATGAAAGGGTTCTTCAGTCAGCAGCTGCCGGATTTGGGGAAGAAGGGCTTGAATCAAAGGTACTCATATACAGCTCCAGAGAGCAGTTGCTTGAGGCTGTCCGGCATGCAAATTATCTTCTTGTAAGAAATGATGTGGTTGACAGGGAATTCCTTGACGCTGCCGAAGAGTTAAAAATGGTAGTAAGGCTCGGTTCCGGCACGGACAATATTAATGTGGATTATGCAACTTCTAGAGGAATTGAAGTAACAAACACGCCAGATGCAAATTCTGCATCAGTAGCCGAGATGGTCATAGGGTTGATGGTTTACTTTGCGCGAAATCTTGCAAATCCACAGCAGAATTATATTGGGTTTGAACTGGCCGGAAAGACATTAGGCATTCATGGGTTCGGGCATGTGGGCAAGAAGCTGGCAAAAAGGGCATTAGGGATGGATATGAGGGTTGTTGCATCTGATATAAATCCTGACTATGAAACTGCAATCCGGTATGGGGTTGAATCAGTCAAGCCTGAAGAACTCTACAGGCAATGCCATATAATTTCAGTGCATGTTCCGCTAGTTCGTGCTCCACCGAATGCAAGTACTGTGGGTCTAGTGAATTACAACCTTATGTCATCCATCTTCAGGGATGGCATTTTAATAAACACAGCAAGGCCGGAAGTGGTTAATCATGAAGATCTAATAGTTCGTATGATGGAAAATCCAAGATTTAGGTACGCTGTAGAATGCCACAATGCAGACACAGAAGGATTTAAGGAAAGGCACGGCCTTAGAGGATTTGACGGGAGGCTTTTGGTCTTGCCAAAAATGTGCTCCCAGACAGCAGAAGCCCATCTTGGAGCATTTTACGAGGCGATTCGAATTGTCAGCAGACATTATGCCAGCAATGGAAAAAGCGACCCTGCCCGATTTCTAGGCCATTAAATTTAAATATCAAGCTATTGTATTGAATTCATGACAGCCCCGTGGTGTAGCGGTCAAATTCTCTAAATGAATTAAGTTAGAGGAACCGACGCATTGGGCCCTTTGGTTGTTATCCAATAACAATAGAAAGGCTCAGACGGCAGTTCGAATCTGCCCGGGGCTATTTTTAGATAATTTTAGCTCAGACGTCAAAACTGGACTTTATGAGCCTTATGAACAAAATTATGGCAGATGTAACAGTACAAAATTCAAAAATAGAGGGAAAAGGAGTTTTTGCAGGCAGAAATTTCAGAAAAGGAGAAACTGTCATGAAATGGGACACTTCAATTGTTTTTATTAAGCGTGATGCCCTAAAAGTACTATTGAATAAGAGAAAATACTTGGTTGTTTCTAATGGAATGTATCTGCTAGCCCAATATCCTGAAAAATATCTCAACCATAGCTGCATGCCAAATACACTAGAAAAAAACCATTATGATATTGCATTAAGAAATATCCGCAAAGGCGAGGAGCTGACTACAGATTATTCTCTAGATGCGCCGCCCCATATTAAGATGAAATGCGCCTGCAAAAACAGCAACTGCAAAAGAATAATATAAAGACTTGGTTTTTTAACAAAATTTATATACATATTAAAATATAATTTTAAATAGGGGGTGTTAATCATGGCAATATTTTTGTACGTAATAATTGTTTTGGCATTGCTGATAATTTTTAGCTCTATAAGGATAATCGACCAGTATGAAAAGGGTGTTGTTTTTACTTTAGGAAAATTCACGAGCATAAGGAATCCGGGATTGAATTTTGTTGTCCCGATCATACAAAGGATGGTTGTTGTTGACATGAGGGTCAGGACTACTGACATAGAGAAGCAGCAAGTCATGACAAAGGACAATGTTCCTGTCGATGTCAATGGGGTTGTATTTTTCAAAGTCAACAAAGTGGATGATGCAATCATAAAAGTGCAGGATTACGAGTATGCAATTGCGCAATATTCACAAACCGCATTAAGGGATGTAATAGGAGGAATGACATTAGATACGGTTTTAGTTGAAAGGCAGCAGATTGGAGAGGAAATAAGAAAGATTGTTGACAAGGAAACTGACCAGTGGGGTTTGGATGTTCAGGTAATCAAATTACAGGATATTGAAGTGCCTGATGATTTAAAAAGGATTATGTCAAGGCAGGCAGCTGCTGAAAGAGAGAAAAGGGCTGTTGTCATCAAGAGCGAGGGTGACAGGGATGCTGCAAAGAATTTAGCGGCTGCAGCTTCTGTAATGGCAAAATCAAGAGGCGCAATGCAATTAAGAACTTTGCAGACACTGGATGGGTTAGGGCCAACTGCATCTAATACGGTTGTGATGGCACTTCCTGTTGAGGTCATGGAGTTTTTACAGAAGTTGGCGAAGAAACAATGACTTTATTTTTTTAATTTGATTTGAAGTTAAAGGAAACAAATCGATAAAGATAATTAAATGGGAATAAAAGAGATATTCGGGTTACATATAATTGATAAGAACATCCTTTATTATGCTATTAGTGTATCTCTATGCGCTTTTGGGGTTGGTGTAGCAGTAGAACATTATTTTAAAATCGGAATACCAGTGGCATCAATTTTTGTTTTGGTAGGATTAATTTTATCTAACATTTTTTACAATAAAATACTAAAAAGAAAATTTCTTGATTTTAAATGATATTATAACCTAAAAAATTTAGAGTAACCTTTATAAATCCCCAGCTTACCCCATTCATTGAAAGATAGCTCGGTGAAAGCTTGGCTATGCTGGATAAAAAGTGATTTTTCTCCAGAAGATTTAACTAAAACAAGGCGAAAACAGCAAAAGGTTTATTTCGTGCCATCGAATGTCGATAAATGCTACGCATTTTCGATCACACTCGAAAATCTATGATTTTCGATGGATGGTACATTTTTTGATAAAACTTTTTCGCAAAAAGTTTTTCGTCGTCAAGGGGCGAAACCGTTGGCAAGGATGCACTCTCGTAAAAGAGGAAAGCACGGCTCAAAAAAGCCGGCTAAGAAGACAGCTCCATCATGGATACTTATCGAGGCTAAGACGGCTGAGCTGCTGATAGCAAAGCTTTCCAAGGAAGGCAAGACAAACTCCCAGATTGGCCTGCTGCTCAGGGACGCTTATGGTGTTCCAAGCGTATCGGCTTTATGCGGCAAGTCAATAAGCGCAATACTGAAAGAGAAAAAGATTGTTCCTGAAGTTCCGGAGGATTTGACCGCGTTGTTCAGGAAATACGCCGCGCTGAAAAAACACCTTGAATCAAACAGGCATGATGAAACTGCAAACAGGGGATTGTCGCTTGCAGAGTCAAAGATAAACAGGCTGGTCAAGTACTACAAAAGGACTGGAAGAATACCGGAGTCATGGAAGTTTGATGCCAGCAGAATGGGATTTTATGCGGAGTGAGAATAATTTTTATTTAATTTTTTAAATTAATAACTTGTCCTTTATCATCAATTATCCCGCTAATCTTATCCGCAACCTCATCAATCAGATAATCAGGAGTGGAAGCTCCTGCAGTAATACCAATTTTTTCTTTTCCAATAAACCATCTTTTCTGCAATTGTTCCGCTGATTGTATAAAATAAGATTCAACTCCATATTCCCTTGCCTTTGCGTAAAGCTCTTTTGAGTTTGAAGAATTTAATCCGCCAATCACTATTATTATGTCCCTATCTTGGGCTAATTCATCTATGTCAGATTGCCTTTGCTTTGTCGGGTTGCAGATAGTATCCACATAGCCGAATTTTTTTGTTAAATCCCTTAGATTCAATGCAATTTCCTCAAACTTTCCATTCATTAACTTAGAATTTATATCCTCTATCAATTTTTTGTATCCTAAAACAGACATGGTTGTTTGCGAAATCAATGCATATTTTTCATAGTTTGTTTTATTTATATAATCAAGAACCAAATCCGAGTCCTCCGCATGCTCAACTATAAAAGTATCCTTTCCCTTAAGATGATAGCTTGTTCCGATGGATTCGGGATGGTCGTGCTTGCCAAAAATCATTACCTCATAGCCATTCTGCTTCAATTTTATTGCGACATTATGCACTAAAGTCACCAAAGGGCACGTTGCATCATTTAAGTTATTTCCTTGGGTTATTGATTTCTGCTCAAGAACCTGGTAAGTTGTGCATGGCTCTCCATGGGCCCTTAGCACAGTAATGGCATTTTGAGGTATCTCACTGGCATTATCCACAAAAATTATTCCTTTGTCCTCTAAGTTTTTAATGACTCTTTCGTTATGCACAAGCTGGCCCAGAACATAAGTTGGCTGGCCGCTATTTTTTCCGGCAACTTCTTCAGCAACTTCTATTGCCTTCTTTACCCCGAAACAAAATCCAGCGTGCTTTGCGACTTTTATGTCCGGCATTTTTATTTAGTTGAGGTTATTTAATTATTGCACTTCATGCTTATAGTTTATGCGCTTCTTGCCTTAGACAATAGGGCACTAACATTGATAATAATAAAATTTTAAATTAAACCCCCCGACGTCACATAATTATAACCGTTTGCTTAAATTGTTTTTGTCAAAAACACGAACGGATAATCATATTGTATCTTGAAAAAGGCTTCCCTTGCCTCGTATATGCTGTTGAAAACCCCGAATACTGTGGGACCGGAGCCGGAAACTAAGGCATTCAAGGCGTCATTTCTGAGCAGGTTTGTCTTTATTTCGTTTATAACCTTGTATTTTTTTGTGACAATGGGCTCAAAATCATTGTGGAGGTTGTTTGCTATCTCCTTTATGTCTTTTTTTTCAATTGCCTTAACAAGACTATTCATATCGGCTTTTGACTTTATCTTAGGTTTTTGCCTGTCAAACGCCGAATAGGCCCATTTTGTTGAAGCTCGAAAGCCGGGGTTAATAAGCACTATATTTATTGAGAAAGACTTCTTAATGCGCCTGATTTTATCCCCTATTCCTTCAACCACAGCAGCGTTTTCCCCTATAAAAAATGGCACATCAGAGCCAATCTGCATGGCAAGCTCTATAAGCTGCTTTTCCTTCAGCTTAAGGCCCCACAGCTTGTTTAGGTTGAGTATTGTTGTTGCGGCATTGCTGCTCCCGCCGCCCAAGCCGGATTGCAATGGTATGTTTTTTTCTATATGGATTCTTGCTCCTTGCTTTACCTTGTATTTTTTCTTCAGTATAACCGCTGCTTTATATGCAAGATTCTCCTCAGAAGACAGCTCAGGATGAGTTGATTCTACTGATATCCTGTCTTCATTCAAAGGCTCTATTGTTACGCTGTCGCTAAGCTCTATTCTCTGCATAACTGATTGTATGTTATGGTAGCCTGAGCTCAGTTTTTTGCCTATCTTGAGGTATAGGTTAATTTTTGCGTATGATGGGCTGGCCATAATATGATGAGAGAAGTTATTGTATATTAAGTTATTGATGTGTCGAAACCTTAAAATGTTAAAATTTATGGTTTATAGAGCTTGAAACGGCTAAATTTTGGGATTTTGGCTTACAATACTCACCACGCAAAAACACTGCATTCCAATGCCCTGCCCGAAAGATGTCAATTGCTCTCCTGATGTGCATGTAATCCCTATTCTTTCTTTGTCCAGGCTTAGTATCTTGGATAAGGATTCCCTGATTTTAGGCGTATGACTGTCCAATCTTGGATTATATGCCTCTATTCCTATGCTTACGTTACTGATTTTAATGTTTTTTTGATCTAATTTATCTAAAATAACTTTTAGGTATTTCCTGCTGTCAGTTACTCCTCTCTTAAGCATAGGGTCTGCATAATGCCCCAAAGAATCTTCGCCAATTGCAGAGCTTAGAGCATTGAACAAAGCATGCAAAATCAAGTCTCCATCTGAATTTGCCTCCAAGCCTGTTTCATTTGGTACAGTATAACCACCCAGAATCAGCCTCTTATTTTTATTATTTGAGAATTTATGGCTGTCCTGGCCAAAGCCAACCCTAAAATCATTTGAAGCGTTATTTCTCCTCATAATTATTCCTTCTGCAATATTTAAATCGTCCCTTGCTGTCAATTTTATGTTTTCATATGAGCATTCAATAGTTTTAACTTTTTGACCGATTGACTCGACTATTGAAACGTCATCAGTGACTCTTATTCCATTCTTTTTAATATTCTTGAAGCCTTCAACAAATAATCCATATTTCGCTGCCTGCGGCGTCTGCATCTGATAGACATCTTTTCTATCCAATGTTTTTTCAACAAAATCATTATTTATTTTTTTTATTGTGTCTTTCAGCGGGAAACAGCAGACAGCAGCCCCAAACTTTTTTGCCGCATTAATGCATTCTATGATTTCATTCTCCTTCACCAAAGGGTTGCTCCCGTTATGAACTAATATAATATCATCGTCTTTGGCGCTTTTTATTGACATTAATCCATTGTGAACAGAATCCTGCCTTTCTTTCCCGCCTTCAACAACATTTTTTATCTTATCGAAGCTATATCGATTTTTTATTTCCTTTATTTTATTGAAATCCAATTTTTGTGTTACTATGATTATTTCATCAATCTCATTGCAATTCTGGAATGGCTTTAATGCGTGATATAGCATTGGCTTGTCCAATAATGGTATAAAAACTTTGTTTTCCTTGGAATTCATCCTTTTTCCTTTGCCGGCAGCTACAATGATTACAAAGTTCATTTTGGTGGTTTTTCTGCAGTGAAAATATTATATCTGAACAGGCCCTTTTCAGCCAGATTATAGACTTCAATGGCTGCCGTGACATTTATGAAATGCTTTTGGAGCTTGAATAAGTCTACAAAAATGTATGGAATTTTGGCCAGCTTGTTGAGTTTTCTGACTGAGGGCAGAAAATTTTTAGTTATGTCTTCTTGCTTTACAGATTTAAACCCTGCATTTGATAATAAATTTACAAACGACTTGTGCCTCATGTCTCTTATCGAGCCCATGGCTGTACGTTCCACTATGACATCAAATATCTCTCTCTCTTGACGTGTGAATTCTGCATCTTTAGAAATAGTATAATCAAAAATTGCTAGTTTTCCACTTGGCTTTAGAATCCTATAAAATTCTTTGAGCGTTGATTTTGCATCTGGAGAATGGACAAATGACTCCATGGCATAAATCGCATCAAATTTGCTACTTTCAAAACCAGTATCTGAATAGTCCATTAAATAATAGGAAATGCTTGAGCTCAAACCTAATTTTTCGGCTAGCTTCGCAGCTTTATTTATTTCAAAGGGTACTATGGTTATCCCCATTATCTTACAATGATGTTTTTTTGCCAAATAAGTTGAGACTATCCCTTGGCCGCATCCAGCATCCAGAATAAGCTGATTTATTTTTATCTTTAATTTTTCTGCAATTAAATCCTGCATCAGTTCCTGAGCTTTTTTTTCTGTTACATTATTTATTCCATCTGGATAATAGCCAAAATGTTTTGCGCCTCCAAGAACAACATCGTAACCTAATTCTGATTCTTTAAAGTAAGAAATTACCTTTTGATGATGTTTTTTTAGATTTTCCATATTAAACAATTTCCGCTTCAATGATTTTTTTTGTCTCTTCTTTTGTTTGTTTATCTGTTTGAAGTATATCATGCAAATCTGGATTTTTAATTGATATGTGATTGTCCATCATCCTCTTTATCAGCACTGGAATATCTAAGAATCTTATTTTATTGTCAAGAAATGCATAAACAGCCGATTCATTTGCTGCGTTCATGACAGCAGGAAGAGTTCCGCCAATATTGCCGGCTTCATAGGCATAGTTTAAGCACGGAAACATTTCAAAATCCGGCTCTTTGAATTCCAACTTTTTTATTTTTGCCAAGTCTAAGGATTGTGAATTGCTCAGAAACCTTTTTGGATGTGATAAGGCGTATTGTATCGGAATTTTCATGTCCGGCAATCCTAACTGCGCAATTACTGACTTGTCTTGGAATTCAACTAAAGAGTGGATTATGCTCTGGGGGTGTATAACAATTTCTATTTTTTCGTAGGGAAGATTGTAAAGCCAGTGAGTTTCTATCACTTCAAAGCCCTTGTTCATCAAAGTAGCTGAGTCGATTGTTATTTTATTGCCCATATCCCATGTTGGATGCTTCAATGCGTCCTCTTTGGTTACATTTATCAATTGCTCTCTTGAATAATTCTTAAATGGCCCTCCTGAACAAGTCAAAGTAATTTTTTTTATTTCATTTATATTTTTCCCGTTCAAGCATTGGAATATTGCTGAATGTTCCGAGTCAATAGGCATCATATTAACATTATTTCTTTTAACCTCTTCCATGATTACAGAGCCTGCTGCAACCAATGCCTCTTTGTTTGCCAAAGCGATGTTTTTTTTATTTCTTGCTGCATGGTATGTTGGCTCTATGCCAATTGAACCAACTAAAGCATTAACTATGGTGTCTGCTTCATTTAATGATGCTATCCTATTCAATCCTTCAATTCCGGAATATACTTGGCAAGATGAGAAATTCAATAAATCATCAACTTTGCTTTTGTCCATTATTGCAACTGCTTTTGGCCTGAGTTCTTTTATTTGCTTCAGCAGCAAATCAGAATTTTTGTTTGCTGTTAATCCAACTACCTTGAATTCATTCGGAAATTGTCTGACTATGTCTAAGGTCTGTGTACCTATTGAGCCAGTTGAGCCTAAGATTGAGAGGTATTTCATTTTTATTCCTCTTTTATGAAATCATAAATTTCCTGTTGTTTTGCTGAATTTAGTGAAACATGAATTTCACCTGTTGATTGCTTTGTTGTTATGAATTGCATTGCAACAAGTTCTTTAACCGCTTCTTCTGTAATTTTTTCTCCCCTTAGATGTTTAGGGATGGCTTTCTTTAGATTAGTCAGTTCTGTATGCCTTCCACCCCAAATATTTAGATTGACTAATTTTCTTAAAAATCTTTTCATAATAAACTCTTTATCCATTAAAATGGTGAAAATAAGTCTATATATAAGAATTTACTCCAAATTTGGAACACATATGTTCCAGAATAGAAACATTTAAATAGTTGATAAATTGTGTGTGTACTATGGAAACTATATTTACTAAAGCTATCGGAAATACACCCAAAATTAAGGTCTTGGAATTTTTGATAGAAGGCAGAGAATTGGATTACTCTGTCTCTGACATAGCAGAAGGCGCCGGAATCGGAAGGACTACCTTATTCAGGATTTGGAATGATTTTGTTGAACTTAGGATTGTCAAGCCTACAAGAGTTATAGGAAATGCAAAATTGTATAAATTGAACCTTGAGAATGCTTTTGTCGGGAAAATGGCTGAGTTGTTTGATACCTTAGTTATACAGCCGCTGAATAAGAGAAGGAAGGTTGTGGTAAAGCATTAATTATTTCTTATTTGAACTCCCGATTATTTTGTATAAAAATCCTAAAATAGTGGCAAACATTATGCCTATAACCCAACCAAATTTAAAACCTACAATTGCCACCACAATCAATCCCATAACAAAATATCTATCAATGTTTTTATCTTTCCGCTTCATTTTTAATTCCCATTCTGCGCCAATTCATTTATCTCCTTCAATAGAACCTCTTTTATCTCATTGTCATTGATTCTTCTTACAATCTGCCCGTTTTTGTAAAGAACATGACTTCCGGGAGCGCCTACAATTCCCAAATCTGCTTTTCTTGATTCGCCTGGCCCATTTACAGCGCAGCCCATGACTGCAACATGAATCGGCTTCTTGATTTTTTCAGTCTCGTTTTCCAATTCCTCTACAATTTTGATGACGTCTACATGTGTCCTTGCGCATGTGGGGCAAGACGTAACCTGAACACCGTCATTTCTTAATCCTAATGACCTCAAAATCAATTTTCCGACTTTTACTTCCTCTATTGGATCTTCGGACAAAGAAACCCTTATTGTATCGCCAATTCCTTCTGACAAGAGCATACCCATTCCCATTGCTGATTTTATTGAACCTGGAATCTTTGAGCCTGCTTCAGTAACGCCTAGATGAAGGGGGTAATCTGTTTTCTCTGCAAACAATCTGTAAGCTTTTACCATCCTTGGAACATCAGATGCTTTCAAAGAGGCTATTGTGTCATAGAAATCCAAATCTTCCAAAATCTTGACGTGTCTCATAGCAGATTCAACCATTGCCTCAGGCGCATAGCCATATTTTTCATACAAATCTCTTTCAAGAGAGCCAAGATTGACACCAATTCTTATAGGGACACCATATTCCTTGCATGTTTTAACAACCTGCTGAACTTTGTCTGAATTTCCTATATTTCCTGGGTTTATCCTTACTTTATCAACATATTTTACTGCTTCCAAAGCAATCCTGTAATCGAAATGTATGTCAACAACTAACGGAATTGAGATATTTTCTTTTATTTCTTTTAATGCCTTTGCTGCTTCCATTGTTGGGGCAGAAACTCTTATTATATCGCACCCCATATCCTCCAATCCATAAATTTGTTCTATAGTTGCTTTTACATCAGTTGTATCTGTTGTGGTCATTGACTGGATAGTGATAGGCGCATCTCCTCCAATGAATAACTTTCCGACTTTTACTTTTCGTGATTTTCTTCTTTGGATATTATTTTGAGACATTTTTAACAGTTTTATTGATTATTGTTATGTATAGGCGATTTGTCCCGATGTGGCAATTGGAGGGACAACGAGCACTAATTTTTGTTCCGTAGGAACGGGATTAAAATATTTTTTATTGATTGCACAATGCATTTGATTTGATTTTTTCTTCTTGCACTAGACAATAAGCGCCAAACAATAACTACGATTTCAATAACGAACTAAAACATTAAACTAATTTCAATAAACTAATAAACATAATAAAAAATTACTTATCCATAATTTCCTGTATGGCCTTCTTTATTCCTTCCTTGTCAATTCCAATCAGTTTCTTCTGTATGTCTGGCTTTCCGTGCTCTATGAACTCGTCAGGAACTCCAATTCTTTTAACATTCGCTTTTATCCCGTTGTCTTCGAATAATTCCAAGACCGCAGAGCCAAAGCCGCCATTTATTGTGCCTTCTTCAATGGTGATTATATTCTTAATTTTTTGCGCATATTTTACGATTAATTCTTTGTCGAGTGGCTTGACGAATCTTGCGTTTATTATCGCTGCATTAAGTTTCAATTCGTCTATAGCTTGCATTGCATCGTACAAAATTGGACCAACTCCTAATATCAATAGGTCGTTTCCTTCCCTCAAAATTTCCCCTTTTCCTATTTCCAATTTTCTGAATTCCGAATCAAGAGGTATGCCAATTCCAGCTCCTCTTGGGTACCTTATGCTTGAAGGCCCGTTAATGAAAGTCGCGGTATAAAGCATATGCTGCAGCTCGTTCTCATCTTTAGGGACAAGTATTGTGATGTTTGGGATTGCCCTCAAGTAAGCTATGTCAAAAGGCCCGTTGTGGGTTGGGCCGTCATCTCCAACTAATCCTGCTCTGTCCAAAGCAAAAATTACAGGAAGATTTTGCAGGCAAACATCATGAATTATCTGGTCGTAAGCACGCTGCAAGAATGTTGAGTAAATTGCGCAGACAGGCCTCATGCCCGAAATCGCCAGGCCGCCTGCAAATGTAACAGCATGCTGCTCTGCAATGCCAACATCAATTGTTCTATCGGGAAAGTGTTTTTCGAATTTATTCAATCCTGTGCCGGACTTCATTGCGGCTGTAATTGCAACAATTTTTTTATCTTCTTCCGCAATCCTTATCAGGGCATTCGCAAATGCGTCTGTCCAGCTAATATTTGTAGTTGTTACATATTTCTGTCCGTTGATGGGGTCAAATTTGGGCATGCCGTGAAATTTCTCAATATCCTTTTCCGCAAATTGGTAGCCTTTGCCTTTTTCCGTCTTGACATGAAGAATGACAGGGCCTTTCAAGTCCTTAATATTCTGCAGTGCGGGGATTAATTCATCAAGGTTATGGCCATCAATTGGCCCAAAATATTGAAATCCTAAAGATTCGAAGAACACACCTTCGCTGTATATTGTCCTTATCCTTTCCTGCACCTTGAAAACCTTGTCTAAATGCTCTTCGCCGATTCCGGGTATTCTCTGCAGCAGTCCTTTTGTTGTTTTTCTTAATTTAAAGTAGCCTGGCTTAAGCACGATTTTGTTGAGATAATTTGAGATTGCGCCGACATTAGGGGATATTGACATTCTATTGTCATTCAGGATGATTAGCATGTTTGTCTTGGAAGCTCCTAAGTTGTTAAGTCCTTCAAATGCCAAGCCTGCAGTTAAAGCGCCATCTCCTACAATTGCAACAGCCTTGTAATCCTCTTTCTTGTAATCTCTTGCCTTTGCTATGCCTAAAGCTGCAGATATTGCAGTCGAAGCATGGCCGGCGCCAAATACATCATATTCTGACTCGTGTATGTTGCAGAAGCCGCACACTCCCTTGTATTGCCTTAAAGTATGGAAATTGCCTCTTCTGCCCGTAATAAGCTTATGGGGATAGCATTGATGGCCTGTGTCAAAAACAATCTTATCTCTTGGGGCGTCAAAGACATAGTGTACAGCTAAGGTCAATTCAACAGCCCCTAATGGCCCTCCGAGATGGCCGCCGTTTTTGGAGACTACCTCAAGAATCCTGCTCCTTACCTCCTGGGCAAGCTGAGCCAGTTGCTCTTTGCTTAGTTTCTTTAAGTTTTTGGGGGAATCAATAGTATTAAGAAGCGCATATTTCTGGACCTCGTTTTGATTAAGCATGGAGCACCCCCTTGCGCATGAAGTTGCCTAATGATTTATAAAGATTTTGGAAAGACCATGATGGTTATGATAAGCTTATATATCAAAAAGGACTAATGATCTATGGATGATAATTATGATTAAAAAAATTAAAGGCAAGTATGTTGTTTTGTCTGAAAAGACTGGAAGGAAATTTGGGAAGTATGGAATGAAAAAGGAGGCAGAAAAAAGATTGAGGCAGATTGAGTTCTTCAAGCATTTGAAAGGAAGCGCAAGTTTGAAGAGAAAATTAAGGAAGAAATCGCGGATTAAAAGATGAATTTTTATGAAAAACAAATGTATCGTATGTCAAATGAACTTCTCCATCAGCAATTCGTCATAAAATTTTCCATTAACAAACAAATCTTTCTTTAGCCTCCCGACAATCTTAAACCCGTATTTTTTATACAAGCTTATTGCAGCTTTTTGCTTTTGGTTTACGCACAAGTCTATTTTCATTATTTTTTTATTTTTGCTAATTAATAATAATGCATTGTCAATCAATTTTTTGCCAATTCCTTGGCTTCTATACTCCTTCTTTACATACACGCCAAAAATATTTACTATGTGCCTGGCTTTAATTTTATTATTAAAAATAAATGCTATCATGCCAACACGCTTATCATCTGCCAGTGCAAAAATCGTGTTTTTGAGCCTTCTTTTCCATTCTACTTCCGAGAGTTTTGTTTCTTCTGCATAAGAGCTTCCGAATGAAGTTGGTTCTTTTTTGAGGGCTTCTAGTCTTAAAGCCTTGTATTCTTTCCATCTGTTTGAATGGAGTTTTTTAACCTGAATCATAGATAGAAAAAGAATTAACAGTTATTTAAGAGTATGGCAAAGCCCTATTACTTCTTTGACTCTTTTCATAAGCTCTTTTTGGTTTTTAGCCTGCGTATGGCATCCCTGAAGCTCTGGAACGTCAGCTACATAATAGCCATCTTCGTCTTTTTCAACTAGAACTTTAAACTTCATCACTTTTAATTTAGATTTCTTAGTCATAGTATTACTAAACGAAGTAATCAGATATAAATGTTTCGGTAATGCTTTTTGCAACGTCTGTAAAGTAGATAAATCTAAAATTGGAATACTATTTTCTAACCATAATGCAAGAATTTCAGGAAGGATTAAACAGTGCAAATTGGCTAGCCAGAAAATTGGGAAAAGAATAAAATTATCTTGGATTTTGGCTTCGGAAAATGCTTTCTAACTCATTAAACTGCCGGGTGCTTATAACCCTTAAATCAGGTTTAATCCCCAAAATATCGCAGGCGCTTTCATATTTACCTATGAATGTGTGGGTGGGCATGGCGTGGAAACCTACTACAATTGATCTCAACCAATCGGTTTTAATAATTGAAACAGAAAAAGCGGCTTTTTGCTCCAGAAATTCCCCAAAATTCTTGATGCTTGTCTGTTCATTGTCTTTGTCATACAACCACACACCTGTGTCCCAGTTCATGAATATTAAAATTTCCAAAGCTATTATAGTCGCAAAATGCATGGCTATAGGATGCACCTTTGATTTTGAAGTTCGGTATTGTTCTTCGAGGTCTATTAAAAATGCTTTTTCTTTACTTAAAATAAAAAGATTGGCTAAGCTCAGAGTGTGCATTCTTTTGGTGAGAATCAATGAAATACATGCATTCGTATCGTCAATAAATTTCCTGACAAAGCCCACATCCACAGGGATTGGCTTATTTTCATATTCCCTTAGTTTTGGAGCAGCTTCAACTTTTACTAAACTATAGAATCTTAAAATCCTTGCGACTAGATCTTTATAATCCGATTGGTATAAATTCCGCGTATGCGCCAAAAAAGGGTCACTAATATGAGCAACTTCGTGCCCGGTGCCAGATACTAAATCATTTACAATTTTAACAAATTCATTTGCCGTAATTTCCTTCCTCTTGATTTTTAATATATAAGGCAATATCCACCCTAGATCAATGTATATATTATTTGGGGGAGATGCTGCCATGCATTGCGTTATTTTATTACCTGAAGGCAGAATTGTTACTTTGATATCAGTTAATTTCTTTAAATAAAACCTAAATATAGTATCGTTCTGAAACGTGCTTATTAAAAGCATGGTAAAAGCGGAATTGAAGATTTGTTTAAATTCATCTAGTCCAATAGAATTGTCCCACATAAAAAGTTTTATTCTCCTAAAATTATCTTGGTCAAATAAAATTGCAAGAGCAACTGGCCTGCTGTCGATTTCAATCTTCCCGTAATAGATTACAATTTCGCTATAATCTTGTCTAACTCTAGATGAAAATAATTCTCGAATTCTATTCGCTATCCGCATAGCTTATTCTTTTTGTTGGTTACTATAAAATACTTTCTAGCATTGGATGCCAAAACTAACATTGGAGACATAATCAAATCGACCCACCCAAAAACATACATTTAAAAACCTTATAATATTCCAAACTGCATTACCCGTTAAACTAATTCAACTTTACTGCTTCGGCAGGAGGGCATAAATGGAAAAAGAAGAATTACAATCAGCATTGCAGAAGGCAAAGGATATTTCTGAGAAAAGGAAATTCAAGCAGTCATTTGACCTAATCATAAACTTAACTGGCCTGGACATGAAGAAACCAGAGCATAATGTAGATGCTTTCGTTACCTTGCCGCATGCAAGGGGAAGAAAAACAAAGGTATGCGCCTTGGTTGGGGCAGAATTACTCGAGCAAGCCAGGCAAGTATGTGATTTTGCAATTCTATCCGACACTTTTGAGAAATACAAGGATAAAAAAGAAATAAAGAAATTAGCCAACAGCTATGATTATTTTGTCGCACAAGCGAACATAATGCCGAAAGTCGCTACAGTATTCGGAAGGATATTCGGGCCAAGGGGAAAGATGCCGAACCCAAAATCCGGCTGTGTTGTTCCTCCTAACGCCAATCTAAAGCCGCTGTATGAAAAGCTCCAAAGAACGGTAAGAGTAATGACAAAAAATTCCCCTTTGGCGCAATGCGGAGTTGGAACCGAAGAAACAAGCCTGAACGATATTGCTGAAAACGCATTGGCAGTCTACAATGCAATTGTACATTTATTGCCAAATGAAAAGCACAATATAAAGGATGTTTATGTCAAGCTGACAATGGGAAAGCCAGTGAAAGTCGGGGAGAAAATAGAAGTTACAAAGGAAACAAAATAAATTGCAATAAATAATGCTGTACAATACGACGAAAAACATTAACGGAAAATTCAATAATTAAAAATAGTAACCAATAAAAAATTAAAAAAAGAAAAAATGGAACAGATGACAAAAGCGAGTGAACTTGCGAGTTCACATATCCCGGCACACGTCGCGGAATACAAGAAAGAAATCATAAGCGATTTAGTTAATATGATGACTAACTACCCCCTCATTGGAGTTGTGAACATGGAAAACCTGCCAGCTCCGCAGCTTCAGAAGATGAGGGCGCAGTTAAGGGCCGATTTCCGCATAATAATGACCAAGAGAAGACTGATGAAGCTTGCAATTGAGCAAGTAAAATCTTCAAGGAAAGGCATTGAGCAGCTGGAAAATCATTTAGGCGGAATGCCTGCTTTGATATTCACAAAGGAAAACCCGTTCAAACTAAGCAAAACATTGCAGAAAAGCAAAAGCCCGGCTCCGGCGAAGGCAGGGCAAACCGCCCCAAGAGACATAGTTGTCCAGAAAGGCGCAACTTCATTTGCCCCAGGCCCTATAATCGGGGAGCTTGCCCTTGCAGGAATAAAGTCCGGAGTGGAAGGCGGCAAAGTTGCCATAAAGGAGGATGTTGTTGTTGCAAAAGCCGGGGAAAAAATAAAGTCCAAAGTTGCCGAGATCTTAACCAGGCTGGGAGTGCAGCCTATGGAGGTTGGCCTTGACTTGGTTGCAGTTTATGAGAATGGCTTGATTTACGGCAGAGATGTATTGTCAGTTGATGAAAAGGAATACCTAAACAGGCTGCAAAATGCCGCAAGATGGGCGTTTAATCTGGCTGTTGAAGCTTCTTATCCGACAAAACAAACAATAAAAGTATTGCTTGGAAAGGCCCACAATGACGCGAAAAACCTAGGTGTTGCGCAGAATATTTTTGACAAGGGGATTGTTGAAATACTTCTAGGAAAGGCGGCAATGCAGATGAGCAGCTTAAAGTCAGCAGCAAACATACAAGTCGTTGAAAAAGAACCTGAGAAAGAACAAACTGAATCAAAAACAGAAGAGAAAAAAGAACAAAACGAAACAAAACCCCAAGAAGCAATACAAAAAACAGAATCAGCCGAAATAAAAGCTCCGACAAAAGAGGAGCTGGAAGCAAACATAAAGATGAGGGAAAGGCAGAGAGAAATTAAGGAAGTTGAAAAAATAGCCAGAGACTTGCAGAAAAAAGCGGCTGAAGAACAGGATAGCAAAGAAAACTCCAATAAGAAAAATCCCATTAACGACTGAAAACATTAACGAATAATCCAATACGAACAAAAAATAATAAAATCAAATAAAAATTAAATCAAAATAATGGAGGAATAAAAATGGAATATGTATACGCAGCTATGTTGCTACACAAGGCAGGACAGAAAGTTGATGAAGCAAATGTGAAGAAAGTGCTCGAGGCAGCCCATGTTAAAGTGGACGATGCAAGAGCAAAGGCTCTGGTGGCAGCCTTGGAAGGAGTCAACATAGAAGAAGCAATAGAGAAAGCTGCTATGCCTGTAGCAGTAGCGGCTGCTCCAGCAGCATCGGGAGCTGAGCACAAGCATGAAGCAAAAGCTGATCATGCAAAGAAAGCAGCGGAAGAGAAGAAAGCTGAGGATGCCGCGGCCCAAGGATTAGGAGCACTCTTTGGATAGACACTTAATTTTTTTGAATTTTTTAACTTTTAGTGTCTCTAGCAAATGAAATGGATTCTCAAATCCTTTTAGATTTTTGTAGTCTTTGCTCCAAATTTTTAATGTTCTCGTCAGGTTTTGTCCTTCTAAAGTTAGTGACCACGAATTGTAACTGTTTTTTACGATTAAATTTTCTTTGACTTTATTATTCAGCCAATCACTAGCCATATTGGACTGCATTTGAAAACCCTTTGATATTACCGAGGTTCCAAATTTCTCATAATCTGCTAATTCTAAAAATCTTGAGTAAGTATAATATCTTCTTCCTCTCAAGCATAATGCTATTGCTGTAAGCAATTTGTTCCAACTGCTTGAATTTTTGAATGCCTTTATCCTGTATAAATGCAGTAAACCTCTGAAACTGCATGAAGAAATTACGCAAATTCTTTTTTCATTTATTCTAGTCTTGAATCCATTACTTTTTAGTATTGCGCAGTAATCTTTTAAGTAATTCAAGTCTTGGTCGACTATTTTTAGATGAAGTTCAGGAAAATCTCTCCTTTTGCATCTAACATCCAAAGTCCCGTCACCAGTCAATAACTTTGCAAGAAAATTGTTTGCTAATTCTTGTTGATTACGTGTATATCTGCTTTCATTTGCAAGAAGATTTCTGATTTTATCAAGAGAATTTAACACGATTTCTGTTAGTATTGTATTTCGTATGACCGTTCTGAAACCAATCCCTTTACTATTTCCTTGAGAGGTTTTAACCTTACAGCCAATGATGGCTTCAAAATTCTTAACGTGATTAATCATTTCTTCTTCAGAAAGCCTATTTGGATTATAGGTAAAGCGAAATTCACAAGCATCTTTAGGAATTCCTAATTTTGAAAGGGAATCTATAAATTCTTGATGCTCCGGAATTATCTTGTTAGTAAATTCTACATTAAATTTGTCAGTATTCTTGTGCTTTGTGCCTTCCGCTTGATACTGCCCTAACAAACTGCCGAGAGTATCTATTTCAACGAGTCTTCTAATTTCTAGTTGTTGTCCAGAGCCTCTTTCATGTGAGTACCAAAGTCTTAACCAATTTTCATTATTTAACGTAAAACTTGTAACAATAATCTCATAACCTTTAGATGTTGTTTGTGGGATTAAAGATAGCATATCTATTTTACCTTCATGGAATAATTCTTTTGTTCTGTCCAGATTAATAATTTCTTGTATTTCCAGTGTTAACAACTCATTATGCTTCAGATTTAGGGAGTTTTTCATATCTCTTCTTATTGTAATA
>JACQSQ010000068.1 GCA_016211245.1 Candidatus Woesearchaeota archaeon
ATATCTTTGTTTATCCCAATGAATTTTAATTTTAATCCCCTTTGTTTTGCCAATTGCTGCCATGGCACGAAATTGCTGTGGTGCTCCAATTGCGAGATAACTATTTCATCGCCTTTTTTCAGCTGAGCAGTTAATGAATATGCAAGCAAATTCAATGATTCTGTTGAATTCTTTGTGAAAATTATTTCTTCCGGCAGATTGGCGTTTATAAACTCCCCAATTTTTTTTCTTGAATCCTCATATTTCTCGGTTGCCTCTTCCCCAAGCTCGTGTATGCTTCTGTGTATGTTTGCATTGTATCGAGTGTAATAATCTGTGATTGCATCAATAACCTGCTTTGGCTTTTGTGAAGTTGCAGCGTTGTCGAAATAAATCAACGGCTTGTTTTTGTGGATTTTTCTAGTTAGAATAGGGAAGTCTTTGCGGATTTGTTCGGTGTTTAGGATTGATTTTATCTTAAGCATTGTACCTCGTCCTAATCCTTGGAAGTTGAATTCCTGCTGCTGTAAAAGTCCTGTAGGTTGTGGCAAGACGAACTTCTCCAAACATTCGTGCTGCAAATCTTCTGTCTTCGTTAGCTAAAATTTCAAACCGTACCAAAGTTTCACTCACAGTCGGCCTCCTCCCATAGTCATAAGTAACCCGGAAGTAAGCTGATATGGCATTGACTGTAGCCGTACCCCAATACCCGTCAGGCCATGGAAGTTGCTCTAAACTAAGTTTTAGAGTATTAATCTTATCAGGATTATCTCTGTTTCGTACGTAATGACACATCACGCCATAAGCTAAAGCTTCAAGCTCCCTTACGAGGTAGGGGGCAATTCCTAACCTTTTCCCAATTTTAGCTGGTTCAAGACGATGTGCTGGTGGAAGAGGTACTCGATGTTGCAATATTGCCAACATCCTTTCATCTATGAAACCACTATCTCTGGCTCTCGCAGCTATTTTCCCCATATCCATCCCTGTTTTTCTCATTTCCTCCAATAAATCTTGCAATGTTGGCATTTATATTCCCCTCACCATCTCCCTTATCTTTTCCCTTAATTCTTCCAAAGGTATCTTCTGTATCACCGGCTCGAAAAAGCCCTCGACAATCAGCTTTTCCGCTTCCTGCCTTGAAATGCCGCGAGCCATCAGGTAAAACAAATGCTCTTCGCTGATCTGCCCGACTGTTGCGCCGTGGGATGCCTTGACATCATTGGCATCAATCTTCAGGCTTGGGATTGAATTTGCAAGTGTCTTGTCGCCTAATTTCAAGATATGGTTTGCAAGGTATGAATTTGTCTTCTGGCCTTCTTTCGGGATTCTTATTAACCCTCGATAAACCGATGATGATTCGTCCCTTAAGATTCCATCGACCAAAATGTCATTTGTTGTGTTCTCTGCATTATGATAAACATTGGTTGTAAAATCAATGTGTTCCTTTCCCCTGCCCAAGAATATGCCGAGATTGCTGCAGTTTGAGCCTTGGCCATTGAAGTTAGTGTCTATCTTCAGCCTGTTCAATTTTCCCCCAAAACAGCCTGAAATCCAGTTGATATTCGTATTTCTTTCTGCTGTTCCGATAAGATTAGTAAAATTATAGATATTGCCTGTCCAATTATTCATGTGGTAAAAATTCACTCTTGAGTTGGTGTTGGCAAATACCTCAGTGATGCAGGAATTAAGCTGCTCGCCAGCGATTTCATTGTTTTTAGATTCTTCAATTATGTCAACCTTGCTGTTGGGCTCGATTATAACCAGATTATGCAAAATGCTGCTTTTGCCTTCTGCATTCAAATTAAGCCTTATTGGCTCTTTTATCTCAAGAGTTTTTGGTATGTATAGGAAATAGCCATGGGCAAAATGGGCTGCGCTTAAGGCAACAAACTTGTCCTTATCGATATTTGTTCCTTTGAAAAAATAATTCAATGCAGCAGGATATTTTTCCAGTGCTGTATTTATGTCGGTAAAAATTACCCCCTGTCTCACTAAATCTGGCTCAATTTCGGTGACTTCTATTTTTACTTTTGAATCAAACGGCGCAAAGTTTTCCAGCTTTAATTTTCCAATTTCAGTATATCTCCAGTCTTCTTCCTTTTCCTTGGGCATAGGGATGGAATTAAAAATATCCAGAACGTCTTCTTTCTTGCTTTTGGCAAAATCGCTATCCTTTTGTAATAATTCTTTCATAGCAAATTCTTCTTTTAATTTTTGCATATATCATTCCTCATAAAAAATTAAATAACTGCCCAAATGTTTTTTTATATCAGGGTCTTGCCAATGTCTATATACAAATTCCCTTATATATCCACCCCCTATTTGCGTAATTCCGTACATTTCATGATAATAATCAAAAGAATGCTTTGTTGCCATACTTCGAAGGACAAAAATTTTTACTTTTTGAGTTGCCCGTATTTCTGCCGCGTCCTTTTTCGTTATTCCGCCTGTTCCCACCAATGAGTCTGGATCTCTTATGATCCTTTTCAAGACTTTGATCAACAAACTATATACGCTAGTATCCATCTTAATCCCCCAATAAGATTATAAAAACATCTAAATTAAATTTACCCTACAGAACCTTCCATGTTCATTGCTATCAGCCTATTCAGTTCAATAGCATACTCTAGAGGCAATTCCTTTGTAAAAGGCTCCATAAAGCCGGAAACAATCATTGTCTTGGCTTGATCTTCGCTTAACCCCCTTGACATCAGGTAAAATAACTGCTCCTCTCCGATTTTTCCTACAGTGGCTTCATGCTCTATATTGACATCTTTTTCATTTATTTCCATGTACGGAACAGTATCTGATGCTGATTTATCGTCCAATATCAAAGCATCGCATGTTACGCTTGATTTAACATTTTTGCACCCTTCTGCCACTTTTAATAATCCCCTGTAAGTTGTTCTTCCGCCGTCTTTGCTTACTGATTTCGATGTTATTCTTGATGATGTATTTGGAGCAAAATGAAGTATTTTTCCTCCGGCATCCTGGTGCTGGCCCTTGCCTGCAAAAGCGACGCTTAGGATTTCAGCTCTTGCACGCTCTCCTAGCAAGTAAATTGAAGGATATTTCATCGTGATTTTTGAGCCCAAATTGCCGTCTACCCAGAATACAGTCGCATCTTCGTATGCAAAAGCTCTTTTTGTAACCAGATTGTAGACGTTATTGCTCCAATTCTGAATTGTTGTGTATTGTATTCTTGAGCCTTTAAGCGCTATTAATTCAACAACTGCCGAGTGCAATGAATCGCTTGAGTAGATTGGGGCGGTGCAGTTATGAACAACTATTCCATGAGCAATATAGGATTCGTTTTCTTCAACGCTGAAGTTATATACATCAACATTATTCACAAACTTTTTTTCAATTCTTGTTATTGGAGCAAATCTATAATTTTCTGTAGATTGTGATAACAAAACTAATTGTTGAACATTTGTTGGAGAATCATTTTCATAGTTAACAATGTCTTGTTTATTTGAATTAGGTAAATTTTCAATCAAGTTTACTACATAATCCCCTTTCTCGAGTTTTCCAGCCTCGATCCACTCTGGAGTCCGATTGTTATCATTCGATTTCTTGACCGCAAGCACTGGATGACCGCCAGTAATCTTAATATCTTGGCCAGAATAACCCAGATAATTTATATTACACATCAAGCCTGTGTGTTTTCTTCTCTGCAACTTGTAAACTCTTTTATACGAATTTGTGTGTGTCAAAACAACATCATCTTCTTTTACATCTTCAATTTTTTTGATTCCGTCAATAGTCTTTATAGGCGCTCCCTTTTCAAAGCAGCCCTCTATATAATGCACTGAACTTCCGGGCTCTGCAATTATCAAAGTCCTTTCAAACTGGCCCATGTTCTTAGCATTAATCCTGAAGTAAGCCTGCAGCGGCAAATCAACTTTCACGCCTTTCGGAACATAAACGAAACTTCCCCCAGACCAAACGGCCGTGTTCAATGCAGCAAACTTATTGTCATTGTAAGGTATAACTGTTGTGAAATATTTTTTAACAATTTCAGGGTATTCCCTTAATCCCCCATCCATGTCCAAAAAGACAACTCCTTTCTCCTCCAAATCCTTTCTGATTTTATGATAAACTACTTCGGATTCATATTGCGCCCCGACTCCGCCCAGGAATTTCTGCTCTGCCTCTGGAATTCCTAATTTGTTGAAAGTGTCTTTGATATAAGCGGGAACATCATCCCAGTTAGATTCTGACTGGTTTGAAGGCTTGACGTAATAATGGATATTATCAAAATCAATTGTATTCAGGTTTTCGCCCCACTGGGGCATCGGTTTTTTGTTAAACTCTTCCAAAGATTTTAGTCTTAACTTCAGCATCCACTCCGGCTCTTTTTTCATCCCTGAGATTTCTTCAACTATCGATTTGGACAGCCCTTTGCCTGACTTGAACACATAG
>JACQSQ010000069.1 GCA_016211245.1 Candidatus Woesearchaeota archaeon
AGTTATATCAACAAAATTGTCAACTGTGACGTTAATTAAACTTGAAAATCCTAGATTTCCTGCAGCATCCCTTGCCCTTGCCTGCAAAGTGTGCTGGCCATTTGAAGAGCTTGCTGTGTTCCAAGATACTGAGTATGGGCTTGTTGTGTCCTCGCTTCCTAGATTTGCGCCATCAAGCAAGAACTGAACTCCTGCAACTCCTACATTATCTGTTGCTGTTGCTACCACATTTATTGTTCCTGAAACAGTTGAGCCGGAAGCTGGCGATGTCAAATTGGCTGTTGGTGAAGTTGTGTCTGGCGGCTGGCTTACAAACACTATTGTGTTTTGGTTTACAGAACCGCCAGAATTTGTAGCAGTCAAAGTGTATGTTGTTGTTGCCGCAGGAGCAACATTAATTGAGCCAGAAGCGGCTACTGCTCCAATGCCCTGGTTTATGCTTACATTAGTTGCATTAATTGTTGACCATGCAAGTGTTGAATTTTCACCTGCTATTATTGAGGAAGGTGTGGCATTAAAGCTTGATATAATGGGCAATGCCTGCTGACCTCCAATTGGAGTATTCATATCGCTTTGTATTTCTGCCTGCGATAGTACCCTGTTGTATATCCTAATCTCATCTATCTTGCCTTTGAACCATTCCCCCCATACTGAGTTGCCTCCAATCCTTAATGGGTTTGAGGAGGTTGCCATGCTTCCTGACACGCTTGTTGTCCTTACTAGGTTTCCATTGACATAAAGCCTTAAGGCGCCGCTGCTGTATGTGCCAGTTAGATGAGTCCATGCATTTAATGGCAACACAGAAGTTCCGACAGCAGACCTGTCATAACCTATTCTTGCATAGACTGCTGGGGGCCTGTTTGCTCCGTCTGTTGCGTATAAAGAATATGCAAGGCCGCCGCTCATTTCCTTTAACATGACTGTTCTCCAGTCGCTATTGATTGCAGTAGGATAAACCCATGCCTCTAAAGTCATGCTGCTTGTCAAATCAAGAGAAGCAGCATCATTAACTGTTACCCAGTCATTAGTTCCGTCAAAATTTAAACCATTTCCATACTTGCCTGCCGTCCATGTTGCGCCCGACACTGCGCCATTCAAGCCATTTCCGGAAGAATCCCCTAATGTTGTGCCGGAGCCCTCATTAAAGCTGTATGCTGCAATAAGATTGGAAGATTGTGCAAAAGCACTTGCTGCGAAGACAGAAAAAATGCATAACAACAATATGAGAATAGTAATTTTTTTCATTCTTTTATCATCTATGAGAAATTGGATACTTCTATTTAAATTTTACCGTCTGATTTTTGAATTGGAATCACAACTCAATAACTACATCTTAAAATTATTTTTTTTCTTGAAGACACCAACTAGATTAATACGGAATTCATTTATTAAAATTTCATAAGGGATAAAAAAATATTATTAAACATATTTTTCCCACAAATAATCAAACTGGTTTGAGAATGTCTTTACAACCTGCTCTGATTTAATTCGCATCACTATAATATCCGGTTCATAAATAATTATCAATACATTTTCTCCGAATACAACCCATACAATTGGCATGTATACTTCCTGCGGAAGCCATATCACTTCGACTTTTGTTGTTTCTTTTGCCGCTTCCATTCTTTTGATTACTTCATCTAATTTTGTGGAGAATAATTTTACCCCAATGTTCTTAAACCATTTTTTGAAATCAATTGGAAAGAATGCTTGAATCTGGAAGTTTCCGAAACCTTTCCAGTATTTTGGCTTTTCTCTTACTATTTCATTGATTATTGCTTTGTAGGCTTTCCTTCCCCTATAAATCTCAAACAATTCTTTTTCCTTAATGCTATCATATTTTTCCTTCAATTGAGGCATAATTTGATTCAGTTCCTTCTTTAGTTCATCGATTTTTGAAATTCTTTTTTCCTTAATCTCTTCCACAATTTGAGGCAATTTTTCCGGATTTGTTGCTAGAAAAAGCTTCTTATTATCTTCAAACAATGCTGTTACAAGACCAATCTGAGAGAGTTTTTCCAAGGCGTCATAGGCATTGGCTTTGTAAGTACCTGCCCGTTTGGCAACCTTGTCGGCGCTTGATTTTCCAAGCTCAAGCAAGGCAAGATAAACCTTGGCTGCAGTAGGGCTTATCTCTAGTTTCTGTAATAATAGTTCAGATTCAGGCATAAAAGTAGTAGTATATAACTACTATTTAAATTTATCTACTTTAAAATATTCACTATTTATAGGTGGTTAAAATGACTAGAATAGATTTGACGCAAAAAATTGAAGATGTAAGAAAAGTTCCGGGCTTAGAGGAACATCTAAAGGCACTGCATGACTATCAAATGTACCGCGGTTTGGCGGAGCACAAAGAACCTACTGGTTGCCCGTTTTCATTCTTTGGTCCAGTAGTTTTTCCAGACCAAGTAACAGGTCATGCCCGTTTATTGGACCTACAAGTAAATCCTGATGAAAAGACTGCCGCCTACATTGTAGAACTTGACGAAAGAATAAAAGATGGACTCGGCTTGTTTTCTGGTTATGGAGAAGGAGCCCACATTGGCTTCGGCGGAACTGGCAGAGCTGTAGTTGTAGGAGTGTATGCAGATGGCAGGAATGCACTATCTGCAAAATACGTTTTTCAGGATATGTTTCAACGTGAAAACGATAACCCAGCACTGTTTTATAAGAAAATTACACAATTTGCTAGAGAAGGTGATAAAATAAAAATAGAAGTTGCCTCAGAAGCTAAAACACAAACTTTTAAATTTAAATTAGTAGATAAAAGAAGTTAATTAGTACAATGATTAGAAATATGGGCCCAGCCGGAATTGAACCGGCACCCCAACCCGTCTCAAGTGAGGGCGCTTCGCAATGCTTTGCGTCCAGCTGTGTGAAGGTCGTATCCTAGCCACTAGACCATGGGCCCAAGAGGAATGCATATGGGATTTTAAGAAACTTACCACTTATTAAAATTTTGTATGCTAAACATTTCCAAAGCCAGTATATTGGCATAGGACAGGTAATATATTATGCCGGCAATTACAAGCAAAATCAGGGCATAAAGCCAAAAACTGGATTTTTGAGCTGTAACTGGCAATCCTGAAGCGGCTTTTTTGAAGTCCTCTGCTTTCCTGTACCCCTTTAATTTGCCCAAAAGGCTTATACGCTCTTTTTTGTCTTTAACTCCCTGCTGGAACAATCCGGCATCAACATTATTTAAGGCCCTGCCTGCAGAAGCACCATTGACTATCTCTTTTTTTCCCCAGTCCAGAAGCTTGGATTCCCTTTTTTTGTCTATCACCTAGCACCTCATAAAAAAAGGGTTGGCCCCGCTCTTTGGGTTTATACGTGGGGGTGGTTTGAGAAGAACTTAGTTGAGGGGGCCAATTGAAGAGATTGAGTTTTTGCACCTCTTTGGTTGATAATATTATGTTTTTATGCTAAATTATCTTACTAATGATCTTGATGGTTTGCGCATCTCCCTTATCCATAACAAGCCTATATGCTGCAGGTCCTTGTTCAGCTTGTCGCTTATCCTGTATGTCTTCTTGTAAAGATCGTAATCAATCATGCCCATGCTTTTCATGGGCGTCAATATCCTGTCGTAAAACTGCCTTTTGTTGTACGAAACCTTGACTTTCTTGCCCTTGTACGGAGGTTCGTCTATCAAATCGGTTACTAGACTGCCTTCATGAAGCTTTGTCGCGAACAAAGACATTTCGGTCTTGCCAATCTCTCCGCCATTGTCTTTCATCATCTCTATAAGCAGTTTGGCAACAATCACTTGCTGCTTTGTCGCAAATATTACTTCATATATATCTTCAGGTAGGTTAAACCTGTCGAAGAGGATAACCATTCAATACAGAAAGCGTAACCTGTATTTAAATGTTTCGATTTAAGATACTAGTATAGGGAAAGGTATATTGATTATTGTAGGAGGTTAAAAGTTGGGATATGTTTTTAAATTAAGTTACCTTTTCGAGGGTTGAAATGACTGATTTTACAAAGGACTCTTTAGAGGAAAGATTAAGATTGATGGAAACTCAAGTTATACCTGCTTTTTTACATATTCCTATGTATTTAGGGGAGCACCTTCAAATAATTCAAAAGTATGTTCAAGGAAAAACAACGGATGGGCTTGGAGCAGTAAATAAACAATTTTTTGTTCAAAAATAAAGATGGGATGAGTTATACAGAATATTTAAAGCGCTAGATGTTGCTAAATTGGATAATTATTCTGGGTTGTACCAGCGAAGGATATTAGAACCAACCTTGGAGAGAATGGATACTCAATTTGGATCTATGGATGAATGCTTAAGGGAAGGAAATGTTAGGGAAAATCCATCCTTAAATGAATCATATTTCGGAGAATTTGAACAACTTTTTGAAGGATATACTGCAACAGTTCGTTCTTTTACCCAGCAAAAAGCCCAATTAAAAAGATTCATTGGGATTTTTTCACAATTTGATCCTGGAACAATTAAAAAGTACTTTGACATATGGATAAATACTAGAATTGATGGACTTAGAAAATATGCTCAACAAGTGAATGTACAGATTGGATAAACTTTATATTTTATTATGAACAAACTCTTTCAACATACCCTCATAATCCATCTCGACTTCCATATCCCATTCTTCAGGAAAGCACTGGTAGTAATTCTGCCATGCGTATCTTTCATCAAGAAATATAATTGCGCCTTTGTCTGTTTCCGAGCGGATGCATCTTCCTGCGTTTTGAAGGCACTTTGTTATTGCAGGCAAAACATATCCATACTCAAAACCTTTCCCAAACTTGTCATCATAATACTCTATCAGTAATTTAGCTTCAATATCCGGCTTGTTTAATGGCAAACCAACAATTATTACAGCCTGCAAAACACCCGGCAGGTCAATCCCTTCTCCAAAAGAGCCTGTGGAAGTGCCTAAAAGAATTGCTCCTTTTTGCTTGTTATTCCTAAAATTTGTCAATAATAATTCTTTTTTCTGCTTTGTCATGGAAGCTTTTTCGGTAAAAATTGGCTTTGAGGTTTCCTTGCTCAGGAATTCCTGGATATTCTGCAGCAGGTCATAGCTTGGAAAGAAGATTGCTGTATTGCCCTCCACTAAATTGACAATATCTCCGCAAATCCTTGCGATTCCTGCATATTGTTTTGTGCTCCTTTCGACAAACTTTGTTGTTGTTTTTGGAATGATCAAATTCAGCCTGTTCTTTTTTGGAAACGGGCTTTTGTATTCTTTTTCAATAATATTATCCTTAAACCCCAATAAATCACGATACATCGATGTTGGAGTCAAAGTGCCAGACATCAGGATTGTAGAATAACTTCTGTCAATGACTTCTTTTGCGGCAAGAGAAGGATCAAGGCACCTGTAAGATAAAGTGACTTTAAGTTTTCCTTCAATTATCTCTTTGGCCAGTATTCTTCCGTATCCGATATCAGGGCCGAGCCATGCTTCCAAAAATTTTGCAACGCTCAAGACAAAGCTTTTTTTCTGTTTTTCCCTAATATCTTCGCCAATAAAAACAAGCTCTGCTATAATATCATCATAGCTTTTCTTTTCATTTACAGACTCAACGAAAGTGTTTTTGCTGATTATCTCCTCTTTTTCTATCAGCTCCGTTGAAGCTTCAAATAAGGCATTTTCTATCATTTCAAGATTATCAAATGTTTCCTTATAGCCATATTTCATCGCTTCTTTTTTTGCGTATTCTATTATACTGCTGGAAATCTGCTGGCTCAAGGACTCCCGTATCCTCCTTGGAAGGTTGTGGGCTTCATCAACTACGATAATAATGTCATTCAGCCCCTTGCTTATCTTCATCAGAAATCCATCCCTTATTGTGTGGCTGAACATATAATAGTAATCTGCAATAATTACTTTTGCTGTAGTTGCATTAAGCATTGCCAGCTCGTAGGGGCACATTGAATTCTTTCTTCCTATTTCTATGAATTCCTGCACATGGCAGGGGTTTTTCTGCTTTATATCTTCAAGCGCAATTTTTGCCTCAAAAGTTGCTGTGCCATTTTTTTGCCTTGCCTTTAGGTAAAATTCACATTCATCCTTGTCCCTTAATGACTTGCAAAATTCATGAAAATAACCGTTTCCCATGCCATCCACGCCATTCTGCAGGCACATGCCTTTCTTTCCTATCAAGTCAGCGACATCAAAGTTAATATTGAATTTTTCTTTTATCTGCCTTAATGTATCTACTACTATCTTGTGCTGGGTTTGCCTTGAAGTAAGAAAGAAAATAGTTTTGTTGTTTTTCATTGCAAACGACAAGGCAGGGGCTAAAACAGAAATTGTTTTTCCTATTCCGGTTGGGGCATGCATTATAATGTGCTTTTTGCTTTTGATGGC
>JACQSQ010000070.1 GCA_016211245.1 Candidatus Woesearchaeota archaeon
ATATATAAATAAGCTTTACTTTCTAGAGTTATGTCCTCAAACGACAACATCTCCAAGTGTACACCTTCTAAAAGAGGTGTGCACTATTTATTTTTCATTTAAAATCAGCAAGAGGTGAATATATAAATGTGCGGGATTGTGGGAGTGGTTTCAAGCCAAAACGTCAATGAAAAGCTGTTCAAAGGGCTTGCAAATCTGGAATACAGGGGGTATGATTCTGTTGGCATGTGCTTCCTGACAAACAATAAGTTCAATATCAAGAAAGGGGTCGGCAAACTTGAGGAAGTCCATAAAAAGCTTGATTTCTTGAATTCTTCCGGCAGCATTGGCATAGGGCATTGCAGGTGGAGTACTCATGGAGGGGTAACCAAAAAAAACGCGCATCCGCATGTTGACTGCGGGAACAGGATAAGCGTTGTGCATAACGGCATTATAGAGAATTATTCTGAACTCAAGGATGAACTGATAAAAAAGGGGCATAAATTTTATTCGCAGACTGACACGGAAGTGATAGCCCACCTGATTGAGGACAATTTGAGAAACAACGGGATTGAAGAAGCTGTAAGGGTTTCATTAAACAAAATTGAAGGGAGCTATGCCCTGGGAATACTGTTCGCTGACGAGCCTGACAAGCTTATCGGTGCCAGAAATGAAAGCCCCTTGATTGTTGGACTGGGGGACAAGGAAAATTTTATCGCATCTGACGTCCCATCAATACTGAGCTATACCAATAAGATAATCTACCTTGAAGACAAGGAAATAGTGGTATTGACAAAAAACAGCCATAAGGTTATTGGATTGGATGGAAAAGAAATAATCAAAAAAATAAACACGATAAACTGGAGCGCAGAGGCGGCAGAGAAAGGCGGCTACGGGCATTTTATGATGAAAGAGATTCACGAGCAGCCTGTTGCAATTGCAAACACGCTGAATGAAAGGCTGAGAAACGGAAATGTCCAGTTTGAAAAGGAATTCGGGCTTTCTGATGATTATTTGAGGAAAGTAAAAAGGATAGTCATAGTTGCCTGCGGAACTTCGTGGCATGCCGGCCTTGTTGGGGAGTTCATGCTTGAAGAGCTGGCAAGGATACCAACTGAAGTCGAGTACGCTTCTGAATTCAGGTACAGGCACCCTATCCTAGACAAAGACACTTTAGTTATAGCAATTTCCCAGTCCGGAGAAACGGCAGACACGATATCTGCACTGAAGGAAGCAAAAAAATATGGAGTCAAAACACTGGCAATATGCAATGTCATGGGCTCCTCAATAACAAGAATATCAGATGGCGTTATTTATACAAGGGCAGGCCCTGAGATTGGCGTTGCTTCAACAAAGGCCTTCACAACCCAATTGGCTGTGCTGTACCTGCTTACCATAAAATTATCCAAACTAAGGAAGACTCTCAATGAAAAGCAAATCCGGGATATGATAAGCGGAATAAGAAAAATCCCCTTGCAGTTGCAGTCTGTCCTGGACGAAGACACGGAAATACTGAAATGCGCTGAATTCTTCTCCAACAAGCCAAATTCTATTTACTTGGGCAGGGGGGTTAATTTTCCCATAGCACTTGAAGGGGCTTTGAAGCTGAAGGAAGTAAGCTACATCCACGCCGAGGGTTATCCTGCAGCCGAGATGAAGCACGGGCCCATTGCCTTGATTGACAAGAATATGCCTGTTTTTTTTATCGCGCCCCATGACATTTTCACATACAAGAAAGTGCTTGGAAACATAGAAGAGGTGAAAGCCAGGGGCGGAATGATTTTTGCCGTGGCGACAGAAGGGGACAAAGAGATACCAAAGAAGGCAAAGCGCACGATATTTATCCCAAAAACACTTTATACTTTAAGCTCAATACTGGCATCTGTTCCTTTGCAGTTGCTGGCTTACCACATTGCAGAAAAGCTTGGAAGGGATGTAGACAGGCCGAGGTCACTCGCTAAAACTGTGACGGTGGAGTGAATTTTATGTATCCATTTCGATAAAATATTTTCTAACCATACTTTTTAATGTTTGTAAATTCCATAATTCAATAGGAGCCTCGTCTGCTTGAACTTTGGCTTGAACAGTAAAATCAGAAGTAGTTACAATTATTGCTTTATTAGCTGTATAGTATCAAGACATTTGTCCAAAAAGAAGAAAGTTATTAAAAGAAAGGCTTTTAAATACTGCTTCTGTAATGTTTTTATTAGGAAAAACATCAAAAACTTCCAATTGGCTGATTGGCCAGTTTAACGAAATGGGAATTTTAGATGGAAATGGCAATTTAACTGAATTTGGAATTGAAATACAAAAAGATTTAAGGAATTTTTACTTGAATAAAAATGCAAGAGACTGTCACAACAAAAAAACCAGTAAAAATTCAAACTTTGGTTAATTGGTTTTATGGAGATTATTGCACAAGAAAGTGCTATGATGACTTGGAAAGACAACAAGCTCATTATCCAAAACTCCGAGAATTAGCGGAAAAAATGGAAGGAATTTAAATGACGCATCAAGAATGTTTATCAATGTTAAGAACGGACAAGACCATATGTGATTTAAGCGATGAAGAATGGAAAAAAGGAAGTTTTTATGGAGAAAAACGGATTGTCCGATATGCAAAAGATTAGGTATTAAATTTTAATAAAATGGAAGAGCAATCTCATCCGAAAATATTGCCTCCGCATGTAGCAATAGTATCCTTAATTGCAGTTATTGCCCTTCATTATTTATTTCCAACTCCTGCAATACCAAAGCCATTCAATTTATTAGGAATTTTGTTTTTTGCAGCTGGATTGCTGATTTTATTCCGGTCTTTTGGATTATTCAAGAAAAAAGAAACGCCAATTCTGCCTGGGCAGAAGCCAACTGCTATTGTGATAGAAGGCCCTTATAAATTCACAAGAAATCCCATGTACCTTGGGGTTACAACGGCACTTCTGGGAACTGCAATTTACTTAGGAGATATTCTTGCATTTCTGGCTCCGATTGTGTTCTTTGTATTTGTCAGTATAAGATTCATTCCAAGGGAGGAAAAGATGATGGAAAATCTTTTTGGCAAAAAATATCTTGACTACAAGAAGAAAGTCAGGAGATGGATATAAATATAAACATTAAAAGTAAAATATAAAAAATGAAAATACGAAATGCAAAATTATCTGATGCAAAAGGCATTGCAAA
>JACQSQ010000073.1 GCA_016211245.1 Candidatus Woesearchaeota archaeon
AGTGCGAACGCCTAAAGAATTCTTTGATTATGTTAAGAAAGAAACTCAACGATTAAATGGGAACAGGGATAAAACGCTGAAAGGCAATAATGTACCTTATGATAAGAGTGAGTATGAAAAACTCATTGGCAAAATTATTCAGTATTATGCGGTGCCTATAAGCAGTTCAGAAGTGGCAAAATCAGAAAATTTTTTTATTAGCGCTTATTTTTCAGATTCAGGCCTAATCTTTGCGCAATGTAAAGAAGTCAATGGTCCGGAAGTCATCGGCCCAAATGGAGAAAAAATAAATGGCATTAGGATAAACGGCATCAGGCTTTTTAGGGACCATGTTGAGCTGGAAGGCGGAAGGCAAAACGGGAAATATTTCCTGCCAATAAAGCCAATTCCCTATTACCCGAAACCACCCTAAATCAACAGGTTTTTATATATCATATAATGTTTTTGCGCCATGCCGTCAGACTTCATTGAAAGGCAAAAAAACGACTTGATTCGGGATGTGTCTGCATTGGGGAGCTTATTTTCCTATGCGCTTGCTACTCTAATCTTTCTTGCACTAGGTGATTTCAGCTCATTTAAAATGCTTGTTGCTGGAGGAATTCTAATTTATGCTGCAGCATGGATAATAAGGGCTCTTTTTTTCAAGAACAGGCCGGTAAAGTTATCCTATAGCAATTCATTTGAAAAATTGGATGCAGCAGCGTTCCCAAGCCTGCATGCTTCAAGAACTGGGTTCCTGCTGCTTTTTTTCATCAACTATTTTGCAAATTCAGCTATAACAGTAATCCTCTTACTGCTTGCCATAGGTATATTATACTCAAGAGTTTACTTGAAGAAGCATGACTGGAAAGACGTGATTGCCGGGGCTGTTTTGGGGGTTTTGTGTTTCGCAATTGTAATTTATTTATTTTAGCGATTTGATTATTCTTAGGCTGAACCCAGCAAGTTCCTACCTTCAATTAAGCGCTTTGCCACATCAGCTAGGCTCGAATCTTTTGACCTTTCATATTCCTGAATAGCGCGATTACTGCACTCTATCGCTCTCTCTCTCCAGTTTTTTACCAGCAGAATTGCGGCTTCAGCTGCATACCCATTAGCCATTGCAGTTTTTCTTGTTAGCTTTGCCCCCATCATGTCAGCGGCAGTTTTCATATGGTAGTACCACCTCTGCAATGATGCTTCATCTTTTATTCCGATTGCTAACTGCTCATAGTACTTTGCTCTTGCTGTGAAACCAAGATTGTAGTTGAATAATGCTTCCAGACGTTTCAATTCATCATCTCTGTAGAATCTTGACTTTTTCATAGTATCTCCAGCCCTGATTTTTTCTAATCCCTCATTATTATAAGTGGAAATAACATCCAAATGTCCATCAAATATACCGGGCGATGTTTCAAGCATTTGCTGTGTTCTCCTTGTGAACATGGCAATTACCTCAAGTGGTCTACTGGCCATACTAGAATTCCCGCGCACATGTGCAAGTATACGTTCCCGTAGCCGAGACGTTAAGGGAGTTTTATATTCCTGTCTAAGCATTAATTCTAATTCATCCACAGAATCAGCTAATTGCATAGTAATTATAAATTTTGCCGATTTGGCAGGGGTTTCCCACAACATTTATATACTTCTTAACAATTGTTAAGTCATATGCTAGAAACAATGCCGCAGGAAATAGAAGTTAGATATATTCTGCCTGCCATAAGAAGGGAACTGGCCAGGGTTTTAATCAATGAGCATAGTCTGAGCCAAAAGGGAGCAGCCAATCTGCTTGGCTTGACAGAGGCTGCAGTCTCTCAATACCAGCACTCAAAAAGGGCAAAGGAAGTTGTATTCAGCGATGAAGTAGAGGTTGAAATAAGGAAATCAGCCGAGAAAATACTGACAGAGAGCAAAAACAAGCAAAGAGTTGTGGCTGAAATCTACAGGATAAGCAACCTGACAACTGTGAAGCACATCTTGTGTGACTTGCACAGATCACAATCAAAGGATTTGGCAAATTGCAACATTTGTTTTGAGGATAATTTGCTTGCGATAAAGGCGAAATAAAAAACTCAAAGTAAAAATCAAAAAATGCCAGAATCACAAACATATGATCCAGTAATGTACGTAGCCAAATTTGTAAGGGCAAACAGATTTGATTTAGTACCGAGGGTGTTAGATGCAGCAGTTAGTACTGCATCTGCTCATGGAACTCCAGTAGCACTGGAGGATTTAAAAAAACAAACATTAGGTCAATTGTCATTTGAAGCTGCATTTTATGCGTGGGCTGGTGATCTTGAAGGCGTGATGTCATTATCAACAAAAATAAGGGCTTATGCTGCAACAGTAGGGTTGGAGCTACCATCAGAAGATTTAGATTATATAGAAAGGACAACGATTGAGAGGCATATAGAATCTGAAGTTGATCGAGCAGAAAGAGGAGCGACCTTTCGATTAAGTGATAGGAAATTGTCAGTGTTAAGAGAACAAACTCCTCTTGTTATAGACCCAAAAATAAGAGCAGATTTAGTAAGCAGAATAAATAATCTGCTTGCGATAAAGGCGAAATAAGGAAGTCATAAAAATGCCAGAATTAAAAGATGCCATGCTGATTACGACTGCCGCATTGCAAATTTTCTTTGCAGGATGCAGGAACAATGATTTTCGCGAGTGCAGGTCAACTTTAGATGCATTGCACCCAGAGATTGCAAAAGCTGAGCAGGCTGCTGCAAGAGATAAAAGTATCCAGGTCATACTCTTAGATTTTAGAAATTGGGTACGGCCGCCGACAGGCGAAGAAATGTCATGCATCAGGGAAGGAGTTGAGGCTGAGACGCCATACCATGTCAGCCGCAAAGGAAGCATGTACTACATTATGGTTCCATGATTTCTCGGCCGTGCGGCAGAGGATTATAATTAGTGAATAAAGAGGCATATCGAGGAAAACAATAAAAAATGGCACCGACACAGGCAGAACAGGTTTTTGACAAGGACTACAGCAAGTACGGCTTCCATGACAAGGAAGACTATGTGTTTAAGGCTAAAAGAGGGCTTTCAAAAGAAATAGTTGAAGAAATTTCTAAAATAAAAAATGAGCCTGACTGGATGCTAAAGTTCAGGCTAAAATCTTTAGAAGAATTCTATAAAAGGCCTATGCCTCAATGGGGGGCAAATCTGAGCACAATAGATTTTGATAATATTTTTTATTACTTAAAGCCAACCGACAGGCAAGGCGACACTTGGG
>JACQSQ010000075.1 GCA_016211245.1 Candidatus Woesearchaeota archaeon
AGAGGTCGTTCTCGTTTTTTAATTTTTTATTCGTTATTGAATTTTTCGTTATTGTTTTGTAAATGCCTTTATTTAATCCTTTTGTTTTTAAATACAAGAAATGCCCCAATTATCATAATAATTAAGGATGCGGCAGCCGCAAACTTTGCTATCCTAAGCCCCAGGTCCAGAAACAGCCCTTCAGGGTAAATATTCACAATAATCTCCGTGTCCGGGTCAAAAGAATAAGTGCCTTCATGGAAAAATAATTTGTGGAACGAGTCAAACGAGGAAGAGAAACTGAGGCTTACCAGCGAAAATACAACAATTCCTGCTAATAACGCAGACAATCCGCTGAAAAATAAGGCATTTCCGATAAATTTCCAAAATTCTGCCCTCTTACTAAATTTATTAGCCGATAAAATAAGCAATATGCCGGATAATGCCATCAACAAGTACATAGCAGCCCTTGAAAACAAAACCAGCCTTCTGACATCCTGCAGGTGCTGTTTTTCCCTTTCGTTAAATCTGTCTGGAAGGAAACCGCTTTCGCCTTTTATGAAGTTTATAACGCTTTGGTGCAATTCAAGATATCCATGAACATTTTTTCCGACATCATGCTTTAGAAACTCCCGCTCGTAGAACCGGCCGCTAAACGCGGCAGAATTGACAGATAAAATAAAAATCAGCAAGGCCAAAGAAATCGTCAGCGATGCCAGTATGGGCTTATTTTCCATATTAATTGTCCATCATTATTACCTTTTTCTCTTCCTCAATGGCTTTTTTTATCGCATCCTCTATTGTATTCTTGTCCTTCTTTACTGCCTCTTTTTTGTCCTCATTCCTGTGCTCTGTGAAAATCTGCTTCGCCGCCTTAAATGGGATGTCTTCCTCCTTTAAATCCTCCTTTGTTTTTTTCTCCTCTTCAATTTCCCCGAACAGGTCATCTTTCTTGCTTTCATCTTTTTCTTTTGCGTCCTCTTTCCTCATATAATCGGATGAAGAGCTTTTTTCGGAAGAGCCGTATTTCTGCTCGTGATAAAGCTTGGGCTCTTTCTTGTCGGAAGAGGATGAGCTGGCATATTTCGAAGACTTGTAGCCTTCATGGATGTTCCACTTGTCCTCGTCCCATAATTTCGCCTTGTACATTATGACGCTATCAGCCCGTACCAGACCGATTTTTTAATTTTATATCCTCTCTTGATAAGCATGTCCGCTTCCCTGTTGTTTTTCTCCAAGACCCTTGCCTCGAACTCAAAGTCCACTGCCATGTCCTCTATGTCCAAAAATTTGTTAAGGTATTTCATTCAAAGCACCTTTTTTAAATTTTTCTGGTTTTGTTACTAATCATTAACTAATTTACTGGCTAAAATTAAATCTATCTTGCTTCTCAGGCTGGCTTCCCCGGCAGCACCTATTATCCTGTCAATTTCTTTTCCGTCTTTGAAAATTATCATGCATGGGATTCCCCTGACATCATATTTGGCCGCAATTTCCTGGTTGTCATCGACATTAAGCTTTGAGAACTTCAGCTTTGCTGTGTATTCTTTCGACAACTTCTCCAGAATAGGGCCCACCATCCTGCATGGCCCGCACCACGGAGCCCAGAAATCAACCAGCACGGGCATTTTGCTCTGCAGGACTTCGCTTTCAAAATTGTCTTTGCTTATTTCCTTCATTTTTGATTTTTAATGATTGTTCAGTTTTTAAATTTTATCTATAGATTAAAAACCGCTTCCTGTCATTGTCCATGTCAATGAATGAGTCGCATTCGTCTTTTAAGGCGCCTGAGCACGATTTTCCAAAGGCAACAACCTCTATCCTGCAGCCCAGGGCATGCCTTAGGTGCCTCACCAAAGGAACATAATCCCCGTCGCCGCTTACAATAACTATTGTGTCAAGTTTCGGCGCCAGCTCAATTGTGTCCATTGCCAATCCAATGTCCCAGTCGCCTTTTTTTGCGCCTCCTGCAAAAACCTGTAGGTCTTTTGCCTTTACATCATACCCTATCTTGTCCAGGGCGTCAAAGAAATTCTGCTCTTCCTTGACATCAGCCTTTATGACATAGGCTATTGCCCGTATTAAGCTCCTGTTTCCAACAGCTGATTTCAATATCTGCATGAAATTGACTTTTGCGCTGTAAAGGTTCTTTGCAGAATAATACATATTCTGGACATCAACAAAAATTCCGACTCTTTGATACTTAAACTGCATATGCATTGTTTCACCTCAGCGTTGGAATATCCTCAGTGTAGCCGCAGCTAGTGCAGGCAACTTTTCCTTTCCTGAAAGCAAGCGAAAGCTGCCCGCATTTCGGGCATTGCTGCACGACAGAGAATTTCCTTGTTTTATTTTCAAAATCTTCATCATCATGATTCATTGGATTGGCAATTAAATTAGTTGTATATAAATGTTGCTGAAAAATTTATTTCAAGGCAAAAATAAAGCAAATGGCCAAAAAATTAGTGATATTAAAATTATAAATCCCAGCATTCCTACCATATTTCGTCTAATAATGATTATCGAGCCGATTATTATAAATAACTCAATGGGCATTATTGCCCAATCGCAATAGGTTTTACACCATTGATGTTCCCTGTGCCATATTTCCGTTATAAAATTAGTCACGCCTATTATTTGCAAAATATCTCGGATTACATGAAATATAAAAACAGCTATTAACAGACTAAAAATAATTTTCCATCCTTTATCCATAAGTTATGCATAGAAGAAATGTGCAATATAAATTTTTTGCTTATAGATTTGTGTAAAATGCTTAACGGGCAGGATTACCTTATAACTTCATACTCTTTCACAATTATCCATGAGAATATGAGCAGTATAACGGCCCCTGCAACCATCCAGGACAATCCAATCTGTGTGCCTTCCTTGAACATCTGGTATAGTCCAAAAGCCATTATTCCAAATCCAAGCCATAAGAATTTGTCAAGGACAAGCTTCATGATTTCAAATTCCTGCTGTTCTGATAGCCTTCTTTTCATTTTTTCAGCCCCTCACAACTATAAAAAAGTCTTTAGATGCGTATACACTGTTATCCACAGTATCGACTATTTCAAATGTCAGGAAATAGGATCCTGATTTAGATATTGTTGAAGGAATGGTAATCCTTATGTTCCTTACATCGGATTCTGCAGGTGGCAATTTATAATCTTGGGCACCATACGACTGCAGCTGGAACCATTTTTTAGGTGATTCTATATCGAAGATGACGCCGTCTGGATCTGATATCGGGTTAAATCTCATTTTGTATCTCAATTCAACATCTTTTTTGTTTCTAATACCAATAGTCAAAACTTCTGATTTGCCCTTGTCGATTTCTAACTCCGTTCTTGAAAATGAAAGCTTCTTGTCGTTCTCTATCAAGTCATCCAGTATTTTTTGCTTAACCTGTTCGCTTATCTCCTCCTGGATGCTGCTTAGCCCTCCAAACTGCTTTCTGATGAAAGTGAGCCCTAATCCAAGAAGTGTCATGGCCAGAACTACAATGACAATTGCCTGTATTGAAATTTCTAAAGAAGCCTTCTTGTTTAACCTCAATATTTCACCTCTTTTTTCCATTCGTCTGTAAGAAATAATTCAATTGTAACGGTTATTTAAATAGTTTTCGAAAATTAAAATCAAACAACAACATTTAAAAACAACAATAAAATTCCTTTCATCATGGCAAGGATAAGAAAATTCGTGGCTTACAGAAGGTTAAAAAGGCCATACACCAGGACTTCTAAATTCAAGTCAAAGTCTTACATTAGAATGACTCCCCATCCAAAAGTGGTGAGATTCAACACCGGAGACGCAAGCAAGGAGTTTGACTGCACCCTTAACCTTCTTTCAAAAGCAGACCTGAACATAAGGGACAATGCGCTGGAAAGCGCGAGGCAGACATCCAACAAGCTGCTTGAAAGCTATCTTGGCCTGAATGGGTTTCATCTTAAAGTTTCTGTTTATCCTTATCATGTTCTTAGGGAGCATTCATTAGCTGCAGGGGCTGGAGCAGACAGGTTTAGCTCAGGCATGGCTCATCCATTTGGCAAGCCAATAGGAGTTGCTGCAAGAGTCCACAAAGGGCAAACAATCTTTCAGATAAGGGTTGACAAGCAGAATCTCGGCGTTGCAAAGCAGGCTTTGGAAAGGGCCTCAAAAAAGCTCCCATGCTCATGCACAATACAGGTTTTCCAGAAAAAATAGCTTTAAATACAACTTAGCCTTTTTCTTTAGCATGCCGCTTTCAACTTATCTGAACTCAGCCAAGATGCAGCTTGGCTTGCCAGCAAATAAATTTTTTTACAGCCCTTATTTCGATTCTTTAGTCATATTAGCAATATTTTTCATCCTGTCAAAATTAGTGGTTTTTGTTTCGAAAAAAATAATACTCTCATTGACCAAAAAAACCAGAACAAACATAGACGACCTCATTGTTAAAAACACAAACAAGCCTTTATCTTTCATACTGCTGCTCATAGGTATAAGGCTTGCGCTTTATCCCCTGAGCATCAGGCAGCCATGGCTGGACATGGCGGAGCATATAATAAGTTCCTTGATAGTTGTCCTTCTTACTTACATAGCCATAGTCGTGATTGACATTCTGATAGAAAACTGGTTCTCGAAACTCGCTGAAAAAACAGAGTCCACGCTTGATGATGAGCTGCTTCCTGTTATCGAAAATTTTTTCAGGATAATTTCAGTCATTACATGCATACTTGTGATACTTTCCATTTGGGGAGTCGAGATAGCCCCGTTGCTGGCAAGCCTGGGAATCATTGGAATAGCGGTTGCTTTTGCATTGCAAAGCACGCTTGGAAACATATTCGGCGGTATGTCCATAATACTTGACAAAAGCGTCAAGGTCGGGGACAAGATAAAGCTGGACCAAGACACAATGGGGACTGTTTTAAGGATTGGCTTGAGAAGCACTAAAATACTGACTTTTGATAACGAGCTCATAACAATACCAAGCGGCAAGCTTGCAGACTCAAGGATACTGAATTTTTTGCAGCCAAATCCCATTGTAAGGGCCGCAATTGATTTTGGCGTTGAATACGGCTCTGACACATCAAAAGTCAGAAAAATTGTTTTGGATGAGATAAAAAAAGTGCCTCATGTTTTGAAGGAGCCCGAGCCAAAGGTCTTGATGATCGAGATGGGGGATTTTTCGCTTAAATTCAGGGTTTTGTTCTGGGTTGAGGAATTTGACAAGAAGTTTGATACAAAAGCTCTTGCAACAGAAGAAATCTATAATGCATTGAGAAAAGCAGGCATAGGGATTCCATTTCCGACAAGGACTGTTTATCTGAAGAATGGCAAGTAATTAGATAATTAGAAGCGATTATTCCCTCAATGCCTCCTTTACTATGTTGTAGGTTTCAGGGTAAGCATCAATGTTAAGGATTTCCGTGTGCAGGTACTTGCGGAAGAGCCCACCGCAGGATCCTTTGACATAAAGCAATTTGGTATTTTCTGTCTTGGCGTTTTCTGACAGGACTATCCCGTCGCCGTCATTTGAATCCATAGGGCATCCCTGCCCGATTATGGCATAAATTTTTGCGCTGCTTGGCTGCTCCAGGGGATCATTCAGCTTGTTTAGGAACAAGCTGTTTTCCAGCATGTCCTGGCATTCCCTGTTCTCCCCTATAACCCCGCAATAGTCAGCAGCATCGCCCTTTATCCCCTTGTTTGGAGTTGCAATCATTATAAGCTTGTGCACGCCATTGTCCCCGAAAATCTGCATGTATCTTCTCGCAACTAAGCCCCCCATTGAATGTGCCACAATGTTGACTTTGGGCTTGTTTGTCCTTCCCTTCACTATCTCTATGATTTCCTTGAGCCTTATCGCATAGGTGTCTATATTCTCGCTTTTTGTTGGCACGACAATGTACTTGTCATTTTTCCTGAAGGCATCATAATAATAGCTTGCTTTGACGGTTACAGGCTTGCCTGACATGCTCCAAGTTCCACTTCCACCAGGCTCATTTTTTGAATAGAGGGAGACTATGCCTGCATTCAAATAGCCGTCCTCCTGCAGCCTTGACTGCAGCTTGTTGAACGAGTCCAATGAATACTCGGGCGAATTTTCTTTTGCAAGCGAGTGGCCATGAATGAATATTACCGGAAAGGTTTTGGGATCGTTCCTGCACGATTCATCCGCGCAGCAAGGGTTGCACTCGTTAAAAACGCAGCATATTGGGGGATTGTCAGACAGCATTGTATCTATTTTTGGCTTGATGTCATAGCTTATGTTCGGGATTACCCTCTCAAACTTTGGAATTTCTATTGTTGGCTTTTGGCCAAGCTTTAGGCACTTGCCAATGATATCCTGCTGCTGGTCCGACAAGGCAATTTTGGAAAGAAGGTACAATGATAAATTAAAGGATTCATTATAATCAAGCTGCACGAAACCAGTCTTGTTTTTGGGCAGCACGGGCTGTGTGATATTTATCGTTTTGTTGGAGTTATTTTTTGCCTTTATCTCTTCAAAAGACTCGTAATAGGAGTTGTTTATATCTCTTATTATATTGTATTTGAATTTTTCTGTTGCATTGATGAAGCGCTCTTCTGCAGGGAATCCAATGCTTTTATTTGCTATAATGACCGATGCCTCGCTTCTAGTTTTTGAATACTCGTACTCAAGGTTTAAAATATCGGTGCATACTGATTTTATTTGAGAAGAATCCGGATAATTCTTCAAGAATTTTTCAGTGTCATTGATGGCATTGCTTATTGAAATGTCTTCCTTACAGTCCTGCCTTAGGCTGCAAAGGACATCATCATCAAGTTTCTTGGCATAGGAAATTTCAAAATACAGCCTGCCGGACGGAACTTCAGTTTTTTCAGACAGTGATTTTTGCTGGCTGCTTAGGACCGATACACCGTTGATTAATAAGGTATAATTATCAAAGGTATTGTTATGCAGTTCCTCAGCCGCTGATTTTAATTTGTTTGATAGCAAATGCAAATCATAAGAATACTCATCTCTTTCGAGCATGTTGACAAAATTTTCCAGCTCTCCTGACTCCTTCGACAAATTTTCCAGGTCTTTCTGGATGCTGTTGTGCAGCTCAACAATGCTGTCTATCTGGCTGCTCAGGCTTGATATTAATTTTTTTATTTCATTAACTTCAGCAAGAAAGCTTTCATTGAAAAGCAGGCTTAGTTTTGCGTAATTTTCCACAGCCCAAAGGCTTCTCAAATTTTCAACTGCTATGGCTATGTCATCATACTTGCCGTTAATATCTATTTTCTGCTTCGAGAGATTGTTCAGGTTTGCATGGTGTGCCAGCTCAAAATATTTCTGGTTTAATTTTTGCAGCCCTATATCCGCATCAGCCAGGGCAAAAAGCAAGGCTTTCACATCTTTCCCCAGGTTTTCTTTCAGCCTTTTTTCCTCATCTGTCAGGTCATAATTCACAGTTATGAACGAGGTTCTTGCTATTTCAGGTTGGTTCGTTAGGCACAACAAAGTCCATATGCTGTGGCATTTGACCTCGAATCCGTATATGTCTTGCCCCCTTCCTGCCCGCTTGGCGCTTAGATTGTAATCCTTGCCGAAATGCCTTCCTGCCGCCAATTCGAAATTTCCATCGTCCAGAGTTTCGCTCCTGCTCCTGTCGATAAACTTGTACCTGCATGCTGTCCTGCATTGCGCGAAATTTTGGACAGAGACATTAAATTCCACGCTTGTCTTATTCCCGTAATATACCTTAGATGATTTTTGGGCAGGATTAAGGCTGACAATCAGCTCGTTGCCAAACAGAAAATTTATCTTTTGGTTGGAAATAACAAGCACGTAAACAACTACCAATGTAGCAATAACAACTATAAGCTTTTCATTTTTTCTCCAGAAAGACTTTTGCTCTTCCACAATTTCCTTATTTATTTTGAAACATAAAAAGCTTGCGGAAAATATTTCTTAAATATTTTCTATATAGAAAATAATTATTTTAATCTATATTTACTTATATACCACCAAAAGCTTTAAATATAAGTTAGTATATTTTAATGAAACTAATATACATTTTTGTATACTAATATAGTTTTAGAAGGATGAAACGTTGGGCTTTAGATTAAATGAGGTAGTTCCACGCTAGAGGTTTTAAAATTGGCAACCGAGCTTATAAGTTTAGGCATACTTTTCGTCTGCGCGATAGTTGGAGGCATAATAGCAAATAGATTCAGGCAGCCTGCTGTTTTCGGTTTACTGCTTGTCGGGGCATTGATCGGGCCCAGCTCTTTAAACATGGTCAAAGATGCCGATATGATTTCAATAATGGCTGACTTTGGGGCCATACTCATACTTTTTATAATTGGATTGGAATTTGATGTCTCCAAATTACTAAAGCTTGGCGCAAGGTCAATGCTTATTGGACTGCTTAAATTTGCGATTGTGCTGTTCTTAGGATACGAAGCGACTTTGCTTTTGGGCTTCAGCGTGAAAATTGCGCTGTTCATAGGAGTAATACTTTCTTTCAGCAGCACCGTTGTGGTGGTTAAGGTTCTGGAGCAGAAAGAAATGTTTACGAGAAAGGAGGTGCCTTTGCTCATAGCAATTTTGATAATAGAGGACATAATTGCGGTTTTTGCATTGACCTTTTTCTCTGGAATAAAAGATGCGAGCAGCGGCTTGCTTAACGTGTTTGAGCATATAGTATTCTCATTAGGGGCGCTTATCCTTGCCTATCTTGTGATGATGAGGCTGTTGAGGTTTATAGTAAATATAATCATGAAAAACAACAGCGACGAGTCTGTTCTGATATTCTTGTCTCTTGCGATGGGCGCCTTATTCAGCTATTTCGCCCTGTACCTTGGCTTGACTCCGTCGGCAGGCGCCTTTCTTGCTGGAAGCCTGATAGCATCTTTGCCAAATGCAAAAGATTACGGCAGGGCAATCCATCCTTACGCTTTGATTTTCACTTCAATATTTTTCATATCAATGGGTACCTTAGTGGATTTGAGCGTAGTCAAAGAAAATGCATTCCTCATAGCTTCGCTTATTGTCATTGTTTTGGTATCAAGACTTATAGCCATAGGCTTCCTGACTTACCTGCTTGCAAACTTCAAGGACGAGCAGCCGGTTTTCTCCAGCATAGCGATGATATCTGTCGGGGAATTTTCACTGCTTATAGCTAAAGAGAGCCAAAAATTTAATGTCGGCATAGACTTGGTTACGATCACGGCTTCCATAATATTCCTTACAGCATTGCTGACTTCTCTCGGGCTAAACTACAGCGAAAAACTACACTCGTCATTAAATTCCAGGGTTCCTGTGAGAACAAGGCTGAAGCTGGAAAGGCTATCCAACTATATGCGCAAGCTTTTCGACCAGATGGAGATAGAGAACTTCTTCACTAACAAGCTAAGAAAAGAATCAAGGGCAGCTTGCATGCTTTTGGTGTTTGCATTATTTGTGACATTGATTTCCAGAAGAATATCATTCGAGATTAAATACCGGTACCACATCCTGTTCCTGTACGGCTTTTACGTGCTTATATCAATGATATTGCTGTACATAGGAAAACTTATCTACAGGAAATTCATGGAAATCTACCAGACACTGTCAGCAATCCTGACACATGTCGATGCCTCAAGGAACATAAAAAAATGCAACAGCATACTGAACAATTTGCTGGTAACCCTTGTATTGTTTTTTTCGGCCATGCTTTTCCCGTTCGTAATATTTATGTTCAACCTAGGTACCTTGGCAAACCTGATGCCGTTTGTATTGGCTGTTGCCGCATTTTATTACCTAAAAAGGCTTGTGGTGCTCATAGACGGCCCACATCAATACACTCCAAGCTACAATGCCGGCATTGCAATATCCAAACTTTAACCCGCAAGCTTTTTAAATAAAGCTAATTCCACTCTTTAGATTCTTTATGGCAAGTTTCAAATTATGCATTTCAGACTCTTCTGGAAGAACGTTCCAGAAAGAAATTAAGGATAGCATGGCAAGGCCATTTATAGGGCTGAATATAGGAGAAAGCATAAAAGGCGACACTTTTGAGCTGAGCGGCTACGAATTTCAGATTACAGGCGGCTCTGACTACTGCGGCTTTCCAATGAGGAGGGGAATTCTTGGGCAGAGGAAGAAAATTTCAGTATATGGCGGTGTTGGGTTTAGGGGTGCAGGCAAGGGAATAAAGAGAAGGAAGACAGTCTGCGGGCACAAGATTCATGATGGCATTTCCCAGATAAACCTTAAGGTAGTGAAGGCAGGCGCAAAAAAATTAACGGAGATTTTTAATGTTCCTGAAGTAAAAAAAGAGGGTAAGCCAGAAGCCAAAGAAGCAAAGCCCGCAGCCATGGAAGAGCCAAAGCCAAAAGAAGAAAATGCTGAAGCCAAGGAATCAAAAACAGGGCCAAGCGAGCCAAAGGCTGCAGCTAAAGAAGACAAGAAACAGCACAAAGAGCCGAAAAAAGAAGATAATAAAGAATAAATTCTTAAACTATATCTTATTCGCACTTTTAACCTAAAGATTACTCGGCTGGTTATTTTTTATTAAATATTTAAATTTAATCAATGAGATTGCGCCTATTGTCAAGCGCAATTAGAACTAAAAGAATTAAGCGTTTAAACGCAATATGTCAAAAATCGCAATCATTCATATAAAGTGTTACGATTTCCGACAACTAAAAACTCAATGAATAAAACACTTTAAAATGTCAAAAATTTTCCACCAGTTTCTAACTGGTGGCTGGAAGCCAATGTGCCTCCAGCTTGTTGAAAATTTTTGAGCATGCTCAAGAACCACGTGGATGTTATGCGATAAGCAGCATTCCACCAGTGACATGTGAGCGAGTGAGCGAATCACTCGCATTCGACTGAATGGTGGTTCTTGACAAATTCAAAAAATAAAAATAAATCGAATAAGAATAAAAGAACTGAAATCAACATGGCCAAGAAGAAAAAGGAAGAAGAATTGCCTGAGCAGCCAGTCCTTAATATCGGGATGGTCGGGCATGTTGACCATGGCAAGACAACACTTCTTGAGCGATTGAGCGGCAAGTGGACAGACACCCATTCTGAAGAGCTGAAGCGCGGCATAACCATAAGGCTTGGCTATGCTGATGTGGTGTTCAGGAAATGCCCGAAATGCGAGGGGGCAAAAGCATATACAACAAAAGAAAAATGCCCTGCATGCAATTCCGAAACAGTCCCTTTGAGAAAGGTCAGCTTTGTCGATGCGCCTGGCCACGAATCGCTTATGGCTACAATGCTTGCCGGCGCAACAATAACAGACGGAGCTTTGCTTCTTGTAGCGGCCAATGAAGCCTGTCCCCAGCCCCAGACAAGGGAGCATTTGATGGCTTTGGAGATAATAGGGCTAAAAAACATAATTGTCATACAAAACAAAATCGATTTGGTCAGCGAAGAGCAGGCACTAAACAATCACAGCCAGATTAAAAATTTCCTGAAGGGGACAAAATACGAGAATGTGCCAATAGTCCCGATTTCAGCACAGCACAGGGTTGGGCTTGAACTTCTCATGCAGGCTATCGACGAGCACATACCAACACCGAATAGGGACTCGGGCAAAGAGCCGCTTATGCTTGTGGCGCGCAGCTTTGACATAAACAAGCCTGGAATTGCGCCTGAAAAACTGGTTGGCGGAGTTCTGGGAGGAAGCCTGAGGCGGGGGGTTCTCAAGCTTAACGACACCATAGAAATAAAGCCAGGCAGAAGCGTTATCGAGAAAAACCAGCAGGTTTGGAAGCCAATAACCACGAAAATTATAAGCCTGAATTCCGGCGGCTACGACCTGGAAACGGTAGGACCCGGAGGATCAATCGGTGTTTTGACTTCATTGGACCCTTCTGTTGTTAAATCTGACCAGTTGACAGGCTCTTTGGTTGGCTTGCCGGGAAAGCTTCCGAAAACATGGAACGAGCTGGTTTTGGATGTCCACTTGTTGCAGAGGGTTGTGGGAACGCAGGAGGAGCTTAACGTTGAGCCGATAAAAATGTCAGAGCCTTTGATGCTGAATGTGAATTCGGCAGCGACTGTTGGCATTGTAATTGAATTGAAGAAAAACAAAGTAAGATGCAAATTAAAATTGCCGGTTTGTGCGGACACAGGCTCAAGAGTGACCATATCAAGAAGAATCGGAAATAGGTTCAGGCTGATTGGATATGGGGAGATTGTGGAAAAGTAAAGTTAATTTTTCTAATTATAATTCCCTATTTGCCGCAGTCTTAATCTAACAAAATTTAAATAATTAAGCGTTTTTTCTGCAAGCCTTTTCATTGTTTAATGCTACAGGATTATATTTATAAATCTTTTTATTATAACCACTCCCAAGTAGTCTAAACCAAAACATTTAAATATGGGTAATTTATTGCATTATTATGAGGGGGTTGGTTTTATTTTTTATATTAGTAATATCAATAGCTTTTTTTAGCTTTGCGGCTTTAAGCGTTAATAACGAGCCTGAAATAAAGGATAGCGGCCTAAAGTTTAGCGTGTTTACTTCTGCTGTATGCGAGCCATTGGGCGAAAGGGTATATTGCGAGGATGGCATATTTGTGAACTGCAATGGGAACATATACAGGGCATCAGATTATGCGGAATGCGAGGACATTAAAATATCACTGCCAAAATCAACAGGCTCTGCAGTGTTCAGCAAGAATTGGAAAGATCCGAGAGTTTAGCCGTTGCCAACAAGCAATTACTCTCCTTCAAATTTGACCAGCGAGAATAATTTATAATTTCTGTTTTCCATTTTTTCCCTTCCATGCAAATCCGGCAGTTCGATTATTACCGCGCATTCAACCACCTTGCCCCCTAATTTTTCAATCAAATTAGCTGCAGCAATAGCAGTGCCCGATGTCGCAATTAAATCGTCAACAAGAAGAACTTTTGCCCCTTTTGGAATTGCGTCAGCATGGATTTCAACTGTTGCCCTGCCATATTCCAGCTCATAGCTTTCTTTTTCTGTCTTGGAAGGGAGCTTTCCCTCTTTCCTTACCGGAATAAATCCCTTGCGCATTTTGCTTGCCAATGCGCCTCCGATAATAAATCCCCTGCTTTCAATTCCTGCAATCAAATCGATTTGTATGTTTTTATATCTCTCATAAAATTGTTCAATGACGTAATTGAAAGCATTTGCATCTTTAAGCAGTGTTGTGATGTCCCTAAACATAACGCCATGCTTGGGCCAGTTGGGAATTGTCCTTATGACTGGTTTTAGGTTCATACGCAGGGAAAATTTTAGGATATATTTATAGTTTATTGGTTTCAACAATCTTTTTAAACAATATTAAACTACTTAGATGTATGATAATAAACGGAATAAACTATAGAACCGTCTGGATGCAGGACGCATCTGTCTACATGATAAACCAATTATTGCTGCCTTTTAAATTTGAAATTTATCAGTCAAAAAATTATATAGATACAGCAAACGCGATTAAAACAATGATTGTCAGGGGAGCGCCTGCAATCGGAGCAACAGGGGCATTCGGCCTGGCGCAGGCTGCCTTGCAGTATGAAGGCGAGGATTTCAATGATTTTAGAAAATATATTGACAAGTCATTTAACTTGTTAAACTCTGCAAGGCCGACAGCAAATGACTTAAGCTATGCATTGAATTTTGTTAAATCCAAAATGTTTGTTGCAGGCAGCATCACAAGCTCAAAGATGAGGTCATTTGAGCTGGCAAGAGGGTATGCTGACAGCAGCGTCGAAATGTGCAGGGCAATAGGGGAGCATGGCAACAAATTAATCAAAAATAATCAAAACATATTGACGCACTGCAATGCAGGCGCTTTGGCCTGCGTTGATTTCGGGACAGCTCTTTCTCCTATAAGAATTGCGCATTACAGCAAGAAAAATATTTTTGTTTATGTTGACGAGACAAGGCCAAGAAACCAGGGCGCTTCATTGACTGCATGGGAGCTTGCCCAGGAAAAAATAGCGCATGCGATAATCGCAGACAACGCAGCGGGATTTTACATGAGTAAAGGAAAAATAGATATGGTTATAGTCGGAGCAGACAGGATTGCAATGAACGGCGATGTCGCTAACAAGATAGGCACTTACGAAAAAGCTGTTTTGGCAAAGGAAAACAACATTCCGTTTTATGCTGCGGCGCCAATCTCAACATTTGATGTGAACTGCAGGACTGGAAATGACATTCCAATTGAGGAGAGAAATGAAGATGAAATAACCCATATTCATGGAATTGATGAGAATAAGAATATTAAAAAAATACGGATTGCTCCGCATGAAAGCCCTGCAAAAAATCCTGCTTTTGATGTAACGCCTGCCAGATATATAACTGGAATTATAACTAAGAAAGGGGTTATTAAGCCGAATAAAGAAGAGATTGCAGAGTTTGTTAGTAGAAGATAAAAAAAGCAATGATTTATTTGTTTTTTAAAGTAATTTTTCTTAATTCATCGTTAAGCATATTTAAAGTTGCATGTACCTTGTCAGTTGGCGCTTCACTATCGTCTTTCAAAAATGACTCTATATAATTGTCCATTTTTACTATGTTTTGAACAATATCCTTTTCTCTGCCAATCAACTTCAATTTTATTATATCATGAAGTTTGTCAAAAATCGGCTTTGGCATTAGGACTCTTGATTCATTCAATGCTTCATTAAAGTCTATAGGAGGAACAGTTTTAAAATGAGCAACCCACTTAGCATTTATTAACCCCCTAAATGAATATAAATATCTTTTATAAGTTATATCACTGCCTGATTTCAGGTATTTTAAATAATTATTTCTGCACATGGATTTATAGTGGTGATATGATGAAATTTTGCTAAAATTCTTTATTGCAAATTCTTTAAAAACTTTATTTCGACTGCCATAATAAATAATATCAGAGACAAGCCATTCTATTGTTGTTGGATTTGAAGACGAAAGCATTTTAACAAATTTAAAAACATCAAATCCGCTAAAATCAACAAAAGCATTTTCAGGGCTGCACAGATTTAAGCTTTTGTCAAAGAAAATATTAATCACATCTGCAGGCTTATTTATCTGAATGTATTCTTTTAAAGACCGCACAAAAACAAATCTAATATCATAATCACTGTCTTCACTGCTTATTCTCCATGCCCTACTGCCATTTTCTACAGCAAATAAAATTTGTACATTCTTTTCTTTCTCTATCTTTTGGCAAATTTTTTTGATTTTTTCCTTCATTTACGACAATCAACCAACAAAATTTATAAAGATTGCTTAATTTTAGCTTTACAGATGTTAAAATGGACTGGGGGATGAAAAACAGGCTTGGCAGGATTTTTAACCAAAAGAGTGGAAAGACCGTAATGCTTGCTGTAGACCATGGCTATTTTCAGGGCCCGACAACTGGCTTGAAAAGGCCTCGCGAGACAATAAATCCTTTGCTGCCTTATTGCGATTCTTTGTTTGTTACAAGGGGCATTCTAAGAAATTGTATTTCTCCAGCGGCAAACACGCCGATTTTCCTGAGAGTTTCCGGCGGCCCAAGTGTTTTGGGGGAATTATCCAATGAGGACTTAACAACTTCGATGAAAGAGGCATTGAGGTTAAATGCAGTCGGAGTCGGCATATCAATTTTTGTAGGAGAAAAAAACGAGGACAGGACAATTTCTAATCTAGGAAGATTAGTCAATGAAGCTGAGGAATATGGAATGCCTGTTCTTGCGATCACAGCTGTCGGCAAGGAAATGGCAAGAGATGCAAGGTACCTTGGTTTGGCGTGCAGGATTGCAGCAGAGATTGGCGCCCATATGGTTAAAACATACTATTGCGAAGAAGATTTTGATAAAGTTGTTGAAGGCTGCCCTGCTCCGATTGTCATTGCAGGCGGCAAAAAAATCCCGGAAAAAGAGGCTTTGGAGATGTCCTACAATGCAATAAGCAAAGGCGCTGCCGGAGTTGACATGGGAAGGAATATCTTCCAGTCGGAGAATCCGATTGCAATGATACAGGCTGTTAGGGCAGTTGTGCATGAAGGATATTCTGTTGACGAGGCATTCGAGTTGTTCAATAAACTGAAAGGACAGAAAGTTGTTGATAGCGTTGTGGAATGAACAATAATATGCGATATTTTTATCATTATACATCCAAAGAAAACTGGAATGACCTACAAAAATCTAAAGTTATTTTTCCAAGAACACCTATTTACAAGGAGCATATAAAACATTTTTCTGCTAAAACAAAATCAATTGTCAAATTTTCCAGATACATAGTAGGATTTCCAAAGATTAGACATAAAGGGTGGGTTGAATGTGGACTTTGGGATGAAATCTTCAGACTTATAAAATGTGAAGTCCTTTTAAAGATAAAAATACCGAATAACTCAAAAGGTTTTGTGAGAGAACACTTATATTGTAGTCCGAAGGGTATGCAACAAAAATATGGAGAAGATATTTATAATTTTGGTTATTCAGGAAAAATAAGTGTGAAAGATCCCAGAATAACAGAATCTTTGCATGAATATTGGAATGCTGTAATTCCTTTATACGACTACAAAGATAATCTAATTGTTCCAGAGGTCTGGATTCCAGAAGAAGTAAAATTTGAGGACATTGAGAAGGTTCCATTTCAGAAATAACCACAAACCTTTTTATAATCTGTTGTAATCCAATTCTTATGCGAGTCGCAGTCTATTACGACAACAAGGATATCAGGATAGAAGAAAGGCCGATTCCCAAAATCAATGACGAAGAGCTTCTTGTCAAGGTGATGGCCTCTGGAATCTGCGGCACTGATGTAATGGAATGGTACAGGATAAAAAAAGCTCCTTTAGTTCTTGGGCATGAAATAAGCGGCGTAATTGACAAAGTTGGAAAAAACATTGATAATTTTAATGTTGGCGACAGAGTTTTTGTCTCGCATCATGTGCCCTGCATGAAATGCCATTACTGCGTGAATAGCCACCATACTGCATGCGAGACTCTGCACAGGACAAACTTTGACCCGGGAGGCTTTTCACAATACCTCAGAGTGCCGAAAATAAATGTTGAGTTTGGAACGTTCAAGCTGCCGGATAACATTTCATTTGACGAGGGAACTTTTATCGAGCCTATAGGGACTATACTAAGGGCGCAAAGGCTGGCAAATTTAAAAGACAATCAAGCTTTACTGGTGATTGGAAGCGGAATTTCCGGATTGATGCATATAAAAGCTGCAAAATCAAGGAATATAAAAAAAATATTTGCTGTTGATATAAATGAATATCGCCTTAATGCAGCAAAAAGATTTGGAGCAAGCCAAATAATTAATGCAAATGAAGATGTTGTTTCTAAGCTGAAAGAATTTAATGAAAACAGGCTGGCTGATTTGGTGATTGTCTGCACCGGAGCATTATCTGCTGCAAAACAGGCATTGCAGTGCGTTGACAAAGGCGGCACAATCCTGTTTTTTGCAGTCCCAAGGCCTGATGAAAAGCTTGAAATTCCAATAAATGATTTTTGGCGGAATGAGGTAAAAATCATGACTTCTTACGGCGCTGCGCCAAATGACTTGGAAGATTCCATTAAATTGATTTCTTCTAAAAAATTAAATCTGGACAAAATGATAACGCACAAGCTGAAATTTGACGAGATTCAAAAAGGGTTTCAGCTGGTTGCTGAGGCAAAGGATTCTATAAAAGTCATTGTGGAGCCGAATAAGTAAACCTGCAGTCTTTCGCAAGCTTTAAGTATCATCCCCTTTTTAATCCATTTATGATTCCAACAAGAAGATTAGGCAGGACCAATCACCATGCCACGATTTTTGGCCTGGGCGGCGAAGGAATTTTAAGGACAAATGGGTATTTCAGGGAGGCAGAGTCAGTGATAAAGAAAGCCGTTGAGGTTGGCGTCAATTATTTCGATACAGCCCCAGCTTACCAGAAGAGCAGGGATTACCTTGGCAAATTCCTCTGGAATTACACAAAAAGGGAAAGCGTATTTTTGGCATCCAAAACTCATGACAGGACCTATGAAGGGACTTTGTCATTGGTGGAAGATTCCCTGAGAAGATTGAACACAAGCTACATTGATTTATTGCAGCTTCATGATTTGCGCGAAAAAGAGGATTTAAGTGAAATTTTTTCAGGCGACGGGGCAATCCATGCGCTTGAGGAGCTGAAAAAGCTTGGAAAAGTGAGGTTTTTGGGCATTACTGGCCATCATGATCCTGATATTTTGACTGAAGCTGTGAAAAGATACGATTTTGACACAATACTGCTTTGCGCAAATGCCGGGGATTCCCATTATCTTCCTTTTATCACCACGGTAATTCCAGAGGCAAGAAAAAAAGGAATGGGGGTCATAGCAATGAAAGTTGCTTCTCAAGGACATGCGCTTTCATCAATCAAAATGGAAGAGGCTTTTGATTTTAGCTTAAGCCAGGACGTTGACCTGGCAATAATTGGCTGCAAGACTCCTCAAGAGGTAGAGCAAAACGCATCTCTTGCCAGGAATTTCAAGCCTTTAGGCAAAGAAGAATTAGCCGATATAGAAAATAAGACTAAGAATTTTGTTGCTGAAACAAACTTTTTTAAGAAAGGAATGCACTAATTATTTTCCGGAATATGTGCCGCCTAAATAGCCCTAACCACCTATGATTGAGGTTTTAATATCCTCTTTGCATTTACAATCTACATAATCAATCTTTGGTATGGTATGCAACAGGAGTTTTTTAACATTTTCAGCATTTTGCTTCATCACTTTTAAAACTTCATCTATAGTTACAGCTGGCCTATCTTCTATGAAACAATCATAATCTGTGCTCATGGCAACAACCGCATAGCAGATTCCAGCTTCCCTTGCGAGAACCGCCTCAGGAACAGTGCTCATGTTTATTACATCAGCTCCCCATTGCCTGAACATGTGGCTTTCTGCTTTAGTGGAGAACCTGGGGCCTTCAATTGTCACAACAGTTCCTTTTTTATGATAATCTAGCTTCATTTCTTTTGCAGTTTCTGCCAAGATGCTTCTCAATTTCGGGCAAAATGGCTCTGCCATTGGGATATGGCAAACTTTATCGGCATCGTAAAATGTAGATGCTCTTTTTGTCGTCCTGTCTATAAACTGGTCGCAGAATACAAAATACCCATGCTTAATCTCTTCTCTTAAAGAGCCGCATGCCGTTGTTGCAATTATATGCGTGCAGCCCTGCTCTTTCAAAGCCATAATGTTTGCGCGGTAATTCACGTTGCTGGGCATGATAGAATGTTTTTTGCCGTGCCTTGAAATTATTACAATATCGATATTGCTGATTTTTCCAGTTGTTAAATAGCTCGACGGGTTTCCGAATTTTGTGTTAGCAGGAATATCTTTTGCATCTTTCAGAATTTTTGGGTCTTCCAACCCGGAGCCGCCTATTATGCCGATTTTTGTAATCACGAATACCCCCTACTTATCAGCGCTCTTCACTTTAAAATGGCTCTTGACAGCCTTGTCGCTTATGATTGCAGAATTTCCAGAAGGATCCTCGATGATTATTTTCTGCTTTTCCTTTCCCCAGGTTATGTTAAGCAGCTTTTTCAGGAGATTTTTTGCCTTTTTCTTGTCTTCCTCGTCCTCCTCCATCTCTTTTGCAGCATCAATTTGGTGCTTGACCCGATTTAAAATTCCCTCAATGTTTGTTACATACCCCTGCGCAGCCGGTCCAGGGGAAATTGTTGCAATATGCGGGAGCTTGACTGTTGCCTCTGCTGATTTTACAACCCTTACTTTCATGTCATCCTCGCTTGAAATTTCAAATTCATACTTCACAGGCTCTTTCTGGTCAGTAGCTTCCACGTCTGCCTTATGGTACCTGCAATTATTGCAGGTCATTGAAAACATGTACACTTTTCCAAAATAAGGCACTTCAGTTTCCCTCTCGGTCAGAATCAAAGTTTTTTCATGGCACAAAGGGCATGGCTGATGCTCAAAATCCTCTTCTTTCAATTGTTCCTCTGCCATAAAAAGCAATTTTGAATGATTTATTTTTATAGTTTTTGGTTTTGATAACAATCCCGGATACCTAAAAATTTCTGTCTTAATCATTCAGTAGTTTCAAACAAAATGTTTTTAAAGCAAACCATTTTCTTCAAAGTAACCTATACCTAAATTTGATTAGCTTTTCAGGAATTCAGCGTGATATTATGGCAACATACTCTGATATAATAAGAAAATCACAATTGCAAATTATGGGGCATACTCATGGTTGGGAATATGCAATAAGAAACTACGATAGATCCAAAGGTATTTATAGCATTAATAATACAGACAGCGTCATTGTCGGCTTATCACCACAAATGCTTGCAGTTTTTCACTTATTGAACTGATATGCAACTACCAGCGCGACAACATTAATTGTCGGAGATACGGGCACGGGAAAAGAGCTTGCTGCCAAAGCAATCCACTATAATGATGGAAAGCAGCGGCATGGTAATTTTGTAGTCATAAACTGCTCTTCTATTCCGGAAGCATTGATAGAGAGTGAATTGTTTGGGTACGCGCGAGGCGCTTTTACTGGAGCCAATACTTCTGGAAGACCCGGGGCTTTTATTCGAGCCGCTAATGGCACCATAGTACTCGATGAGATAGGTGATATGCCTTACCACCTCCAGCCCAAGCTTTTGCGTGTGATTGAAGATAAGCAAATTAAGAAGCTCGGCAGCGATGAGCATGAAAGTTTAGGGAAAATAAAAATAGTTGCTTCAACAAATAAGGATTTAGCTGCATTAGTCAGGGAGCAAAAATTCAGGGACGACTTATTCCACAGATTAACTGTTTTGACTTTGTACATGCCGACTTTAGTGGAGAGGGGAGCAGATGATATCAGAGCGCTAGTCAAATACTTTGCGACAGGTGACATAAATTCCGATTTGGTTTCTGAAGACGTTCTTGAAGCTGTAGCAGGAATGGCTCTCCCAGGAAATGTCAGGACGCTCGAACACTTGGTACAACGCGCAAAAGTATTGGGCTTTGGAATGGTTACAAACACTTTGATTTCAGATGCAATGCCTCAACTGCAATTGGAGGAGGTTGCTGTGTCGCCAAGCTATAACAGAGGAAATGTTGTAATTCAGCCGCCAAGTATATATAATTTGCAAATTCTTAAAATGTGGGCAATTTCCGCATCCCTTGCAGTTACAAATGGATGTCAAAAAGAGGCAGCAGACCTTTTAGGAATATCCCCTCGAGTGCTAAATTATTGGTTAGATAAATTGAAGGCTAGACCAAAAGATGATAAATCAGCAGGACTTGCGGAGGAAGGAAAAGTAAATGATGAATAATTTATTCGGTTACAATTATGCTTTATATATCCAAAATTTATTGGTTAATAATCTCTGGATACACCATTCAAAAACAATTATAAATACCCCTAAAATCCCATAATAATGATCTCCAAACTCCAGCAAATCTTCCATTCCATAACAAAATCCCTTGAAATTCTCTATGTTATTGAAAATACAAAGCCATGCGCAAGGATACTTGTTCCTGAGGAAGAATTAGGAAAGGTTGCCAATTTTCTGAATGAAAATAAATTGAATTATTCAGTATCGGATTTTAAAGTTTTAAAACAAACTTTACAAAGCGATTTCTATTCTGACAAATCCGTTAAAGTTTCAAAAAATGACCCAAGAAAAGGATATTTTTTTGCTTATATATCGAAAAACAAGGATTTTGCAGAAAAAGCCAAAATTGCCGAGGAGAAAAATAATCATTTTGAGCTCGGCTCAATTCTTGGCTATCCGAAATGCTGCTGCGATTTCTTTGAGAAGAATTTTGACGAAAACAATACGGATTTAACATTAAAAACTTTAAAATATTCAACAGGATTCGAATTTTCATTCTACACAAACATTGCGGCAAGGCACTTTGATGTTGCTTTGCTCAGCCATTTCCCACACAGCTTCAACTGCGAAGAATCAATAAAGATTGCGAAAAATCATTTGAAAATTCTTGAAAAACACTCAAGGCAATTGGCAGTAATGTTTTCAGGCATTCTTAAAAGTGCAGTTATTTACACAATGGAAGAAGGAATATTTTTGCTGAGGAATTATGAAAAAAATGGAAATGAAATTCTTTACAGCAATGTGCTAAACACTGCAAAAAGCAAATTATATTTTTTACTGAACTCAAACAACAAGCTGCAGATTATTGATAAAAACAATTTTTTTGTTAATGGCATTAAAATCCAAGGTGGAAGCTTCGGAGTTATGGCATTTAGTTAGAATATACTGTCACCAAATTCCCTTCTACCATAAAACTATTTTCTTTCTTCAAATTCTTAGGGTGAAAATGATGTCCGAAATGTATCAGCTTGCCTTTCATCTCCTTCAGCAATTTGTTTTCCAAGCCTCTTTCAAGCGGCGTGTCTGGGGCCAAAAACAATACGTCGTATTTTGAGAAATCATGCTCAAACAAATCCTTGTTGTGCAGCGCAACGTTCTTAATCCCCAACCTTGACTGCATCTCCAAGGCCTTGTGGTGCAGGAAATCGTCTATTTCTACGCCCTCTGCGTTTTTGCAGAAAAGAGCCGCAATCAGGACAATCTTCCCGTCCCCACTGCCTATGTCAAGGAAATTTTTGAATTTTTCCAGCTTTATCTTCTTGAAAGCCTCATAAGACTCATCAGGCGATGAAGCATTCCAAAAGCCCTTTTCAGTGCTCCACATGGGAAGCCTGCCCCTTTTCAGAAGGCTTTTGTAGAAATCGTCATACTCTTTTTTTATCTCTGCGAATGCCAAATTGTTCATTTTGCTTTTATTCGCACCCTTCTTTAAATATTTTATTATGAAAATCTGACAAACCAAAAAAAATATAAATCTACTCCAAACCGTTATCCAGAGGTGGTTTTTTGTCAGCTACACTGTTGGAAAAGGTGAAACGCAATTTTGAAGAGGTAAGGCTAAATAAAATTATCGTTAAAGTTCCAAAAATCAGGATTAAGCAAAAACAACTAAAGAAGCCGATAGCGCCAAAAAAAGAGGAAAAAACCCCGCTTTCTGCTTTGGTCAGGATATTGATAAAAAATGCCCTGGAAAACGCTAAAAAACAGAGAAATGCGGCAAGGCAATCAGCCAACATAAAGTACAGGATATTGGAAGGGGAAAATGATGCGCCGGGAGGCTATGGCTCGGTTTCCAGGATTTACGGCATATCCCCCGCTAAATCCTATGTTGATTACGAGAAACTATTCAGCTACCTGGGACAGTTCAGGGCAAAAGGATCTTATTATTCCGATCAGCACACAAAGGCACTAAGCAGCGTGATAGAATCAAAAAGCTTTGAATTAGTTAGCAGGGAAGCACTGGACAAAGGCGCAAGATATGTGAAATATTTCTTCCCAAAAGCTGCAGATTTTCACTTAAATCTCACATCACTTGTTCCTGTTGCTGGTATGAACTCTGCTGATTGGGAACAATTCAAGTTAATGATGATACTTGACCCGGTCATGTACGCATTAAAGTCAAAAAGCGCTTAATCCACGCCGGTTTCTTTCTTTAGCTTGTACAGCACAAACCTGCTTGCATCCAATTTGCTTGCTGTTCTCTCGCTTTCGGTCATGTATTTTTCCGCCCTGCCTATCCTTTCTCCGATTTGGCCAATTGCGGCAATCTGTTCTTCCGTGAGATTGCCGCCAGTCGAAACAATCCCATAAAAGTTTTTTAATTTAGAGTAATCCTGGTATGTCTGTACAAATGTCTGGTAAGATTTAGTGCCTTTAGCCGCAGAGCTAGCTTCCTGTTTTGCAGTCCTCTCAAGCTTCTCTCCACCAGCTGTTTCAAACAGCCTGGAAATATCAACAGTCTTAGACGCCGGCGCAATGTCTTCAGCAAGCTTGCCTGTCTTTAGCTCCTGCATAGAGTCTTTTATGAGCTTCCCTATCTCATCGACTTCCTTTTTTCTTTCATCCTCCAGCTGCCTCAGCTTTCTTATCCTTTCCTCAGGAGAAAGCCTGCTTAGCTCTGACTTGTTTAGTGTCATTTTACCTTATTCTTGTTAACTTTTATTTTTTGTATTTATTTATGATATTATGACTAATTTAACTTCAGTCTATTTAAATTTTCTTAGAATTACTCTAAAGGCACTGCGCTCCACAATGTCCAGTCATTTGAAGGGGCATAAGCGCCGAAGATGTAGTAAGGCGGCTTGTTCTGGCCGAAAAAAGAATACTGTACATCAGCCCATGTTTGAGGAACTCCTGCGCCCCTGAATCCCATTCCGTAGACTGGAGAACCAAAAAATTTCCAGGTTTTCATCAATCCATGAAAATCGCTTAAGTCAGTCGAGGCATCAGCGCCAGGCTCCACTGTTATGGCCTTGTCATAGCCGTATTTTTTTACTGTGTTTATTATCTCCCTTACAGGGCTGTTGCCCTGCCCCGGTGCCAGGTGATCATCATGATAGCCATAATTGTCAGCCAAATGGATGTTTCCCACCATTTTTTCTTTGGCAAGGCTTTCAATTGTCTGCACAGCCCATTTATTGAAAGCTGCATCATTCTCTTCTTTGGTTTTCCTTATATCATCCTGCCAGTACTTCCTCCATAAATTGATGTGACCTGTGTCTATTGTAGCCTTTAGGTGCTTTTCAGCAAGCCTTTCAGCCTCTTCCTTGCTGATTCCGGTATAATAAGGATTTGGCTGCTTGTATTCCCCTCTTCTGATTTTTTCCAGCACATCGGGAGTGACTTCAGAAGGGGCTATGCTCGTGCCATATTCAATTTCAGGCTGTGTAAGCATCTCAACCATCCTTTCCCTTGATTTTTTGATTATCCATTTGAGCTCTTCGGGGTGCCCACCGAATCTCTCTGGAAAAATGTGTTCGATAGCAACAACAACAGGATTGTTTGGATCTCGGGTTTTTTGCATTGCATGCACTCCTGCTTCTGCATAAAGCCTTACCCCATGCTTTTCCATTCTTTTTATCGGAGTTACTATATGCTGCTTTGTCTCATAAGTGTCCATTGCTTGCTGCAGCTGTCCAGAAGCGCTTGTTCTGTCATAATCAAGTCCTCTTTCGTTGTCAAAAATTGCCTTTTTGATCAAATCAGTGGGCTTTTTTATTTCAGGTGCAGCAAACCCTCTTGTATATTCGACTATTTCATTGTCCTGCCTCATAATCTTCCACAATTCATCTGCAGGCATGGATTCTTCGAGCTTCTTGTAATAATCCATTGCTTCATTCAGCTTTTTTAATGCTTCCAGCCTTTTGATAGAAGCAGCTGAAAATTGCAATGCCCATCCTCTTGAGATGCCTTCATTTGCATCTAATGTGGCCCTTACGAAAGCCTCTTCAGGATACATTTTTTCATAATAGCTTAATTTTCTTTTCAGCTTGTTTTCCTCAAACCTGTTGAATTGCTCAGCTTCTCTCCTAAAATCCTCGAATGATTTCAACTTGACGTCAAATTGCCTTGTAGTAGTGTTAAATTTTGGCACTCTGCCTTTTTCGGGATTGTAAGGGTCTTTTATCAGCCTGTCTTCATAGTCTATATAATCCCCTTCATAAATCAGTTTTCCTTCAGAATCATATTCTTTGCCCCTTATCCAGACTTCCTTTCCATCTTGGTTAACTCCTTTTCTGCTTTTTTCAGCCCTGTTCCACACAGGATGCGCCACCAGCCTGTTTTTCTGCACAGTCTCTATCTTTGCGGATGTCCTGTCATCAAGCAGCTCAAAATGCGCCTCTATTTCCTGCGTATGGGCTTGCCTGAACATCAGCCTGCCGCTCCTGTCCCTTGCAAGGTTCAATCTTCCAGTCTCATCGTCCATGTACATGTCAGTGATTGGCCTTTCAAATTCTCCGGAATGAATGACAACAGAGCCTCCGCCCATATCAGATTGAAAATCAATGGCCCTTTTCAGCTCGAACATATCCTGGGTTGCATTTTGTATTGAGAAATTGCCCCTTTCATCCCTGCCCATCATTCCCATGAGCTGGAAAGAGGCATGGGTTGTGAACTTTACTTCATTTGCCATTGACAACTCTCTTATCGCCTGCCTTTGGTCCTCGCCAAGCATTTCAGGAGTTTGCGCATTTCTCGAGCCCATCCTGTAGCCCGGAAACTGTATTTCAATATTGCCTGCACCCATCCTTATCTTTGAATAAATCCCGGCTACATTCGCTGCAGAAATTCCCATTGGAACTGACATTCCAATGTCCTTGATGCCAAGCTCTGCCCCATAAGGGGGTTTTTCACCATAGGTTTGAGGATCCATCGCGTTAAAGTAATCCACAACTGGATGATGAGAATAATAGCCTGAGTTGAACTGCATGATGAAACACCTTTTTTAATGAATATTTTTATTGAGAAGGTTATATTTATAGTTAATGTTTTTATGGGCAGCGTTCAAAATCTCGGCAAAGCCTCGGTTTTGCCATCGGCTCAGCTTTGGATGATGCATGTTG
>JACQSQ010000076.1 GCA_016211245.1 Candidatus Woesearchaeota archaeon
ACATCAAGCCGACAAGAAGCGAACTGCTGAGGATAAAAAAGCAGATAAAACTGGCGAAATCGGGCTATAACCTGCTCAAAAAAAAAAGAGACGGGTTGATACTTGAGTTCTTTGAAATTCTTAAAAGGGCAAAAACATTAAGGCAGGAATTGGTTGAAGAGTACAAAGTAGCCATCGGCAAAATAAACATCGCAAGAGTCCTTGAAGGCGATTTGAAAGTGAAGTCAGTTGCGATGGCCATAAATGACATCCCTGATGTGAAATTGACGACAAAAAACGTGATGGGGGTCAAAGTCCCAAAGATAGAGTCTTCTGACATAGAAAAGGCTTTCATGGAAAGGGGCTATGGAATATACACTTCTTCTGCGATAGATGAGGCAGCCGCAGCCTATGAAAAAGTTGTTGAAAAAATAATATTGGCAGCTGAAGTCGAGACTTCAATGAGAAAGTTATTGAATGAAATCGAGAAAACAAAAAGAAGAGTAAATGGTCTGGAGTTTGTCGTCATACCCACTTTGGACAGGCAAAAATCATTCATAAGTCTGCGCCTGGAAGAGATGGAAAGGGAAAATATCTTCAGGATGAAGAGGATTAAGGCAAAGGCTTGATTAAGTTTATATATTCTCGATTTATGTTTATATTTTATGAAACTTGTATTCATTTACGGTCCTCCAGCTGTAGGAAAATTGACTGTTGCCGAAGAGCTTTCTAAAATTACAAGATATAAGCTGTTCCATAATCATCTGACTTTTGATTTAGTCGATTCCCTTTTTCCGTATGGAAGCAAGAACTTTGGCAAGATGAATACGCAAATAAGGCTGATTTTGTTTGAGGAAGCAGCAATGAAAAATGTTAACTTGATATTTACTTATTGTTACTCTAATCCAAGTGACAATTCATTTGTTAAAGAGGTGCTGAAAAAGGTTAGCAAATACAAAGGAAAAGTCTGTTTTGTGCAGTTATTGTGCAACAATAAAGAACCGTATAAGCGGGTAAAGCACAAAAAAAGGAAAAAATACGGCAAACTTACGAAAGTTGATGGCTTTAAAAAATCAATAAAAAAATGGAACCTTTTATCTTCTATACCATTTGTTAAAAGCTTTAACATTGACAATACAAAAATTTCGCCAAAGAAAATTGCTCAGATGATTAAGTCCCACTATAAATTATAAAATGGACAAATCCAAAAAGCAGAAGAGAATAATGTGGGCTATCGTCATCTTCACAGTAATAAATTTTCTTTTAGTTCTTGGATTCTTTATTTATCTTTATTTCTGGATTAAAGGGAGAAGCTAGATAGAAATCGTATAGATTTATAAAGACATTAAAAAATTATATAAATTATTGACAAATTAAAAAAAGAGGAATAAAATGTTACAATATGTCATTGGAATAAGCATATTTTCACTTCTTGTTGCACTAATTTTATCATTAATTATTTTAAAAAAGCCTGCCGGCACTGCAAAGATGCAGGAAATCTCAGAAGCAATCCATCAAGGCGCTTTAACATTTCTAAAAAAAGAATACGAGGTATTAGTTGTTTTTTTGATTATAGTTTCATTAATATTATATTTTTTCATAGATGCAAAAATTGCAGTTTCATTCATAATAGGCGGAATTTCATCAGCTTTGGCTGGCAATATAGGCATGAGAATTGCCACCAAATCAAATGCCCGAACAACAGAAGCAACTAAAAAACACATTGGAGAGGGCTTGAAAATTGCTTTCTATTCAGGGGCTGTTATGGGCATGAGTGTTGTTGGTATCGGGCTTTTAGGTGTTTCAATCTTATATCTGGTTTTTAACGATCCAAACATAATTTACGGCTTCGGCTTCGGCGCTTCTTCAATTGCCTTGTTTGCCAGAGTCGGCGGCGGCATTTACACAAAAGCAGCGGATGTCGGCGCAGACTTGGTGGGCAAAGTGGAGAAGGGAATTCCGGAAGATGACCCAAGAAACCCAGCTGTCATTGCAGACAATGTAGGCGACAATGTTGGGGATGTTGCAGGCATGGGAGCTGACTTGTTTGAGAGCTATGTCAATAGCATGATAGCGGCAATGGCAATAGGATTACTGGCTTTTAATTCAAAGGAATATCTTATGCTTCCCTTGATGATTGCTAGCCTTGGAATAATCGCATCTATTATTGGAATTTTTTTTGTTCAGGCAAAGGACGACAAGCATCTTTTCAGCGCAATGAACAAAGGGATGTACTCGAGCACAATAATTGCAGCAATCCTATCATTTGCATACATAAATTATCAAGGTTTTGACATAGGAATTTTCTATGCAACGCTTGCAGGTTTAATTGCAGGGGTGATAATTGGGTTATTCACCCAGTATTATACATCAAACAGCCACAAGCCAACACAAAGCATTGCAACAGCGGCAAAAACAGGAGCTGGAACAAATGTGATACAAGGGCTTGCTGTAGGAATGGTATCTACTTTAGTTCCGGTATTGGCTGTATCGATAGCAGTTTTAGTTGCATTTAATTTTGCTGGGTTATATGGGATAGCAATTGCTGGAGTTGGAATGCTTGCAACGCTCGGATTTACTTTAGCAATTGAAACATACGGCGCTGTGGCAGATAATGCAGCCGGAATTTCCGAAATGGCAAATGTCGGCAAAGATGTGAGGGAGAAAACTGAGTTGCTTGACGCAGTCGGCAATACAAATGCTGCAATAGGAAAAGGGTTTGCAATCGGAAGCGCTGCATTGACTGCCTTGGCTTTGTTTGCAAGCTTTACGCAAATAACTAAATTAAGTGTAATGAGCATTTCAGATCCTAAAGTTATAATTGGATTATTCATCGGAGGAATGCTGCCATTTTTATTCAGCTCCTTTGCAATGCAGGCTGTTGGGAAGGCAGCATCAGGAATTGTTGATGAAGTTAGAAGGCAATTCAAGGAAATAAAAGGATTGATGCAGGGCAAAGCCAAACCTGATTATAACAAATGCATTGCGATAAGCACAAGGAGCGCTCTAAAGCAGATGATTTTACCATCCCTATTGGCGATTTTTTCTCCAATTGTTATTGGCTATATTTTTGGATTGGAGGCGTTAGGGGGATTGCTCGTTGGTTCAATAGTCACGGGTTTTTCACTCGCAATTTTCATGGCCAATTCTGGCGGCGCATGGGATAACGCTAAAAAATATATCGAAGCTGGAAATTTTGGAGGAAAAGGAAGCGATGCCCACAAGGCAGCAGTTGTAGGAGATACAGTTGGCGACCCATTCAAGGACACAGCAGGGCCTTCATTGAATATCTTGATTAAGCTGATGTCTATTGTAGCTATTGTGTTTGTGCCGCTGATGGTTTGAAACCGCAAACCTTTAAAATAAAAACTCTTTATCTGTTGTTATGCAGAAATTTTTCACTTTGAATGACTTGGACGTGAAAGGCAAAAGAGTTCTTGTGAGGGTTGATTTTAATGTTCCATTGGATAATGATGGAAATGTTGAAGATGCTAAAAGAATAGAGCTTTCTGTACCTACCATAAAATACCTTCTTGAAAAAGGATCAAAGCAGATAATTATCATGACTCACGTAGGGCGACCAAAAAATAATGAGAAAAATCTTCAAACAGACAAGATTGCCAAGAAATTAGAAAGCTTATTGAATGAAAAGGTGGCCAAAGTCGATGGATGGAGCCATGTTTCAGATTCAAAACTGGTCATGCTGGAAAACCTTAGGTTTAACCCGGCAGAGAAGTCGAAAAATCAGGAAGATAGAGACGTTTTCGGCAAGCAGCTTGCTTCTTTGGCAGATGTCTTTGTCCAGGATGCTTTCTCCAACTGCCACCGCGACCACGCATCCATGACTTCTGTTCCAAAATATCTGCCTTCCTACGCAGGGCTGTCAGTAGGGAAAGAAATTGAATTGATATCTCGTGCAATTACCAATCCTAAAAAACCATGGGTAGTAATCTTTGGTGGATTGAAAGCAGATAAATTGAATGTCATGATTAATATAATGGAAAAAGCAGACACAATTCTTGTTGCTGGTGCTTTGGCATTTACATTGTTAAAGGCAAAAGGCATCGAAGTTGGAGACTCAAAAATCGATAATGAAGGGCTTGACTCTCTGCCTGAACTAGTGGAAAAAGTAACTTCAAGCTCTAAAGTTAAGCTTCCTGTCGATGCTGTGATTGCAGATAAGTTTGCCCCAGATGCAAAGTCAGAGAATGTTGATATTTCTGCAATTAAAAAAGGATGGATGGTCTTGGATATTGGAAAAAAAACAATAAAACAATATAAAGAGACATTAGAAAAAGCAAAGACCATCGCATGGTTTGGCCCTATAGGGGTTTATGAATTTGAAAAGTTTGCTCAGGGAACAAAGGAGATTGGAAAAGTGATGGCATCATTGACAAAGAAAGGAGTGACTACAATCATAGGCGGAGGAGACAGCGCAGGTGCCGTTGAATCCATGGGATTAGCCAATGATATGACTTTGGTTTCTTCTGGCGGCGGGGCTTCTCTTGAGTTCTTTGAAGGAAAGAAATTGCCCGGCATACAGGCGCTGGAAGAAAGCTACAAAAGGTTTAATAAGTAGAATTCTAATTTGCATATTATGTGGATTACAAAGCTTAAGCTAAAGCATGAAGACTGCCCTATCGTAAACAGGTGCGTCAAATTCAATATTTTGGTTCTTTCTTACCCAAGCACTTGGTACGAGAAAAATGGAAAGAGATTTGCTACTACAACCTGCTACTTCCAAAGCAACGACGAAAGTCAAAAGAAAAAATTCATTGAAGACTTGAAAGCAGACAGGAGAATAACAAATTTAGAAGTTTCTGGCGATGTTTTTACTTACGAGATAAATCTTGGAAAAGAAGGTGAGCATGTTATGCTTTACCACAACAAAAACATCATTTTTGTAAAGCCTGCTGTCAATCATTACGACGGCCACGAATATTGGGAAGTTGCCTGCTGGAAAAGGGAAGAGCTGGAGAAATTCATTAAAGAGCTTAAGGCTCATATGGACGTCTGTGAAATTCTAAAATTGGAAAATTCTCCCTTGACTGATATTTATTTCCCTAATGTAATGCCTAAGCTTTCAAAAAGCCAGAAAGAAGCATTGGAAATCGCTTACATAAACGGCTATTATTCCTATCCGAGAAAAGTCACTTTAGAGCAGCTGGCTAAAATAGCGAAAAAAGGAATTTCTACATTCCAAGAGCATTTGAGAAAGGCTGAGCTGAAATTGTTGCCAGTTATTATAGAGTACCAAATAAAAAATAAGTAGTCGAATAATTTCGGCTTTTTCTTTATATTTTAGCTTTAAACCGAAGAATTTCGGGTAAAATAGTTTATGTCATTATCACTTTCTAGTAATGATTTAAATGACACTAGAGATAGTTCTAAAATCAGATAGAAATAGGCCAGAACTTGAAAGCTTGTTGGCCAGAGAATTGCGAGATGGGAGATTACCTGATTCTATTCAGAAGCTAAGCTACAATCCGTGGCAAAATGGCGAAACACCAAGAGTCATGCTGATTGTGCCGCCTTACACTAGAATTAGAAGGCCATTGGACTTGGTTTTGCAAAATCTTGAGATGGACGAAAATGACTCTGCTCATTTAGGACAAGACAGGAATATAGTGTCTGCTCTGAGGGTTGCTGGAATAAATTATCTTGAGGAAATGAAAAGAGCAGGAGTCCCAATGGGATTACTTAGAGTAGGCACGGCAGCAAAAAAGGCGGGCTATGATGTAAGAATTCTTGATGCTGTTTTTGAAGGATGGAATAATGAAGAACATTATTTCACAACTAAGGAAGGAAGCGAAATGTATTCCTATGGTTTATCAAAAGAAGAAATTGCAAAAAGAATTCAACGATTCAATCCACACGTTGTAGGGATAACTATCGACTATACACATCAGTGGGGAAATGCTAGGGAGATTGCCGATTTGGTAAAAATATTAGATGAAAAAACAATTGTTGTGATGGGAGGAACGCATGTCGGACACAGGGATTACGCGTTGCCAGGAGATGCCCTTTTAGATTCGCCAACAGATTACATTGTATTGCAACAGACTGATCACTCATTTACAGAATTATTGGATGTGTTAACAGGAAGAAAAGAAATAGATGTTTCAAGAGTGAATGGAGTTGCTTTTAGGAGAGATGGGAAAATTGTATATACCGATAGAAGGCCGTTTATGTCCACTATTAATGATATTGCAATTCCCGACCTTTCGCTTGTCAACCTAGATTTGTATAGCGGCCCTAATCACTCTGCTGGGCAAAGAAAACTTGATTACGGAAAACTTTTGTATATGTTCACTTCTATAGGCTGCAATATTCGATGCTCATTTTGCGCAATTCCAAACATACAAGGAGGCTGGGTTCCTGTAGAAGAGCAAACTCTTGATTCTATGCTTGGGACAATAACCAAACAAGGAGTAAGAGAAGTTCTGATAGAAGATGATCACTTGTTTCATGATCCTGAATGGACTATAAAAGTTTCTCAAAAGCTTCAAGAATACAACTTGCCATGGGTGGAAGAAGGTGGTGTTGCAGCATTCACTCTTGTCGCACTGCTTCCTGAAGTAAGTGAAGATTTCATAATGTCAAGCGTTGCAGCAAACGAGAGACATAAATTTAACAAGATTATCGTAGCTAAAAGGAAAGGAATTACAACTGGAGATTTAATAAGCAAAATGGCTGAAAGCGGATGCTATAGCCTTTATTTAGCGGTAGAGTCTGCAAATGACACCTCATTATATACTTCACATAAGCCTACGCTGAATACAAAAGAGGCGTATACAAAGAAAATTATAGAAATGCTTGCAAAAAGCGGTATTAGAACAACATGCGGATTGATGCTGGGCTTTATCAACCCTAATGGTGAGCTTTACGTTGAACCAAGGGAAAGAATCGAAAACACAATCAGGTATGGGCAATTTCTAAAAAGAGCCGGTGCTGCATATATAAATCCATTTATATTCACCCCTTTGCCCGGGGCAGAGCATTTCCCGCAACTTAAAAATTATGCAATTCGAAATACAGATGAAGGTTTTTCCCATGAGTTCGGAACTATCGACGCACCAAATGGGGAATGGACAAGAGACGGACTTAATCTTCTTAGAGTTCATGCTATAACCCAAACTATTGGCATTGATGGTTACAAACAAATATTAAGAACAGGAACATGGCCTGTAAGAAGATAATCAAGTACTAATCCTAACCTCCTCATTAAACATTTCCCTGACAGAATTTTGTATTTCTGATTTCAGCCCTTCAATCGAATTGTTTACCTTTTCAAATTCATTCTTCAGCTTTTCGTATTCAAGTGCATTTTTTTCAATCCTTGAATTTGAATCCTCGAGCTTTTTGTTGAATTCCTTCATTTTATCAGCCACCTTTGTTGCTTTTATCTTGTTGTCCATTTCTTCGATTTCTGACTTGAAGGAAAAATACCTTTTTTTGAAGCTTTCGAAATAATCCCAGCCTAACTTTGCTAGTTCTTCCAGAGCCCTATCTTTTTTCTTTTCATCAACCTGGATTTGGCTGTCATCCAACATTTTTCCAAGATTCTTCAGTATGCCTGCTATCCTGAGCCCCGCATCGTTGCTCAATGCTTCAATGGGATTTTTCAGGTACTCAAGGACAATCTCCTCATCTTCAAATGCTATGTGGGAGTATTTCCTCAAAGGCCTTTCCAAAACAGAGAATGACTGCAATATTGCATCCTGCTGCCCAAAAAATTCTTTTTCCTTGTTTTTTCTTTCCTCATTAAGGCTTATGAAATTGCCATGATCTTCGCCCTGGCTGAAATTCATTATCTCGGCCATTATTGATTCCTTCTCATTTTTCGCGAGCTTCAAGCCTGCTTCAATATCCTTAAAATCAACGCCGATGTTGAGCTTTTGCCTGTATTTGGCCCTGAGCATTTCGGATTTTTCCCGCGCTTTGTTCGCCAAGTCCAGCTTGTCGCTGTTCAGCAGATTCCTTAACTCCTTGAACAGCAGGTCAAAATTTTTCAGGTTTTCAGCTATTTTTCCGGATTCGTTTGCGAAAAATTCCTGCAATATGGTATAGCTCCTCAAGGTTGATTTGTTCAGCTCATCCATGATGCTGTCAAATTCCTTGCAGAATTCCAAAAGGTAGAAATAGTCCTTGTTATTGATTTCAATGCGCCCCAGGAACGAGATTATGCTCCTCAAATAAGCCTTTCTGTTTCCTTCCATGTATTGCTTCGCTTTGAATGGTATATTTGGATTCTGCAATTTGGCGTTTTCAAGCACTTCAACATTAAGCCTTGCCCTCTCAAGCTCTTCATTGACCTTCATCAGGATGTCATTTGTTTGCTGGCTTACCTCCTCCATCAATGGCTTGGCTCTTTCCTCTATCCAGTCCTCCAGATTGTGCAGGCTTATCTCATGCGCCTCTTTAGTTTCCTGTCCCTCATTTCTGAATATTTTTTTGATAAACTCCAGCATTTTATAACGATTTTAGCTTTGGTACATATAATTTTTACTATTTTTTAATGCTAAAAACAAACTTTACAAAAACCTTTATAAACAGCCCAATTTTCCTAAAATCATGGCTTTATTGAGTTTGGTCATTATCATAAGCATACTAGCTTTGTTGTTTGCCGGATGGCTTACCAGAAATGTCCTTAAAAGAGATAACGGCACAGAAGCAATGCAGGAAGTTGCAAATGCCATCAGGATAGGTGCAGAAGCATTTGTGAAAAGGCAGTACACAACCATAGCAATCATGTCCGTTCTTATGTCTGTTATTATATTCGTTGCTTATGCTTATTTTGCAAAAAACACCAGCCTTGGGTGGCGTACAGCAGTTTCATTCTTGTTCGGGGCTGCAAGTTCGGCACTTGCCGGCGTTGTAAGTATGTGGGTTTCAGTAAGATCAAATATAAGGACGGCAAGCGCAGCAAGAAGAAGCATGAATGAAGCTTTTGTCACAGCTTTTAGGGGAGGGGCTGTTTCAGGCATTGTCATAGTTGCCATGTCCCTGCTTGGAGTTGCAGTAATATACTATTTATTCAGCCTTGGGCTTGATGCCAAGGAAGTCCCATTTTTGATTGTAGGATATGGATTTGGGGCATCGTTTGTTGCTTTGTTTGCACAATTAGGAGGGGGAATCTATACAAAAGCAGCGGATGTCGGCTCAGACTTGGTGGGCAAAGTGGAGAAGGGAATTCCTGAAGACGACCCAAGAAATCCGGCTGTCATTGCAGACCTTGTTGGCGACAATGTTGGAGATTGCGCGGGAAGGGGCGCAGATTTGTTTGAAAGCACGGCAGCAGAAAATATCGGAGCCATGATACTTGGAGTTGCGTTATTTCCTATTTTTGGCCTGAAAGGGGTTATGTTCCCGCTTGTTGTTAGAGCTTTTGGATTAATAACTACTATAATAGGAATAATGACAGTCAAATTAAAAAATGAAAATGAAAATCCCATGGCTGCATTGAACAGGGGATATTACATAACTAGCTTTTTGGCAGCGCTTGTATTCTTATTCACAACAAAATGGCTTTTGCCAAACACAAGCTACTGGTTTTTCTACGCTGGATTGGTTGGAATTGTAACAAGCATACTGATTGTTTGGATAACTGTTTATTACACCGAGTCAACCTACAGGCCTGTGAAAAGCATTGCAAAGGCTTCCCTTACAGGGCATGCAACAAACATAATTTCAGGTTTTGCAGTAGCTATGGAAGCAACTGTATTGCCAGTAGTTGTATTATCTGTTGCGCTTATCACTTCATTTTACTTTGGAAAGATGTCTGGCATTGAGCATGGGGGATTATATGGTACAGCAATTGCTACTATGGGAATGCTGGCAACAGCAGCATATGTTTTGGCAATGGATAATTTCGGCCCTATAACAGACAATGCAGGCGGAATTGCTTCAATGAGCAAATCAAGCAACGAAGTCAGGAAAAGGACTGACAAGCTTGACGCTGTAGGCAACACAACAAAGGCACTGACAAAAGGATATGCAATAGGAAGCGCAGGCTTGGCGGCATTCCTTTTATTCACAGCCTACCTTGATGATGTTGCAAAGCACCTTGGAGTTAAGATTGTTACAGTTGATATTGCTAAAATCCATGTTTTTGTTGGCGCTTTGATAGGCGCTATGCTCATATTCATGTTCAGTGCCTTTGCGATAAAGGCTGTAGGAGATGCAGCTTTCTCTATTGTAAATGAAGTCAGGAGGCAGTGGAAATCGAATAAGGGCATAATGACCGGCAAGGTTAAGCCTGATTATGCGAAAGTTGTTGATATTTGCGTCAAAGCCTCATTGAAGGAAATGGTCTTGCCGGGATTGCTTGTTGTGGTAGTAACAGTTGTTGTGGGTGTTGTCCTTGGCTATGAAGCAGTAGCAGCTTACTTAATGGTCGCTACAATATCCGGAATCCTGATGGCTCTTCTATTGAATACAGGCGGCGGAGCATGGGATAATGCAAAGAAACTGATAGAAGAAGGAGAGCATGGTGGCAAAGGAAGCGATGCGCATAAGGCAGCTGTAACAGGCGACACAATAGGAGATCCGTTCAAGGACACAGCAGGACCAAGCCTGCATGTTCTTATCAAATTATTAAGCACAATTACTCTTGTTTTGGTGCCGCTGTTTGTTTAAGAAATTCTTGATGAAACTTACGTTTTTTGATGCTTTTGTGGATTTTACATTAACGAAAACTCATTAACTAAAAATTCATTACAGCTTCCGTTCAATCCACCCGACCACCCACTCCAACGCTTAAGTCATTACTAAGTAATGGTTACAAAACGAAAGATTTATATATTACAAGACGTACACTATACAGTCTATAAGTGAGTTAATATGGGATTATTTCAACGAAGAGTAAGAGAAGAACCGAAAGAGCAAATATCCTCTGATTTAGCGGTGAGGGTTAATGAAATATTAAGGATTACTGATGAATTTAGAGATAAAGGTTTCACTAATAGCCATTATACTACTTATGTAGATCCTCATTCAGCATATTTAGGAAGCTCATACTACCGAAGAAGAGATGGAGAAATACCAATGGATTTAACAGTGGGTCTATTCCATCTTCCTTTCCGAGAGCAGCGAATTGATGAACATACAGTTAAAAGATATGGTACATATATTATGACACTTGAGGGAGAAGGTGTTAATGAAAGAATTGGTCCTTTGGGTAGTTTAGATATAATTGATCAATTTAGAATAATTATGGATTCTTATAAGCCTCAACCAGAACCTGCTCCTGAATAAAAAATTTATACTCTTAACAGCGAAAAGAAAAGTTTTATATTCAGCCCACTTTTACTATTCCTTATGAGTGATTTATTAAATGACCAGAACGAGTTTGACCATGTAGTTAAACATAAACCGTACAGATTTAAATTTCTAGAAGAATTTGGCAAGGGGTGGGAAGCAGGAAAAAATTTTGACCGTAGCGCATTTGATATTGATGAGGTATTGTGATTCTTCTTATCGTTTATCCAACGTGATTTTGCTTCCATTGAGCAGAATCAAAAAGGTATTGAACTTTTTGCAGTATATCTAGGCCGTTTAGTTGGCATGTTTCGAAAATCATTCGAAGAACATGGTAGTTATGCTTTTATGTATATTATTCATAGCTCTAAAATAATCGCGGAAATAATACATTCATTAAAAAAAGGAGAATATCACCCCTATTATCTTGCACTTAGAAAAATAATAATTGATTGGTCTGATAGAGAGAAAAAAGGATTAAATTCTCTTGGTAATGATTGGCAAAAAGTAAACATCATATTTAGTGCTTTGTAACAAGCCAAAGTTCGCCTAACTCTTAACGGATTCTACACTCGAAAATTGGATTTCTCTTCTTAGCTTCGCACAAAATGAGATTTATAGAAACATTTGGCAAAAATTACAAATAATACATTAGAAAAAACCTATAGCGCTCTCTTAATCTGCCCTTAGAAGCGTCTTCCAGGC
>JACQSQ010000077.1 GCA_016211245.1 Candidatus Woesearchaeota archaeon
GTGCCTTGCCTGCAGCACTGTCAGGGAAGGATTATTCTTATGATATACCTGCCCCATCTGGAGGCACAGGGCCATTCAGCTGTGCAGCAACGCCTGATTCAGTGATTCCAACAGGCCTTAGTTTCAATGGATGCACTTTAACTGGAACTGCTCCAACACTTTTAGGAGTATCTGAGAAAGTGTTTTCCTTTAAGTTCTCTATTACAGGTGCTGATGGAAAGTTCTATGGTCCTTTTGATGCTACACTGCCAGTAAGTGTAGGTCCTCCTGAATTTTTACCACCAGAGTTGCCAGAAGCTGCAATAGGGCAGGATTATCTGTTCAGCTTCTGCGATACCCCAACAGCATTTGATTGCACCCAGAGTTCTTCTATTACAGGGGGGGCAGGAGCTCCATACACGTTCTCAGCTACAGGACTTCCCTTAGGCCTCTTCATCAAGCCGAATGGTGAGCTGAGCGGAAAGATACCAGAAGAGACGCTAGAAGGAGACAAAACATTCAATGTATGCGTGATAGACTCAGCAAGGGTTGAGGATTGCAAGGATGTTAAGATTAGCATAAAGAAAAATATTGTGTTAGAATACAGATTAAGCCTGAAATCAACCGAAACGTATGGTGGTGAAGTGGTTAACTATAATTTTTGTGGTGGATCTGCGAAGGAAGAAGGATCAATAACTTGGGAAATTGATGAAGTTGTAACTTTGACACAACCACCTAATCCAGTTAATCCATCTGTCCCCTTTACCTCAGATGAGTATGATATCCAAACGGATGAATATGGCTACTCTAGTCCAGATAATTTTAGGCATCTGCAAGTGCCTATGAAAGCATCTGGCAGGGCTGCAACTTCCTATGATTTTTGCGAATACAGCATCACTAAATGCAATGCAGATTCTTTCAGCGGCAGCTATGATCTTAAAATTCCAATAGAAATGAAATTAGACGAGTCAGGGCTCAGAGTATATATTGCCAACGCGTATGTTAAAGATAATCCAGATATTGGAGCAGGAGATATCTCTCAAATGACTTGTGATAGCGGAGATGTTGCAGAGTATATTCTGAAAAAGATAGCAATAGAATCACCATTTGTCCTCGAAAATAGTTATAGGGTGGCTGTTTTCGATGCCAATGGCGGCACGCTAACCGGACAATATGAAGATATGAACCCTTACACTTATGCGTCTGGTGCAGCTTCCGGAAGAACATCAAGGCATCTGGCATGGACACTGACTGTGGAGCGGGTTAAGTAAGTACTGGCAGATTTTTAATTCTCAACATAAATTTTTAAAACACTTTCTTTGCCTACAACAGAAGCCATCTGTCTGGAAGAAATAAAATACTGATGAATGCCTCACCCTATATGACTAACCAACGATTACGACGAAATGTCCCCCCTTGATGTTTGTTCTTGATGTATCGCTTCGCTTATTTGATTGAACACGAGCCACTAAAAATTACTTTGCGGACGCAGGTTTCCAGAACTCCGCTTCGCTCGTAGCTGGAAACGAACTTAACAGGAATTCCGATGTTAGCCAAAATTTTCTTACTGCCGAAAATCCTTTAGATAGGTGCCTTCGTTAAATCGGGAAAAGAGAAACGATTTTTCAATTGCATCACAACTAAACCTAACATTGATTAAGTATGTACAGCCATTAACATATCAAATTGTGCTATTTTTGAGCATGGGATTTTCTAATGTAAATAAAATAGCCTGCTCCAACAACAATGATTACAAGAATAATAACCAAAAACAGAGATGAATTGCCTCTATTTGATTGTGATTCGTAAGCCTCGCTCCTGCTGAGAACATATGACTCCCACTCAGAACTTGGTATCGCAATTTTTTCAGTCAATTGATAGTCAGAGCTTATTTCCACTCTTTGGATTTCAGAGTCGTAAGCTGACTTGATAACTTTTGAATTTCCGTCTGGTGCAATTACTTCAACCTCGGCATCGTAAATCTCAACAATAGTTGTTTGAGATTCTGGAATAACCCCCAAGCCAAAATCTGTTCCTCTAGCTCCCAACATTACCCCTGTCGCACTTGCTGGCATAAGACGTACAACGCTCTTAAATCGTCCAGAGCCACGGTAAATCACCCAAGCAGCAAGAGGGCTGCTACCTTCTGGTGCCTTTGGTGGAACGAAAGGCTCAAATCTCATTTCGCTTGACTGCTCAAGAAATGCAAATCCATTAATCTGTATTCGTGTCCGCAGACCGGTAACGATTCTTGTGTTTAGAGGAATTTCTAATTTGTCCCCTTTTTGAGGGACCACAACCCTGCCATCCGGGAAATAAATTTCTGGTCTGCCTTCTACGTTTACAAATGTTATACTTAGAGGATGAGACACAAATGCGGTTGCTTTGTAATATGGCAATGGAATATATATTTTGCGTAATTCTTCGGGAATAACTTCCTCCTCACTCGGACCAGGCAAAAAATCATCCTCCCTCGGAGTTGTCTCAACAAGCGCTTCAACTGCTTCAAGTTCCGTCTCTCGCATATTCTCTGCAGGAAGTGTGGTGATTTGCTGCTCTACATGCTCACCGCCACATAATGGGCTGTTAAGCATATCCGCTCCAATAGATTGCATTATCTCTTTTAAGCGCGCTTCTTGGTCGTGATTAAATCCCGGATGGAGGTCAATGATTGTAGATTCCTTCTCAGGCAAGTAGAGATCTTCAGCAGTACCTGGACCTCCAGTATCCTCTTTATGGTATTCCTTCCACAATTCATTAACCTTAGCGCTCCCAAACATTGAGACTGTGCAACGCCCGTTTTGCCTTATTAGGGTTGCCTGTTGGATTTGTTTACCATGAGGTTCACCATAAAATTCCACAGGAACTTTGTCTGCCCTAAATCTGCCAGAAATACCAAAACCTGCAACATATTGCTCAGCCTGAGCATCTCTTTCGTACACATTCAATTCGGCGTCGTAAACGTCAATTGTTACATCGTCTACAATCTCTGAAACTTGATATCCGACGAAAAGTTTGCAATATGCTATGACTCCTTCAAACAATGGTGAGCGTTCACCTTCTTCTGTTGTAAACCAATACTCGCCATCCAGTATAGAGCCTGAACCGTATGCCTGATGCAGCCTCTCACAATTTTTATGGAATAGCTGCGCGCTTTCAGATTCGCCTTGAGCGTATATTTGAGATGAAAAAATACTTACACAAAAAGCAAAAATTGCAAATATTAAGATGGTAGCATTTATTGAAGAAATCGGAAACCTATTTTTCATACTGAGTAACTTTGCTTAAATAGTTTATAAACTTTGCTTTTTTTGGGGCTAATATGAAACCCTTCAAATCCTAATCCAAACTAAAATAATTTCTTTTCCAATTTTTAATAATCGGTCGATGTTATATGCAATGAGTCTCAAGATAATATCCGTTTTTTGGCATTTAACATTTCTTGATTTGGTTGCCGAACTAAATCTCCTTTTGTAAATAGAGTTACATGTCTCGATTTTATTTCTTTGAAGATATTCCCCATAATCAAA
>JACQSQ010000083.1 GCA_016211245.1 Candidatus Woesearchaeota archaeon
GTCAAAAAAAATACATATTAAATTAAACAATAAAAAATTAAAGGTTATATCAATAAATACTCCGCGATTATACAACCTTATGGAATCAAAAGATAATAAAGAGAACAAGCTTGCCATAACAGCGGATAAAAACTTGGCAATATACTCATTTTCGTTCCAATGATAAAAGCAAAAAATATTTACTTCAGATATGAAGAGAAATTTATACTCAAAAATATCAGTTTGGAGATAGAAGAAGGGAGCTTTACAGCGCTCATAGGCGCAAATGGGTCAGGGAAGACTACTTTAGCCAAGCATTTTAATGGGCTGGTAGTCCCCGACAAAGGAAGTGTTTTTGTTAACGGCATTGATACAAAAAAAGACTCGCTGAACGCGAGAAAAAATGTCGGATTTGTATTCCAGAATTTTGAGGATCAGATGGTTTATTCTGTCGTCGAAGAGGATGTAGGCTTCGGGCTGGAAAATTTGGAATACAGTTATGATAAGCTAAAAAGCGTTGTTGATGAGACGCTAAAAAAGCTGCGGATAGGGCATCTTGCAAAAGTTAATGTAAATGCATTGTCTCAAGGCCAGAAGCAGCTAGTTGCATTGGCAGGTGTTCTTGCAATGAATCCAAAGTGCATTGTATTTGACGAGCCGACTACAAATCTTGATGAAAAGAATAAGAAAAATATACTGGATATCATAAAGTATCTTAACAGAAAAGATAAAATAACAATAATTTTAGTCACTAATATGCTTGGCGAGCTGAAATACGCTGATGAAGTTATTGTATTGAAAAGCGGCAGTGTGATTTTCAATGGCAAAAAATCAAGATTGAATAAAAAAATAATAAAAGGGGCTGGTCTGGATGATTAAGAAGCTTTATTTCGGGCAGTACAGGCACAGGGAAACTATGCTGCATTCGCTTGACCCAAGGTTGAAGATCATTTATGTCCTAGTCTTGAGCATACTGGCTTTTCTTTCAAAAAGCATGAATGACATGATTGTTTTCTCGTCATTTATTTTATTATGCGTATTATTAGCCAAAATAGACGTAAAAACGATAATAAAAGGATTAAGGTCATTTTATTTCATTTTTGCGTTTTTGTTTTTGATGTATCTCATGTTTTCCCCCAATCAATTAAGGCAAGGATTGGTAGCAATCTGGCGCTTCCTGATGTTCATACTGATATCTATGATACTTACATTCACAACTCCCATCTCAGGCCTTGTCACGGCCATAGAAAAATTGTCAAGCCCATTAAAGATATTTGGCATAAGGCCAAGAAATATTGCAACGACGGTTTCAATAGCGATAAGGTTCATTCCCGTAATGTTTGTCAATTTTGAAAGGATGAGGGAGTCTATGATTTCCAGGCTTGCTGATTTCAGGAAGATGAATCATATTAAACTTGTAGTTAGCCTGATGCTTCACAAGATGCTTAAATCCGCCTCTAATTTAAGCGATGCAATGTACTCAAGATTATACAACGAAGGCATAGAAATCAACAAGATTCTTAAGCTTAAAGAGTATGATTACGTATCGATTGTATTTGTTGCACTTTTTATCTTACTCATTTACTAGAAATTCTTTGACCAAATAATATGCCTGTGAGAACGTTCAGTGCCCATGCCTCAAACCAATTTATTTCCAGATATTTTCCAAAAACATAGTTCCAGAGCAATTTAACTGGAAATGCTAGTATCAACCCAACTAATGCGCTTATAACTATCACGAGAAGTATTGCATAGCCAGTATCCACAAGCTTCTTTAATATAGGAACTTTCTCTAAAAACGCCATGATTAAATAGGTAGAATATGCCTTCTTTTAAAGATTATGATTATGGAAACCAATATAAATCACTGCATTAAACTGGAATTATGCACAAAGTAGAGCACAGGGTTATTTATGCTGACACAGACGCTGGAGGGGTTGTTTATTACGCAAATTACTTCAAGTGGTTTGAATCAGGAAGGAGAGAGCTATTCAGGAGCCTGAGAATAGACTACAACGCTTTGCATAATAAAGGCATTTTAACCCCTGTTGTTGAAGCGCATTGCAATTACTTTAAGCCAGCAAGGTATGATGATGTGGTGGTAATCAAGACTTCTATTGTGGAAATAAAGGAAAAGAGCATCAAATTCCATAATAAAGCCTTCAGGAAAAATAATAATGAGCTATTAGCAGAAGGATACACTATTAATGTATTTGTCAACGCAAAAAAGGTGAAATCCGTTTCAATTCCTGAAGATATAAAGAAAAAATTAAAGACTGACTAATATTTTACCCTCAAATCACCTTCAACAATCTTAATCGATTTGCCTTTTGATTTCAACATTAGATTGCAATCTTCATCAGCACCAATAGCTTTTCCTTTAATAATTTCATTTTTTGTAATTACAGAAACTTCTTTGCCTATTGTATCGCAATATTTTTTCCATTCTTTCATAATATTATTTAATCTATTTTTATTGTATTGATGATTATAGATATTAAAAAATTCGTCTATGATTATTTTTGATAATTTGTTAATGTTGGTTTTTTTATTGGTGATTATTTTTATTGAAGATGCAATATCTTTTATGTCTTTAGAAAATTCACTTTGATTAACATTCAATCCAATGCCTGCAATGACATAGTTTTCTTTCCCGAATACATTCTCGGTCAATATCCCGCATAGCTTCTTGTCTTTATAATGAACATCGTTGGGCCATTTAATGTTGGCATCAAATTTACATATTTTTTTTATTGATTTGACGACGGAAATTGCAGCTGCAAAAGTAAGATATTGGATATTCTTAATATTTGCAGGCTTTAATAGAATAGACATCCACAAGCCTCCTTTCCCAGAATGCCATTTCCTTCCAAACCTGCCCCTGCCTCTTGTTTGTGTATCTGCTATGACAACGATATTGCTAAAACCCTTTTTTAAGAATTCTTTGACCTTGTCTTGTGTTGATGTCGGGGATTTGAAGCGGTGGATTTTGTATTGCATACAATCCGGCATCAAAAAGAACTATAAAAACCTACTCCTCAAAACTTCCCTCATTCAAAGCTTCCTGTCTTGCAGCCACAATCCACGGGCTTGGCTTGTGATTATTTTGCTTACTGGCCATATACTGCACAACGGCAGTTGTCACAATCAAAACTTTCTTTTCTTTTGGCAGGGCTTCTTTCTTCGGCTTTATTTCTTTTAGCTCTTCCATGATATTATTGTTCTCGATAAATGATGTAGTGATATTGCCCTTCAGGAATTGCCTTTTGTTTAATACGAGCTTGTGGAAAGGGATTGTTGTTTTTATGCCTTCTATAATAAATTCATCCAAAGCCCTTCTCATTCGCACAATTGTTTCATGCCTTGTCCTGCCATGGCATATAAGCAAGGCAATCAATGAGTCAAAATGCGGCAATATTTTGTATCCTGTGTGTGCCGAGCTGCTTATCCTTATCCCAGGCCCTCCAGGGGGCAGGTAATTGACTATGGTTCCGGGGCTTGGGGCAAAATTATTGATTGCATCTTCTGCATTAATTCTGCACTCTATTGCATGCCCTTCAATCTTTATGTCTTCCTGCCTGTAGGCCAGCTTTGCTCCTTCAGCCAGTTTGATCTGCTCCTTCACCAAATCAACGTTTGTAACCATTTCTGTAACGCCATGCTCAACCTGGATTCTGGTATTCATCTCAATGAAGTAGAAATTCTTGCTTTTATCCAATAAAAACTCAATAGTGCCTGCACCCTCGTAGCCTATTGCATTGATGGCATTCACTGCGGCATTCCCCATTAATTCCCTTAATTCGAGTGTCAAGGCAGGGCTTGGCGATTCCTCAATCAGTTTCTGATGTCTTCTTTGTATGCTGCAGTCCCTCTCTCCAAGATGTATTACATTTCCGTACTTATCAGCTAAAATCTGAAATTCTATATGCCTAGGCTCCTCAAGATATCTTTCTATATACAATGAACCATCTCCAAATGAGTTTAATGCTTCATTATAAGCGCTTTCATAAGCATTTGGCAGATCGTCTTCTTTTGTTACTATCCTCATCCCTTTTCCCCCGCCGCCTGCAGAGGCCTTTATCATAACCGGAAAACCGATTTGTTTTGTAATCTTCAGGGCATGACTCATGCTTTTAAGATCTTTTCTTATTCCCTCAATCACCGGCACATCTGATTTCTGCATGGCTTTTTTGGCCTCTATTTTATCGCCTAGTTTTTCTATCATTCTTGAAGAGGGGCCTATAAATTTGATTCCTTTGTCCTCGCATAGCTTTGCGAATTTTGGGTTTTGAGATAAGAATCCGTAGCCGGGATGTATGGCATCGCATCCAGCCTGCTTTGTAAGGTTTACTATTTTTTTGATGTCAAGGTAATTTTTTGACTTGCCTATGCTGTAGGATTTGTCGGCAAATTTTACTGCAAGGCTGTCCTGCTCATCTTCAGAATAAATAACAACGCTTTCTATTCCCAATTCCCTGCACGCCCTTATAATCCTAAGGGCTATCTCCCCCCTGTTGGCTATAAGAATTCTTTTGAAACCATTTTTTCCAAGCAAAGAGTAGCTTTTTTCTTTTCCTTTGTTTATGCCAAACCCCTTTGTCAGTACATCCAAAAAAGACTGGTTTGAAGGGTTTCTAAATATTTCCTCAATCTGGGATTCGTCAACATGCGGCAGCCTTTTCATGACATTGGTTGTTATAAAGTTGCCCATACCCTCCATTTTTGAGGGGTTAAACAAGCTTTTGCCAGTAACGATATGCTGCCGGAATATGTTATCAAGATATTTATAGGCAGATGGAAAGGATGTCTTGGATTTGGTTAAGGTGCCCTTTAAAGCTAAAAATACCTTTTCGAAAGGCTTCAGGGCTTTATTTATGCCATCCACTATGGCCTTTTGTCTAAAGTTAATGACAAATCTGGCTTTTTTTCCTTTAACCATGCGTCATTTTAATAGCCTGTGATTTTTATAAAGATTTTGGATTTTTAATAATGTAAGATATAGGATACAAAATATATATTAAAAGCTATTAAAGTAGAAAGTTATTTAAACAAATCTGCAGTTGAGAAGCTCCAAATGAGCCAGTTCAGCGAATTTATGAATGATAGGGGGGAGATAGATTCCGAAGGAATTATGCAAATAATACCTTATAACAAGTTTTTCTTGTTAATAGACAAAGTTACTAAATTAACTCCAAATAATATCATAGCAGTCAAGCAATTAACAGGTGAAGAATATTTTCTAAAGGGGCATTTTGTCGGTTTTCCAATAATGCCAGGAGCTTTAACCGTGGAAGGGATGGGACAAGCAGCAACCTTGCTTGCAAGAAGTAATATTCCTAATCATCATGAGAAAGACGTTCTGGCTTACAAGCTCAAGGAAGTCAAATTTTCAGTTCCAATTCTGCCTGGCGATGAAGTCAGGTATGAGATTAACTTAATAGCCCAGGATGAAAGAGGCGCAATCCTGCAGGGCAAGGTTTTTGTCAAGGAAGCTTTGGTTGCAGAGGCTTTGATAATGCTGGCTATAGTGAATAAAGCTGAATTCAGGGCAAAGTTCAGCAGGTAAGGTGTATTTCTATGTACGTAAAAGGGGTTGGCATGACCAAATTTGGGGCGCAGTCTGAAACAAGCCAGGAGCTTGTCTATGAAGCCGTAATGGAAGCTCTGGATGATGCTGGCATCAAATTGGAAGATGTGGATGCTATGGTTTCATCTATTGTTGATTCGGAATCCAATGGTGAGCGCCAGCGTGGATTTTCATCTGTGATAAGCAGCATATTCAAAAAGAAGATTCCTATTATCACAACATCAGCGGTCTGTGGCGGAGGCGGAGCCGCATTATGGACTGCCAATAAACTTGATTATGGCAATGTATTGGTAGTTGGCGTTGAGAGGTTATTGTCCAATAATTCCCAAAATACGACTCATGAAATAATGATGGCTGGAGAAAGGCTTTACGAGCAGTCTGAAGGACTTGTTTTTCCCGCGCAAAACGCATTGGTGGCGCAGCAGTATATGCTGAGGTATGGCGCTACAACAGATGATTTTGCATTGGTGGCATTAAA
>JACQSQ010000078.1 GCA_016211245.1 Candidatus Woesearchaeota archaeon
AGCCCATACTCAGTATCTTGGAACACAGCAAGCTCTTCAAATGGCCAGCACACTTTGCAGGCAAGGGCAAGGGATGCTGCAGGAAATCTAGGATTTTCAAGTTTAATTAACGTCACAGTTGACAATTTTGTTGATATAACTTCGCCAAACGTTACTGTAACTTCTCCTTTAAACAATTCAAATATTAATGGAACAATAACAGTAAGCGCAGCGGCAGCAGATAACCTAGGTGTTATTGGAGTTCAATTTAAATTAGATGGAGCTAATTTAGGCCCTGAGGACGCTTCAAGCCCGTATCTTGTTAATTGGGACACAACAACTGCAGCAAATGGGCAACATATTTTGTCTGCAACTGCGAGAGATGCTGTAGGAAATGTAAACTCGCATTCCGTAGTTGTTAATGTGGCAAATGCTCCACCGCCCCAGCCAAGCGATCTTGTCGCAGCCTATGGATTTAATGAAGGCAATGGAACAAATGCTGCTGATTCATCCGGAAACGGATTAACCGGAGCTATATCTGGAGCCACATGGACTACAGGAAAATATGGAAATGCACTGCAGTTTGATGGAACTAATGACTGGGTCACTATAAATGATAATATTTTGCTTGACCTGACAAATGGGATGACCATTGAGGCTTGGGTTAAGCCATCTTCATTAAGCGGATGGACTACTGTGGCTTTGAAAGAAAGATCTGGCGGACTGGCTTATGCACTTTATGCTTCTGACGGCAGCTCAAGACCGCCTGCAGTCTATGCAAATATTGGCGGTTTTGACAGTTCCGCAATTGATACGCAACTACTAGCTCTCAATACATGGACTCACATTGCAGGAACTTACGATGGCTCTGTATTGAGATTTTATAGAAATGGTGTGCTCGTAGCAAGCAATTCCAATCCCGGCACTATAACCACATCAACTGGAGCGTTAAGGATTGGCGGCAATTCAGTATGGGGGGAATATTTGAATGGAGCAATAGATGAAGTAAGAATTTATAAAATCGCGCTTACACAAGCAGAAATACAAAATGGCATGAGTATCCCGATAAGTTGATTTTTTAGTTATTTATTATATTTTATCTTAAGAAATAGCTGGTAAGCTACAATTACCCCAAAAATAATATTCATTACCTGAACTGGTTTTGAATCTATCAAAAAACCGTAAATAATCCAGAAAACTGTTCCAACAAAAGTCGCAACAATCATCCACAAAGACAAATCCTCAACGCTTTTTGTCCTGTAAGACTTAATGACTTGCGGAATGAAACTAATCATGATAAAAATCCCGCCTAGATAGCCGATAGTGTCTTGAAGCATTTTAAATTATTGATTTATCTTGTTTAACGGTCAATAACATTTTTTTGAGCAAGTCAAAAGTTTTTCTTCTCTTAACTGCGTATCAATAAGTTGCTCGTCGCTCAAATCGCCTTGCGGAAATTCTTTAAGTCCAGACTCTTCTCTACAATTGTCAATGCATCCTAGACAATTCTCTTTAAATTTTAAATCATAGCCGCATCTAAAATTTCTAACTTTGCAGTCTTTGAAACATTCTGATTCTGGATATTGAAAATCAGTATATTGCGCTGTGCCTTCTATTCTAGAGTCGGAAGAACAAACTGCTACTTCATCATAACATTGAATATCAAAAATAGCAAAATTAAAGTAAGAAGATATATAAAAGATTAAGATTACACCTACAAATATCATAAAAAATAAAACAATCTTATTCATGTCTGAACCATTAGAATCATTATATTTAAATTATTCTATAAAAGTCAAATCCCCAGCGCCATCCTTGCTTCCTCAGTCATCTTGTCGGGGCCCCAGACTGGGGTAAATGTGATTTCAACATCAACTTCGCCAACACCATCAACAGCTGAAACCTGCCTTCTTACATCATCCAGCAATGCTGGCCCATACGGGCACATTGGAGAGGTAAAAGTCATAAGTATCTTCACCTTGGACCCTTCCACGCTCACATCATATACCAGCCCCAAGCTCCATATGTCCAGCTGTATCTCTGGGTCATAAATTTTCTTCAGGGTTTCTATGATTTGCTCTTTTGCCGCCATAGGCATAGAAATCTTTTTATGTTATAAAAATGTTTTGCCGCATATGGCAAACTGGCGCCGATTGGAATGCTTAAAACCGGAGAGAATCAGGAAGCTGCAGGACAGCCTATTAAAGGATTTCATAAAATACCAGATTCCATACCACCCATATTACAGGGAGTTATTCAAAAAAAGCAAGATAAAATTTTCAGGCATAAAAACGACTAATGACTTGGAGAAACTGCCGTTCACGACAAAGGAAAGCATAGCCCCTTCCAAGCAAGAGCCAAAAAAATTTCTTGATTTTATTCTGCAGCCAAACAGGCAATTGATAAAGCAGCATGCGGCAATTGATAAAAAGATAAAGATAATCTTTAACAAAAAGCACATTTATCACGAGTACAAGCCGGTTCATATCCATTTTACAACCGGAAGAAGTGCAATGTCTGTTCCTGTTTTTTACACGCCCCGTGATTTGCAAATGCTGGAAGAAAGCGGCAGGAGAATGATGGATGTGCTAAATGTCTCAGACAACAGCGTTGTGATCAATGCATTTCCTTATGCGCCTCATCTTGCTTTCTGGCAAGCTTTTTACGCCATCAAAGGAGCCAATCTCCTTTCCCTCAACACCGGCGGAGGAAAGATCTTAGGGACTGAAAAGATATTGAGGTCTATCCGGAGCATGAAGGCAAGCCTGCTGGCAGGGATGCCAGGCTATTTGTACCATTTAGTCAGGGCAGGCAAAGCCAGCAAAATTGATTTAAGTACTGTGGAGCTGGTAGTTTTTGGCGGCGAGCGTGTTCCAATGGGATTAAGGGATAAGGTAAAAGGATACTTGCGAAACAATGGCGCAAGAATCCTGTCAACGTATGCGTTTACAGAGGGAAAGACCGCATGGGTCGAATGCAATGAAGATTCCGGCTATCACCTCTATCCGGACTTTGAATATATAGAAGTTGTTGACAAGGATGGCAAAAGGGTAGGGGAAGGTGAAAAAGGGGAGATTGTATACACCTCTCTTGATTGGAGAGGCACGGTATTATTAAGGTACAAAACTGGAGATATAACAAATGGCATTTATTACGAAAAATGCCGGCACTGCAAAAGAAACCTGCCCAGGCTCGGCGGCAATATAGAAAGAAAATCCGAGTATACTGAGTTCAGGCTTACAAAAATAAAGGGCAGCTTCGTCAACCTGAATGTTTTCTTCCCTATTATGATGGCAAACAAGGATATTGAGGAATGGCAAATAGAAATCAAAAAGAGAAATAACAACCCGTACGAAATTGATGAATTAATCTTGTATGTTGCCCCCAGAAAAAATGCAGATATTAAAAGGTTAAAGCAAAGCTTAAAAAACAGGATTTTCAGTGAAACTGAGGTAAATCCGTCAATAATTTTGGTCAGCCTTAAGGAGTTATTGGGCAGATTAGGCATGGAAACGGAGCTTAAGGAAAAAAGAATTATTGACAGCCGCAAAAAACTTTAGCAAAAAATTTAAGTATTTGCCTGCCTTTGCACCCGGCATGATACAAAAAATAGGCTTATTGGACTTCTGGAAGCAGAATTTTGGTTTCAGGCCTGAGGAAATAAAGGCTTTTAAGGAAGTGAAAAGAGAATACTTTATTCCCAAGCAGCTGAAAAACGCAGCCTATCAGGATGTGCCGCTGCCTTTGCTCAGGGGCAAGACAATTTCACAGCCTACCACTGTGATGATAATGACTCACGCGCTGGAATTAAAGCCAGATGAAAAGGTTTTTGAAGTCGGAACCGGCTCAGGCTATCAGGCTGCTATCATCGCAAAGATTGTTGGTCAAACGGGAAAGGTCTTGACAACAGAAGTAATCCCGGAACTTATACAGCTTGCAAAGCAAAACCTAAAAAGGACAGGCATCCGAAATGTCTTTATTCTCGAAGAAGACGGCTCAAGAGGCATACCATCAGAAGCCCCTTTTGACAAGATAATCATAACTGCTGCATGCAGGGAATTCCCAAAAGAGCTTGTAAACCAGTTAAAGCCCAACGGGATAATAATAGGACCTGTTGGAAATGTGCAGGAACAGGAAATGGTAAGGGGCACAAAAGGCAGCAATGGGCATCTTGAATTGGAATTTTTAGGCCCTTTTTTGTTTACCCCAATGTACGGCAGGTACGGGTTTGAGGTTTGAAAAGAAAAAAGCTTAAATATAACCATTCTCATTAAAATAAAAGTTATGATTAAGATAAAAAGAGGGCTTTCTTTGCTTGTTAGTATTTTTCTTATCCTTAGTAATATTGTTTTCGCACAACAAAGCAATCCAAGCCAATATGAAGGCCGCCCCATAGACCCTGCTGGAGAGGGCACAGAATATTACAGAGAAGGTAACATAATTGTTTACAGGAATCAAATTGATTCTGAAAAAGAGATGATGGGGCGCTTCATGAAGGAAGATTTCTCCGAAGAAGAAATGCGCAGGATGGCAAAAGACAAGTTTGGGGAAGACTTCGATGAAATGGAGTTCAAAAAAGAAATGATGAAATTCAGGGAAAGGGAAGAAAGAAAAAGCGCATTTTCCTATGAGAATGAAGGCTATGGCAGGAATTATTATGCCCCCTCCTATGAGGGCTACTCAAAAGAATACATGGTTTTTGGAATGTTGTTTGAGTATATAGGCGATGAAATAGATCCTAGGGAAATAAAGCAAAACTGCAATGATCCAGATAAGATAGCAGAGCAGGTTATAGCCAAATTAAAGGACAAGGTAGGCGATTACCAGGAAGTCTGCAAGAAAATAGATGAGCAGGAATCAAAATGCTTGGAATATGTAAAAAAAGAGTGCTCGCAGATTGGCACGGCGTACACAAGGGAGGGTGCTACAGAGCTTGAGAAGCTGAATGCAGTTGCGTATTCCTGCCCCGTGAACAAGGATGCAATAGTTGAAGCCTGCAACAAGAGAGGCGAATTCTACATGAAGCAGAGGATTGAAAATCTTGACGAAGAATGCAAAAAAAGGTTTGATTTTGAAGGTGAGCGGCTTGTCAGGGAATGCGAAAAGTTCAGGGAAAGCCGTTTTTGCGACGAAGATAGGTACATGAAAAATTGTATGGCTGGGGTTAAAGAGGACGAGAATGAGGATAAATCGGGCAAAGGCGGGGGATTTATAAGCGCAAAATGGGAATGCTACGACGGCTCTGGAGAATCAAGAAGCGACGGCTCCTGCAAATCCTACAGCTACTGGAGCGAATCGGCAAGAAAATCATGCGAATCTAGATGCAATGCTGAAACCGGCAAATGCAGAGTCCTCTCTTTCAGCGTAAGCAACGAATGCCGACCGGAATCAAAGCAGGCATGCCCGTACTCTCCCGTACCACAATGTGAAAGGGGCGCCGTATTGAAAAGCAGGACTGACTCCAATGGATGCGTGTACAGCTATTGCGAGAAGGAATTAACCGTTTGCGCCAAAGATGCAAAGCAATGCCCGGATGGAAGTTATGTGTCAAGAACAGGCGCTAATTGCGAATTTGCCGCTTGCCCAAATGTGGAATGCGTTGCAGATGCTGACTGCAAGAAAGGGATATGCCCAGACGGCTCCGAATACCGGCAATATGGCTGCTCTAGCGGCAAATGCATAACAATAAATTATTTCCAAGATCCTTGCCAGGCAAAATGCTCGGAGCCTGTAACTCCTGCATGCACTGCTGGAACGCATCTGGAAAAGAAGGCTGATGAAAAAGGATGTGTAACTTATTATTGCAAGCAGGACGAATGTCCTCAAGCCTCAAAGCCATCCTGCGCTTCTGGAGAGAGGCTTGAAGCTTATTACGACAACAGGGGTTGTGTCACAAGCTACCAATGCATAAAATATGAGACTGCCTGCCCAGCCCCGACAAAGCCAACATGCACGGAAGGGCAAAGCATGACCACAAGATACGATGACAAGGGCTGCATAGTGGGCTATGAATGTATCTCTGTGACAAGCACCACATCGATAACCGGAAATGTAGCTGCAACCGCTTACAATGATTTCAAAATGCATTGCGAAAAATCATGGCTTGAGCAGCAAAAGCTCTGCCTTGAAACTCCAAAAGTTTGCGACAAGGAAGCCTTCATAGAAAAATGCAGGGAGCAGGAGAAGAAATCAGGTCAAGATCTGAAGTCCCAGATTGAGAAAAATTGCCGTACATCTACGGATTCGGAGGTAAAGCACGCGGAAGAGAGGTGCTCGAAAACCGGGGAAGAAATCAAAAAATGCCTTGAGCAGGGAACCAAAAGATGCGAGCACATGAAAGGGCTGTCGGAGAAATGCAGGGAATTCATGACCGAGGACAATATAAGGAAGTTTATAGTTGAAGAAACCAAGAAAAAATGCAAATTCAAGGATATACTGGAAGATGAGGATGATATAAAAAAAGCCGACAAGGCCGAGATTGTACTGGCTGTTTTGAAGACAGCAGCCAAAGAGGACATTGACAAGCTGAGCCTCTTTGTTTCAGACTTAAAGGAGGACTTAAAGCTGCAGGACACAATCATCTACAAGGGAAAGATATCTCCAAATAATTTTGGCGAGATAAAACTGCTGCCATTTGTCATTAATGCCAAGATAAGCGCGGCAGAAAGCTCTGAAAGGTCAAAGGAAGTTAAGTCAAAGATTGTTGCCAGCACAAAGGTGGAAGAGGCTGCCGGAAAACTGGCTTCATTAAGGGATTCTGATGTCCCAAGCGAATACCTGTATAT
>JACQSQ010000079.1 GCA_016211245.1 Candidatus Woesearchaeota archaeon
ATATTTTCACTGCTGCTTATAAAATTTCTTCCTTAATTCCGGGCTTATCCTGGTTAGCTCATTTTCCGGTATGGCCCCCAGCAATTTCCATCCAAAGTCCAATGTCTCTGAAATGCTCCTGTCTTCCTCCCTTTTTTGCCTTACAAACTTGTCTTCGAATTCGGCTGCGAATTTAAGCAGCCTTTTGTCTCTCTCGCTTAAAGCCTCTTCCCCCACTATGGCAACCAAACCTCTTAAGTCTCGGCCTTCTGCATAAGCAGCATAAAGCTGGTCAGAAACCTGCTTATGATCTTCTCTTGTCCTTGTGGGCCCTATTCCCAAATTCATCAATCTTGAAAGCGAAGGCAAAACATCGATGCAGGGATAGATTCCTTTTCTATGAAGCTCTCTTGACAAGACAATCTGACCTTCTGTGATGTATCCTGTCAGGTCAGGAATCGGATGTGTGATATCATCACCTACCATTGTCAAAATCGGGAACTGTGTTATGCTTCCTTTTTTGCCTTTTATGACGCCTGCTCTTTCATAGATTGTTGCAAGGTCTGTGTTATGGAGAAGCATATTGCCACAGGCATCTACAAAATTCTGATTGCCTTCTACACTTAAATCATATACATACTCTTCTGTTGGTTCTACAAGTTCAATTTTAGAAACTTTACAACCAATTACGTCATTTAAAACAGAATGCTTAACTTTTAATTTTGTTGATAAGTACACCTTCCATGCGTCTCTATTTCTCCATTTGTATAGCGTTGGTATTCTGTCTGGAAATAATTGTCTTGATAATAACATCAAATCATCTCTCAAGCCGGAACTTATTGTAACCATATCATACTGTTTAATATTATATCTTGGGTCTGTTGATTTTCCATCGCCCGCATAGTAGGCATCGAAAAATGCTTTTTTCTCATTATTTGATGAGGTAAATAATAAGCTTGGAATTCTTTTAAAATCAGAACGATGGTTGCAGCCCAAAGTATGTACAAATGTATCATAATATGTTTTTCCTCCAATAGAAGCTCTAATAGTGCCTGATCTTTTGTCGGATATAAAAACTGAAGGTTTAGATTTAAATGCAAGTTTGTGATTACCCACTATATCTTCTATCATTTCTTCCGAATTGTTGTCTATTTTGATATAATGACACCAACAATTTCTGCCGTTTTTAGTGTCCAAGTATCTTGTTGCGTGCCCTTCAGCTACATAATAACCAGCTAATTTTGCTAGCGGCATACTAATTGAGTTTGTTTCTTGTATTGATGGTATTTTGTTGATGTGTACAACCAAATCTTCTTCACCTATCTTACCGGCTTCGCATAACTGAATTTTCCCATTTTTTAAAGTGAATATACTATGGTTAGGAGTAACTATTGTTTCCCCCATCTGTGTTGTAATTTTACAAAGCTTGCCATTATATTTGTGTCTCAGTATCTGTTTTATTTGTTTAAAACTAGATTTTCCTTTCTTGTCTGAGCTAAGCGCTTGCCATCCACTTACACTTATTCTTTCTTCAATTCCATTCGATATTTTTTCATTCTTAATATATAGAATATCAAACAGTTTACTTATTTCAATAACTCTTATTACTCCTTTAGGGTCTTTCACTATAACCCCCCTACTACCATCTACACTGTACATATATCCAGGATAGCCTCGTCTTCCAGGAATTTCTTCCCGAGCAGCTCCTATTTCGCGAAGGCTTTCGCAGTAGTTGGTTAAATCAGTAAGTATGACAAGAACATGAGCATCATGCTCGTATGCAAAATATTCTGCCGCTGTCAATGCCATTCTTGGCGTGACAAGGCGTTCGACTGCCGGGTCGTTTGCAAGATTCAGAAACACAACGCTTCTTTCCAATGCCCCAGTCTGCCTGAAGTCATTTATGAAATACTGCGCTTCCTCGTTTGTTATACCCATGGCAGCAAAAATAACAATGAAATTTTCCTGCTTTCCGACAACTTTTGCCTGACGGGCAATTTGCAGAGCAATCTCATTGTGGGGCAAGCCTGAGCCGGAAAAAATAGGCAGTTTCTGGCCCCGGACAAGGGTATTCATCGCATCGATTGTTGAAACTCCAGTCTGGATGAAATCATGAGGAGATGCCCTTGCATAAGGGTTTATTGCAGCACCTATTATGTCCAGCCTTTTTTCAGGAATTATATCCGGACCGCTGTCAATGGGTTTTCCTGAGCCGCTTAAAACCCTGCCGAGCATGTCCTTTGAAACATTCAGTTTTAATGTATCCCCCAGGAATTTAACTCTTGAGTCAACATCGATTCCCGCTGTTCCCTCAAAGACCTGCACAACAACGATGTCGTCGCTTGTGTCCAGCACCTGCCCATTTTTTATTTCGCCATTTGACAGCTGAATTTTTACAATATCGGCATATCCAATCGGCTCTGTTTTCGCGACGAAAATCAATGGGCCGGCTATCCTTGTGATTGTTTTGTATTCTTTCATTTTGAAATGACCTCCAAACTATTAGTTCTTGATATTAACATTGTAAAATTTACCATGCAGTATTCCGGCATGTAAATCCATAAAATCGTTATTGCAAAAGAATCTGATCACTATATTTGCTTCTAGCGTCATTCCTTGAGGAAGAGTGTCTCCAGCAAATTTATGTATGAATTCCTGAACTATCTTTTGTGTTTCTTCTAAACTTAAAGCAACTACAAACATATGCCCAATTTGATTCTGAATTTTTTTTGCAAAGGCTATATCACCTTTTATGCGCATTAGCAAATTATTCAAAGCATCTCTATCGTTGAGATGTGGGTATTGGTCTCCTCCAAATGCTTCACTATCATAGGGCTCTCCAATATCCACATATATACCTACTACATTAACAAGCTCATTACTTCGAGTATCTATTGCAGGAATGTAAGCAAGGCTAACCTTTGCATATACACGTGTTCTTTTTCTGTCTCCGCAGATTATTTTACATAGGAGCTTTTTTTCAATAAAAGCGGAACCATACTTATTGCTGGATAAATAATCAGGATGCCCATTTAATTTTCCGTCATTTTCAGAAGATATATCATGAAAATCTGCAAATACTCCATGAATGGAAATGTCTGACCTAGTATCTCTTTTTTTGAATTTATCAAGAAATTCTGTTATATCTGACGGTTGAAAAGTTACTTGAAACGTTTTGGATTCAAATTCTTTTATAGGGTGCATTATTACTCGAACACCCGCAATGCTCTTAGCACCTGATATAAGCTTTTTTGCAGTTTCAAAATCATGGAATACAAATTGCCTAAAGACATTCCAGTCATCTATACTCTCAACTTGTTCAGGCCAATATGCAAATATTATCTGTTTTGCCATTTGTTCCATTTTCTGAAAAAACTGCTCTTTGGTCTCAATTCCTAATGGTTTGTAATGTTTGTTATCTATAAAATATAAATACCCCCTTCTTCAGCCAACGGCTGCAAATCCTCTTTACATTTCTTATAAAATCTTTTAAACTGGGTTAGTTGTCCTTTATTCCTTGCAACGTATTTATTGCAATAAACATATAATCTCAACAAACTGAGAGGTATTTTCTTAACTTCTCCTCGACTTTTCAAATCTGTATAAATTTTATTCAAAAATTTTGTAAATTGGTCAACAAATTTAAGTTTATCAGCTTCTGCCATTAACAAAACCTTTTGATTTTGAATTAAAAACAATAAATATCATTCTCAAACCCTCAGCTCCCTTTCCATCTGGCTTGTAAGCTCTGCAAGCAATTTTTCATAATCTTTTACGAACTTGACTTCACCAAGCCTGTCCTTTGATTTGGTGGCCAGAATCTGCTGCAGCCTCATTCCCGAATCAAGCGCAGAATTTGCCAGCCTGGAAAAATGAAGTATCAACTTCATCATGAGATAAGTTTTCCTCAGTTCAGAAAATGTGTCAATATCGTGGAATGCATTCTGCTGCAGCAAAACTTCCCTTATCAGCCTTGCAGTGAGCAAAGTCAATTGCTGCCTTTCAGGCAAAGCATCGGAGCCGACAAGCTGGACTATCTCCAATAATTTTTCCTCTTCCTGCAGCGTGGACATCATTTCTACAACCAATGAACTCCAATCTGCAGCAACATTCTTGGCAAACCAAGGCTCCAATGTGCCCAGGTACAGCGAATAAGATGTAAGCCAGTTTATTGAAGGGAAATGCCTTCTCTGCGCTAATTTTGCATCCAAAGCCCAGAAAACTTTTGTAACCCTTAATGTGCTCTGGGTTACGGGATCTGAAAAATCTCCGCCAGGGGGAGAGACTGCACCTATGACTGAAACAGAACCTTCTTTTTTTGTTCCGAGCGGAACAACTCTTCCGGCTCTTTCATAAAATTGGGCAAGCCTTGTTGACAAGTAGGCAGGATAGCCTTCCTCGCCAGGCATTTCCTCAAGCCTTGAAGATATTTCCCTCATGGCTTCTGCCCATCTTGATGTTGAATCCGCCATTAGGGCAACCGAGTAGCCCATGTCCCTGTAATATTCAGCTATTGTAATTCCCGTGTAAACGCTTGCTTCTCTTGCTGCCACGGGCATATTGGAGGTATTTGCTATCAATACAGTCCTGTTCATCAATGGCTTGCCTGTTCTTGGGTCCATTAGCTCAGGGAATTCCGTAAGAACCTCTGTCATTTCGTTTCCCCGCTCCCCGCAGCCAACATAAACAATAATGTCCGCATCAGACCATTTTGCAAGAGATTGCTGGCTTACTGTATTGTGAAGAATCATTGGGAAATTTCCGCCAATAAAATTTTGAGTTTTGGGGACGGTGATATCGTAAACATCTACTTCGCCTTCAATAATATCCACGCTTACAATTTCATCGCAGAAAACATAATCTAATGCTATTTTGAAATCTTGCAAATATTCGACATTCAATAAATTGACAACTTTAGCGAAAGTTTGCACAGTTTGTTTGCTGTTTGAATAGTAGGTAGTTGTTGATATTCCTTCTTTTTCAAGTTCGTAGGGTTTTCTGCCATCTAGCAATTTTTTGAGCAAACCTGAGGTTATTGGCACAATGTCATTGCTATTATAGAAAAAATCCTTATTGTAATATGGAGCAAGCTTTATAGCCTCTCTCGGAGACATGAATAACCTGTAATATTTTACTTGGTTTATTATTCTCTGGCTTACTCTGTACAATATACCAAGCCTCAGAAGCAGATAGGACAAACCAGACTGCATTTCCTTGCTTGCTGTGGTTATTTCGACCTCCTTTTTGCCGATGTGGCCATCGCAACTTATGTAAGCGATTAAGAAACTGCTGATTACAGAATCTGGGGATTTTAGCAGTATGGACGGCACTTTAATATTTCTTGATTTCTTATTTAATGGATAGCCAAAGCTTTGAAGCACATAAACAAGCGCTTTGCTATTAACCATAACTGCTTCCACTGTTCTTGCATAATATTCTTTTGTCTTCAGCCCAAACAATTTTTCAATCAGGTAGGACACTCTTTCGCGCAACTGCTTTTTCTTATTGAAAAAGTGGATTGAAGAGCCACCTTTTATCATTCCATCAGACATTAAATAACCAAGCAACTCTGAAAATTCTTCTGAAAATATTTGCGGAATTTTTATCATTGTTGAGTCCCTCTCAACTTTTATTCTAGTAATTTTTGGATTTTCCTTATTTAAGTTGTATATGGATTTTATAAAATTTAATGTTGGATGATTTCTATGATTATAGAAGTTTAGCAAAGTGTGATATGGCGCATTAATCAACTTAGCCAATGATTTTTTTGTTATATTTTTTTCTTTGCAAAACATATCTATAATAGATGGCATATTATTAAGAATATCTTCATCGCAAACTCTGCATTCGAAATTAATTGAGAATTCATGATATTTTGTGTCAATATCAATTTTTCTTGGAGATACTATAAAGTCGCCTTCATTTAGATTTTGGGCTTCTGCTTCTACAATATTTAAGTTTTCATTGATTTTAAAGAGTTTGTGTATCGGGGTTAACTTAACTTTTCTTCCAGACCTTGTCCTTATTTCAATTAAATGGCTTGTTTTTCCTTTATACA
>JACQSQ010000080.1 GCA_016211245.1 Candidatus Woesearchaeota archaeon
GTTAAGAAAGAAGGCAAAATAGTCAATATGCAGCTTGAATCTGCTGATAAGGTAACAATTAAGCTGAAGCCCTAGTTTGGCTTTCGTTAAAGTTCGTAAGAGTTCTGGGCTTTATGAAATGAAATTAAGTCCCGAAACGCTAGTTTTATATAGATAAATATATCTAGATTTCATAGGTGAAAATATGAGCGGAACAATCACAGTGAATAAAGACGCTATCCTTGATCTTGTTCGTGTAAAGGAAGAATTTGACTCCATAGTTGAATCACTAGAGCTTATGGCTGACAAAGACTTTATGGACTCCTACAAAAAGGCAAAAGAGCAAATCAAACAAAGGGATTTTGCTGATTGGAATGAGTTATAAAATTCTTCCGACTAAGGAATTCTCCAAAGATTTTAGTAAACTTGATAGTCAATTACAAGCACGAATAAAGAAGAAAATCGAAGAAGTGGCTGAAGAACCAACACGATTTAAGCATCTTCATTATGACTTGAAAGGAAGCTGTCGTCTATGGATTGGAAAGCTCAGAATAATATTTTCCTATGATTCTACTAAACAGGAACTGTATCTTGAAAAGATTGTATTTGGACACAAATACGAAGAAGCGTAGGGACTTAATGAAATGAGTAAAGTACGTATAGTTCAACAGAATTATGCGTAAGAATGAAGGAAAAGTTTTTTGGTTTATGAAGTAAACCTTTATTTCGAGATGACGGGCTGGCTCTCCAATAATACTAAATTGTTGATAAATAGTTTTTAATATCTGCGACATGAGCGTCAATACTAGCAACTAATTCTTTTTTTCTTTCATAGAATAGGTGTGGATTTTTTAAAGTAGCCCCCCTAATACTTTCAGCATCTATCAAATACAAGCGAAGAAATTCTTCAGAGTCATGTGCCAATTTTGGATTCTGCTTTGCTGCTGCCCGATGAAACTCTACATTAGCTGAGCCTAAAGCTCTCCACATTTTAATATATCCCTCAGTCATGAATTCATAAGAATGAGTCATGCTAACTAAATCAGGCCTTGCTAAAGTCCTTGCTGTCTTAACTCCCCCTAAGAAACCAGCAACTGCTGTTGCTAACGAAACTCCAAGCATTTGTCTTCTTGTAGGTTGATTAAACGAATCTCCATCTGTCATATTCATTTTAGAATATTAAAATCTATTTAAATCTTTCTGTCTGTAATTACTTATTAGTAAAGATAAGAGCCAGCCCGAAAAATTCCAACAACTTGGGTGAGAATTGAGTGCAGAGGATTTTTCAGTTACGAAGTTCTGAAAAATCCTTTGCGAATAGGGTTTACTCAAAAATTACGAATTTTTGAGTTCCCAAAAATCTTTTATGGATTTTTGCGATGACCAAGAAAAGCCGTGTTCGAACCCATTGTTGTTGTTGGAATTTTTGTTTTTACTATACAATAGGATAACTTATTCCCAAAAATTTAAATAAATCAAATTTAATAATATCTTTCTATTAAATACCTTGAAGTTTAAGAGCTTCTTTATGAAATCGCAGACTATTTGGAATTCCAAAACGAGCCGTTTAAAATCAGGGCTTACAGAAAAGCGGCTTTGGTTATTGAAGGGCTTTCTGAGGATATTATGCAGGTATGGAAAGATGGCAGGCTGGAAGAACTGCCGGGAATTGGAGAAGGCATAGCAAAAAAAATTGATGATTTCCTCACGAATGGAAAATCCAAATATCTTGATGAGCTAAAGAAATCAACACCTGTAAATGTTGAGCAGCTTGGCTCTGTAGCTGGCGTTGGCCCAAAAACAATAATGAAGCTCTACAGGCACCTAAAAATAAAAAATCTGGATGAGTTGGAGAAAGCTGCAAAACAAGGAAAGATACAGAAAATAGGAGGGTTAGGGCCGGCAGTTGAGCGAAATATTTTGAAAAGCATTGAGTTTGCGAAGAAATCAAGGCAAAGAGTCCCTTTGGGCTTTGCCTTAAGCAGCGCAGAAGAAGTGGCTGAAATGCTTAAGTCATGCAGGGATGTGGTTAGGGTAAGCATAGCGGGCTCAACAAGAAGAATGAAAGAAACAATCGGAGATGTGGATATATTGGCAACATCAAAGAATCCTGAAAAAGTGATTGACTTCTTCACAAAAATGCCCAATGTCGCGCAGGTATTGGCAAAAGGCCCGACAAAGTCATCAATACGGCTGAAAGAAAGGATACAGGTTGATTTAAGGGTTATGGACGACAATATTTTCGGGGCTGCTTTGCTATATTTTACAGGCAACAAGGAGCATAATATAATATTGAGAAGGATTGCGATTGAAAAAAACCTGAAGTTAAGCGAGTATGGGTTGTTTGATAAAAAGAGCAATAATCTCGTTGCCGGCCATACTGAAGGGGAGGTGTACAAAAAATTGGGGATGGCATATATCGAGCCGGAGATGAGGGAAGATGAAGGCGAGATTGAACTGGCACAGCATCGCATGCTGCCAAAAATAATTAGTTATAACGACTTGAAAGGCGACCTGCAGATGCACACAAAATGGAGCGATGGCAGCAATACAATTGAGGAAATGGCTTTGGCTGCCAAAAAACTTGGGCATGAGTATATATGCATAACAGACCACACCGGCAAATTGGCTATTGCAAATCCTCTTGATGAAAAAAGAATAATCAGGCAAAAAAAAGAGATTGAAAAAGTGAATAAAAAAATAAGCGGAATAACTGTTCTTCAAGGCACAGAAGCAAACATAAGGGATGACGGAACTCCCGATGTGGAAAACAGGATTCTGAAACGATTTGACATTGTTGTTGCAGCAGTCCATTCCGGCTTCAAAAAATCAAAAGAGCAAATGACAAAAAGGCTGGTAAAATCCATGGAAAATGAGAATGTCGATATTATTGGCCATCCGACCGGCAGACTGATAACAAAAAGAGAGCCTTATGAGATTGACTTGGATGCTGTTTTGGAAGCCGCAAAAAAAACAAATACTGTCCTTGAAATAAACTCTTATCCTGAAAGAATGGATTTAAGGGATGTGCATGTAAAGGCTGCTGTGAAAGCTGGAGTGAAATTGGCCATAAGCACCGATGCTCACAACACAGACCAGCTGCATTTCATAAAATTAGGCATCGGAACTGCAAGAAGGGGATGGGCGAAGAAAGAGGATATAATCAACACCAGAAGTTTGAAGGATATGCTGAAGATGTTAAAGCATTAACAACTGTGAATGAAAAGATTTATATAAATTATACAAATTCGTGGTTAAAATTCAAAGGGCGGTAAAATGATTAACGTTGCGATTAACGGTTTCGGCAGAATAGGAAGATTGATTCTTAGGGCAGGCATTAAAGACAAGAGCATAAGCTGGATTGCTGTAAATGATGTAACTGATGCGAAAACTTTGGCCCATCTTTTCAAATATGACTCTGTGCATGGGAGATATGAAGGAACCGTGGAGCACACTGATGATTCTTTGATTATTGACGGAAAAAAAATAAAAGTGCTTTCAGTTCTTGACTCTTCAAAGTACCCCTGGAGAGAGCTTGGAATTGATGTTGTCATTGAAAGCACTGGCAAATTCACAGACAGGGCTGGCTGCGAAAGCCACCTTAAAGCCGGCGCAAGAAAAGTCCTGTTGAGTGCTCCAGGAAAGGAAATGGACTTGACAATCGTCATGGGAGTCAATGATGATATGTACGACAAAAACAGGCATCACATTGTCTCAAACGCATCCTGCACCACAAACTGCCTGGCTCCGGTTGTAAAAATCTTGCACGAAAATTTTGGCGTAAAGAGGGGATTTATGACTACAATACATGCCTACACAGCCGACCAGAAATTAGTGGATGCACCCCATAAGGATTTAAGAAGGGCAAGAAGTGCTGCTCTATCAATAATACCAACAACAACAGGCGCTGCAAAGTCGATTGGAGAGGTAATACCTGAGCTTAAGGGAAAAATGGATGGAATTTCATTGAGGGTGCCTGTCCCAACCGGCTCAGTCACGGATTTGGTATGCGAGCTGGAGAAATCCACAACAAAAGAGGAGATTAACAAGGCATTCAAAAATGCAGCAGATAAGCTAAAAGGCATACTTGAATACAGCGAAGAGCCGCTTGTCTCGGTTGACATAATAACAGACCCGCACTCGTCAATTCTTGACTCACAGCTGACAAACGTCATCGGCGGAAATTTCGTGAAAGTCATTGCATGGTATGACAACGAGTGGGGCTTTTCAGAGAGGATGGTCGATGTTGTGAAGCTGATTGGGAAGTGAATTACTTTTTTAATTTTTCAAATAACTCCCAGAATCTTATCAAAGTTGCTGCACTAATTCTAAATTTTATCTTAATCATTTTATTTATTGTCTCCTCAATCTCTTTTTCATTCAGTATATTTTCTTCATAAGCCAGAAGGAGAACTTTCAATGAACCTATTGGAATTAAGTCAAATGATTTTGCTGTTTCCCTTGCAAGAGCTTCATCAATTATCAACTCTTTTCTATTTAGCTGTTTTGCTAATGCAATTGCTTGTGATTCGCCTATGCCTAGGTTATTGAGATTTTGAATTTTATTGGATAATTCCGAATATTTATTTTCCAGCCTTATGATTTTTATTTTGCCTTTATCCAGATAATTTTTTAATATTAAGGAATCTTCAAATTTACTCTCCAACCCTTCCAGGATCGCTTCTTGATAAACAGCTTGAAGTATCTCTATTTCTTTAAATGATTTTAGCAAGAGGTCTATTTTATTCAATTTTCCAAATATAATAAGCGAAGAAGAATCTATAATCAAA
>JACQSQ010000086.1 GCA_016211245.1 Candidatus Woesearchaeota archaeon
ATACAATTCCCAAACCCAGAGTCTACATAGAGGAGTGGCACAAGCCTCCAACCGTTTCAGGCAATTGGGTTCCTTCTCTTGTCAAGACCGCAGGCGGTGACTACAGCCTGATAAGGGGAGGAGTGCACAGCAAAGAAATCACGACAGGGCAAATCCAAAAATATGATCCTGAAATAATAATAATTTCAATATGCGGCATGGCTGACAAAGCTCCAAAAGAATGGGTAACAAAAAGAGAGGGCTGGCAGAATTTGGGTGCGGTAAAAAATGGTAAAGTTTTTGTTTTTGATGACTCCTTACTGAATAGGCCAGGGCCAAGATTAACAATTGGATGCGAGGAATTGGCCAAAATTATCCATCCAGAATGTTTCTAATGAGCGGGCTGCGAAGCTAAAGCTGGGGCTGGCTTAGAGCCTGGCTTTCCAGATTTGCGCATTAAGCTGCCCAATCCTTCTGCAATGTACGAAAACGGCTTGAGCGGATTTGGAAAATATGTTGATGGGTTGAATAATTTTTTATAATCCAGCTTGTCTTTTGACATTAAAGCCCTGTAGGTTATGCCCAGCCCCAAAAATGCCGGAATTAAATAAGGAGCTAAAATAGGCACTGTAGCGCTTAATGATACTAAAGCTGCTCCAGGCAACCCTAAATACAAGCTGGCTTTTGCTGTGTTCTTAAGATAATTCTCCTTGAAATCCTTGCCTAATCCTTTTAAGGTTTTGTTTGCAACCAGGTATTTTATCGGGTATGTTAGCGCAGTATAGAAAGGTATTGCAGCTAAAGTGAATCCCGCAATTCCAAGCGAATAAGCCGGTATTTGCGCGCCTAATATGCTAACCAGGCCATCAATGCCATAATATTTCGGAAGTTCTGTTACAGCCTTTAAAGTGCCGATTAATAAAGGCGCTGTCACAGCTCCTGCAAGAACTTCATTTCTAAAATTTTGGGTTGTAAAATCCTTGCCTGCCAGCTTTGTCACAATTCTTCCGCTTATCGGTGAGAAAGCGGTAATCGCCAAGCCCGTATTTCCGAATAACATGTAGGAAGCGCCTATTGCAGCAGCGCCTACAGCAACATTTGCTGTTCCCTTGAGCATTTTAACTACTCCTGAGTCTTTCTTTTTTTCTTCTTCTTTATGCTCTTGACCGTTTACTTTCTGCTCAAGGGTTTCTGCCATTTTCTTCCTCTAAAAGCTTTAAAACTGCATATTCCACTACATGGCTTTTATTTCTAAATCTGCCGCTACGCAATTGATTTTGAATTTCAACTACTGTTTCTTCGTCCAAAGTTATGCTGATTTTCTGCTTCATTTTCAATGCGCTGGCTGGGGCGCCAATGCAGGCGTTGCTGGCTTTGCCCTATATCGATGAGCTAGGCTCGCTAATCCTTTTACTATGTAAACGGGGTTTGCAAATTTTGGCAGATATGTAAATGGGTTCAACAATTTCAAATAATTCAGCTTGTCCCTTGACAGCGCAAGCCTGTAAGCGACTTCAAATCCTGCCAATACTGGGAATAATAAATATGAGTAAGCAGGCATCGCGACCGATGCTGCGACTGCAGTGCCCCAGAGCGCGCTTAAAGCCATGGATCTTCCAAGAGTTTTTTTGTACTGCTCTTTCAAGTCTTTTCCTGCTCCTTTGAAAGTTTTATTATTGATAAAATACGTGAGCGGATAGTAAATCGCATTAAACAATGGTGTTGAGGCAAAAGACAAAGCGCCAACTGCAAGAGCTGATGACGGAATTGAATAGCCAAGAACATTAACAACGCCTTCCAAGCCAATATATTGGGGAAGCTTTCTTAATGCATTAACGCCATAAATCAATGGAAAATTGAATGCAAAGCCCGAGATTGATTCATTTCTAAGGTGCCTGCTTGTAAATTCTCTTTCATGCTCAAGTTTTTTCTTTGATTCTTCTTTGTCCTTGTGCTCATCCTTATTTTCATCGTGTTTTTCCTTCATTATTCTTTTTTCTATCATTCCTCCTGCTGGAAATGATGCGGCAGTAACCAATCCATCCAATCCAAAGATAGCATAAGAAGCGCCTAATGCCCCTGCTCCTAAAGCAGTGTTGGCAGCGCCCTTGAAAAATTGGGAGAGCTCTGATTCCTGTTTCTTTTCTCTGGTTTCGTGTCCGCTTACTTTCTGCTCAAGAGTTTCTGGCATTTTCTTCCTCTAAGAGTTTTCTTACTGCATATTCAACAACATGGCTTTTGTTCCTGAACTTGCCAGTACGCAGATGACTTTGAATTTCAGTTACTGTTTCCTCGTCCAGAGTGATGCTTATTTTCTGCTTCATTTTTAGTGGTGTGCTGGCGCCGCTGGAGCATGAGATGAAGGTGCCGGCCTTCGAGGCCTTGCTGGCGTTGAATGTGATGCAGGCGGATGATGGCCAGCCTGAGCTGGAGACACTTGGCTTCCCAAATAATCCAAAGTGTGGATAACGCCATTTCCCGCACCATAGGCTGTATAATACACGCCAGAAATTGTGTTTTTGACAAGCTTGTATGCGCTGCTTGCAGCTGCGCCAATGTAAGCAAAAGGGTTCAGAGCGCTAAATAGGTTTTTGAAGCTGGCTTCGCCGCCTCTTTTTGCATTGATTAACCCATAGATAAAGCTTAAAATACCAGATACTGCCATCTGAACAGGCAGACCGTAAGTATAAAGTAGCCCAACATTAATTGAGGATGGTAACGCTAAGTACAGGAATGTGTCTTTTACCCTTGGCCACAAGTTTTTTCTAAAATTTTTGCCTAAACCGTAGTTTAGAATAGCGTCTGTAGTCACAACAGCTGGTTGTGCTGCAAATACCCAAGTTCCAATCTTAGCTGTTTTCGCAGCTACACTGCCATAATCGGGTGCAAGCGCAGCTTCTAACTGATTCAATCCTGAAAAGGTTTTAGCAAGCTGATAAGAAACTGGTTGTGCTGTAGCCGCTCTTTTTATAAGCCCATCAGTAACAGGTTTATTCTGCATCAAGTTGGCTGTTGCATGACCGGTTGAAACTGCATAAGTAAAAAGTTGTGCATTTACCAAATGTGATGGATCAATCGCAGAAAATATAAATGGGCTCGCAGCAACAGCACCTATAGCAATAGCCTTTTTTCCGAAATCCCAGAATTCATCTACTAAATTCTCCAAAGCTCCCTTCTCTTTCTTTTGCTCTACAGGCAATTGTGTAGCAGAGTGCTGAGGAACAGCTTCAGCCATTTTTTTCCTCCAGCAGCTTTTTGACTGCAAATTCTACAGCATGGCTTTTGTTTCTGTACCTGCCTGTAGAAAGAATTCTGTCTAACTCATTAACGAGCTTTTCATCTAGACTTACGCTTAGCTTGCACTTCATCTCTACACTCCCAACATTGGTTTGTAAGTACTACTCAGTAGTATTTTATACTACCAGTATATAAAGGTTTGGATTTTTATTACTAGAAAATGGTTACAAACTGTAATAGGAAAATTTAAATATAAGTGATGATAATAGATTCCTATTAGATGTAAAGTGATGATAAATGATTATTTCAAGTAGTTCGCCATTGATACTTTTAGCAAAAATTGGTAAATTATCAACATTAGAAAAATTGTACAATAAAGTACTAATACCTTACGAGGTTTATAGAGAAGTTATTGTTCAAGGAAAAAAAGAAAATTACAGCGACGCGGCACTTATTGAAAAATTCATAAATGAGTTTATTTTCGTCAAGCACATTGATGAAGAACACAAAGGAGAGGCAGAAAAATTGAAGGATGCCATAGGTCTAGGCGAAAATGAAGCTATGGAGTTATGCATTCAGGAAAAATCGAAATTGTTACTGATGGATAATTTAGAGCCTAGAAAAATTGCCAACTCAAGAGGTTTAGAGTGCATAAGTACTCCCGGCGTATTACTGGAGGCCCTTAAAGTAAAGGTATTAACATTCAATGAGTATGAATCTGGAATCAAAGAACTATCAAAATTTGCATGGTTATCTGGCGATATTGTCGCGCATTTTTTGGAAATCGGGTATAAATTAAAAGAAGGTGAATCAAAATGAAAGTTGATAGAATAAGCTTGACTGTGCCAAAGGAAATTTTAGAAAAATCGGATAGAATTGCTAAGGAAAAATTAGAAGATAGATCCACTGTAATGAGGGAATTATTGAATTTGGGCCTAAAACAATACCTATTGCAAGAAGCTATAAATCAATATACAGAAGGAAAAATTTCCATGGGAAAAGCCGCAGAATTAGCTAATGTTTCTGTCTGGAAATTTCTTGATGAAATGAAGAACAAGAAGATTCCTATAAGGTATGATTTGGATGATATTAAAATAGAAATCGACAGGATTGCAAATAAGCAATAAAAGTTAGTTAAAATGGGAATGTTTGATGAAGTAATAGCTGATTTTAAATGTCCTTACTGTACGCATGTATTAAGTGCTGGAGAAATAGAAAAAAATCTTGAGACAAAAAATGAAACATGGCAGACTAAAGTTACCAAGGGTCTAATGGAAGTATATAGGGTTGGCGATAAACTAAAATTCAAGAGTGATATAAAAATAAGCGATGGTTCCATGGAAATCCATCATGTATGCCCTAGCTGCAAGAAGTTTGCAAGTGCAGACATACAAATTAAGAATGGCAAGTTGCATGATAAAATCACTTATAGAATAGAAAAGCAATAGGTTTACTACGTACGATTTATTTCTCACTTAATTTCTACCAAAAAATATATATACCAATCAGTATAATAA
>JACQSQ010000082.1 GCA_016211245.1 Candidatus Woesearchaeota archaeon
ATTTTATATTATGCAGTCTATATCAAATTATTTTGTATATAAAGAAGCCTATAGCAAATTTCCTTTCCCATTATTTGGAAATAACTTTGTTATCTTTTTCCTCATAATCGGGATAATATTTTTGCCATTGGCACTCCTTGTTTCAGCGTCTTTATTACATTTAAGCTTAAGGATTCTAAAAACTAAATCAGTCTTCAGCCAAAACATAAAAGTTTTTATTTACCCGATGATTTTAACTTATCCGATATCTATAATCTTGTCGGTGACGAATTCACTTATTAAAAACTTATATTTGCAAAACGCATTAGGATTTATACTTGGAATTGGCTTATTTGTATGGGGTATAGTTTTAACAGTAAAAGGCATCTCAGAATTTTATAAGATTAAAACCGGAAGAGCTGTTGGAGCTTATTTTTTGATTTTTGGAATAATCTTAGGCGTGATTGTGCTAATAATTATCTTAATAATTTTAATAATGCTGCTTGTGATAGCATTTAGCAAATTAATAAAATGATAACCCAAAAACAAGTATCAAAACAATAACAAGCGATAACTTTAAATATCAGTTGATATTTTATAATATCAGATGAAAACTTATAATATCAAAGAGAAGATAAAGGAGTATTTTTTCATGAATCCCACAGCCAAGCTAAGGGTAAGGCAGATAGAAAGAGAGATGAATCTGCCATTGCCGTCTGTAATAAGGTACTGCAAAGAACTGGAAAAAGAAGAAATCTTAAAGAAAGAGTCTATTTCAGGAGTATCTGCCTATTCGGCAGACAGGGCTTCAAAGAAATTTCTGCTCGCAAAAAGATTGTTTAACATAAAGCTGATTTTTGAATCGGGCTTGATGGACTACATTGTCAAGGGATATTTTAACCCTGTTATCGTGCTTTTTGGCTCTTATTCAAAGGGCGAGGATATTGAAGACAGCGATATTGACTTGTATATAGAAACCCAAAAAAAGCAGGATTTCAATCTCAAAAAATTTGAGAAAATTCTTCACCGCAGGATACAGATATTTAATTTTAGGAATATTAGGGAAGTTTCAAATCATCATTTATCCAACAACATAATAAATGGGATAACACTTAACAATTTTTTGGAGGCGTTCAGATGAAAGAATCTACTTGGACTGAATGCCTGAATTACAGCAGCGCAATCAAAATAACTCCTGATAAAGAGAAAGCTGAGTCATTAATAGAAACTGCTGAAAGCAGGATACAAGTTTCCACGAAAGAGTTGACTGAAAAAAACGCTAATTTTGTGTTTGAAGATTACTATTCGTCTATTTTGGAGTTGGTTCATGCAGTAGTCATTTTAGACGGATATAAAGTTAATAATCACATTTGCCTGGGATATTACATCAGAGACATATTGAAAAATGAAGATTTGTTTAGGCTATTTGATGATTGCAGGTTTAAGAGAAATTCATTGGTTTATTATGGCAAAAGAATGGACTTTGAAACAGCAAAAGATTCTATAGAAAAGGCTAAGAGACTGGTTAAAGAATTAAAGAGCATTATTACTGAAAAACTGAGGAATAAATAAAATGATTGCCCAAAAACAAATATCAAAAATTTTGGAAGCATACGACAAGAAAAACCTAACCATCGGTGTGCTCGGCGGCCATAGTGCTTTGGATGTCTGCAGAGGAGCTCATTCTCACGGATTTAAAACCCTAGTTGTAGCACAAAAAGGAAGGGAAAAAACTTATACAAAATATTTCAAAAGAAGGGAAGGAATAGGCTTTGTTGATGATGTTATAATCGTTAACAAATTTTCTGACATCACAAAAAAAGAAGTTCAGGAAGAGTTGAGGAAAAGAAACACAATCTTCGTCCATAACAGGTATTTCTGGGTTTACTGCAATTTCAAGGATGTAGAAAATAAGTTTTTAGTTCCAATCTATGGCACAAGAAACATGGTTAAGCTGGAAGAAAGGGACGTTCCGAAAAACCAGTATTACCTTCTTGAGAAAGCAGGAATAAGGACGCCAAAACTATTCAAAGACCCGAAGAAAATTGACAGGCTGGTGATTGTTAAAGTTGCAGAAGCTAAAAGAGGTTACGAAAGAGCATTCTTTTTGTGCTCAAGCTACAAAGACTACAAAGAAAAGTCAGATGAATTATTGAATAAACAGATTATAACAAAAGCTGATTTAAATAAAGCGGTTATTGAGGAATATGCAATCGGAGCACAGGTTAATTTCAATTTCTTTTACAGCCCGTTGACAAATGAATTGGAGTTGATGGGAACAGATGCAAGAAGGCAGACAAATCTGGACGGGCTCTTAAGATTGCCGGCTGCTGAGCAGATGGAAGTCCTGAAGTATGTCAGGCCAAAATACATTGAGACGGGGCATTTTAATGTGACAGTCAAAGAATCTTTGCTGGAGAAAATATTTGACCTCGGGGGGAAGTTTGTCGCAGCATGCAAGAAAGAGCATCATGTCGGAATTATCGGCCCATTCGCATTGCAAGGTGCAGTCGTTGCGGAAGAAGGCAAGGAAGATATTGTTATTTTTGATGTTTCAATGAGAATTCCAGGAAGCCCCGGAACATTGTTCACGCCTTATTCGGGGTATTTGTATGGGTTTTCAATAAGCTATGGGGAAAGAATAGTGATAGAGATAAGAAAGGCAGTCGAAGAAGGAAAATTGGACACTATTTGTACGTAAAATGATTTTAGTACTTGATTTTGGCGGGCAATATGCGCACATCATTGCAAGAAGAGTCAGGGAGCTTGGGGTTTATTCTGATGTAAAGCCATGCGATATTACTTTGTCAGAAATCGGAAAATTAGGGCCAGATGGAATCATACTTTCAGGCGGCCCGTCAAGCGTTTACGAGCATAATGCGCCTTTAATGAATAAAAAAGTCCTAGACCTGAAAATCCCGATATTGGGGATTTGCTACGGCGAGCAGCTTATAGGAAAACTTGTTGGAGGGACTGTGCTGCCCGGGAAGCAAAAAGAGTTTGGCAAAAAAACGCTTTATCTTAAAAAACCTGGAAGGATATTAAAAGGGCTGGCAAGGCAGGAGCAGGTATGGATGTCCCATGGGGATTTGGTTGCAGAGCTCCCCAAGGACTTTGAGGTTCTGGCGTCTACAGACACTTGCAAAATTGCTGCATTTGAAAATGAAAAAAGGAAGCTTTACGGGATACAATTTCATGCAGAAGTTGCGCATACGCCAAGCGGCAACCAGATTCTAAAAAATTTTATATTTGAGGCCTGCAAAGCCAAGAAAGACTGGGAAATAAAAGATTTGCCAAGAAAATTAGTCAAGGAAATAAGGAAAGAGGTAAAAGGAAATTTGGTTATAATGGGGGTTTCAGGAGGCGTGGACAGCACAGTTGCAGCAACTTTGCTCCATAGGGCGATAGGCAACAAGCTTTACTGCGTGTTTGTTGACCATGGGTTGATAAGAAAGAACGAGCTTGAGGAAGTTAAGGATTTTTTTGAAAAAAAGCTTAACTTCAGGCATTTCCTTGTTGTAGACGCTTCAAAAACATTTTTGGAAAGATTGAATGGAGTTAAAGAGCCAGAGGAAAAGAGGAGGATCATTGGGCATGCTTTCATTGAGGTCTTTGAGGGCAAAGTAATAGAACTGGAGAAAAAGCACAGGGGCATAAAATTTCTTGGGCAGGGCACAATTTATCCTGACCGGATCGAGAGCGCGCAGCCAAGCAAATACGCCTCAAAAATCAAAAGCCACCATAATCTGACGCTTCCAGAAAATATGAAGCTCAAAGTTATTGAGCCATTGAAGGATTTTTATAAGGATGAGGTAAGAAAACTTGGAAAAGAGCTGAAAGTTCCGGATGAAATCCTGGACAGGCACCCGTTTCCAGGGCCCGGATTGTCAATAAGGATTCTTGGGGAAGTGACTGAAGAAAGGCTGAAAATTTTGAAAGAAGTCGATTACATTTTCATCGAAGAGCTTAAAAATTCCGGCTACTATGACAAGGCATGGCAGGCATTTGCCGCTTTGATACCTGTAAAAACAGTCGGTGTGATGGGCGATGCAAGGACTTATGAATATATCATATCATTGCGCGCAGTTACAAGCGTTGATGCGATGACGGCAGACTGGGCAAAGATTCCGCACGAATTGCTGGAAATGATTTCAAACAGGATCATAAACGAAGTTCGCGGAGTTAACAGGGTCTTATATGACATCAGCCAGAAGCCGCCTGCTACTATAGAGTATGAATAATAATGCATAGTATTTTATATCCCAGAAATATCTTGCTTACTATGAGAAAAACCGCACCAAAGAAAAAACTGTACAAGATAATAGGAATGTGCAGGCATTGCAGGGAAAGATTTGTTGTTGACATGGGGCAAAAGTATGCTTCAAGAAACTATTGCAAAAAATGCACAGACAATTTCAAGAAAGGGAGGAACTAGAATGGTTGAAGGAACAGTAAAATTTTTTAACAGCATGAAGCATTTCGGCTTCATAATAGGAGATGATGGGCAGGATTATTTTGTGCATGCAAGCGGGTTAAAGGAAGGAACTTCTATAACAGAAGGAGATAAGGTTTCTTTTAAGGTTGTTGAGGGCGAAAAGGGGCTGAAGGCCGAGGAAGTCGAGAAGTTGTAGTATTTTTTAGCACGCATAAGTCCTTTCTTTTATGCCTTTTCTATAATTCTCCCAAGCTTTCTGATAAAGTTTTTTGCCCCACGGCGTCGGATATTCGCCTGTAATACATGCCATGCACAAGTCCTTTGCAGGCTTGCCGATGCTTCTTACCAGGCCGCTTATCGGCTGGTATTCCAATGAGTCAGCTCCCAAATCCTTGGAAATCTGCTTTATTATTTCTTTTGAAACATACCCTTTTTTTGGGCCTTTTTCGTATTTTGGTATGAGCAACTCGGATACTGTTGACATGTCAATTCCATAAAAGCACGGCCCTCTTATTGGCGGGCACGAAATTCTTACATGCACTTCTTTTGCCCCTCCAACTTTTTTAACATAATTGACCAATTGCTTTGTAGTAGAGCCCCTGACTATGCTGTCATCCACAAGGATGACTTTTTTGCCGTGCATTATCTCCTTCAAGGCGGTGTACTTGCTTTGCACCCTGTCTTCCCTTCCGGTGCCTTCAATGAATGTTCTGCCGACAAACCTGTTTCTGATCAAGCCTTCTGCCGACGGGACCTTGAGCTCATAAGCCATTGAGTCTCCAGCTGCTTTTGCGGTGTCCGGCACAGGCACTATCACATAACCATCATCAATTTTTTCAGTTTCCTGCCTTGCCAGCTCCTTTCCGAGATTGGTCCTTGTTATGTAAACAGACTGGTCGTCGAGAACAGAACTGACATTGGCAAAATAGACCCACTCAAACATGCAATGGGCTTTTTTTGGGCTTTCGGCGTACTTTACCACCCTTACATTTCCATTATTTATGTATATCAAATGCCCAGGGGGAAGATGCTTGTATTCTGTTACACCGCAGTTGATTAAAGCGTTTGATTCAGAAGCAGCAAGGAACATGTCATCTTTCCATCCATAAACAATCGGACGGAAACCGTAAGGGTCACGAAGAATAATCATTTCGCCGAAGGCGTTGATAAAAGCGATGTTGAAGCACCCATCGAGCTTTTGCGCCAGGCGCGAAAAAGCCTTGACCAGATTTGGCCTGATGGAGTTTCTCAGCTCCCGGGAAATATAATGCATCAGGATCTCAGTGTCAGTGTTATAGACAATATGGTAATCTGCATTTTCAGTCAGGTGCTGCCTTAGCTCCGTATAGTTGGCAAGATTGCCGTTCCAGCAGAAGCTGAACCATTTCCACTTTCTTCCATGGTGCCTTTCAAATGGCTGTGCTAGGCTCCTGTCCTCGCTTCCGGATGTGGCGTACCTAACATGACCTATGCCCTTGTTGCCCGCGTACCTTTTAAACAGGTCCAAAGACTGGGTTCTGTCGCTTGTTTTGAAGACCTCATTGACTGTGCCTAAATCCTTGTAAGTGTCAAGAACTTGCATCCTGCTGGGGTTAAAGGTTGTCACGCCGGAGCTTAATTGACCACGATTTTGCTGGTTTAGAAGAAGCTTGTATAGGTAGAATAGGGCTCTGTTCGAGGCATCGCCGTTTGGTTTTATGTATACGGCGGCTATAGCACAATTATGCATTGCTTCTGACATCTTCCACCCTTTTGGTAGCCGTGCACATGTTTATATAAACTTTTCGATATTAAAATTCCAAATTTCTATATTGAAAATAATATACAAAAAACTATATAAACAAATAAATTTAACCAAATCTGTGATGAAAGTACTGCTTATAGGCAATGGCGCAAGAGAGCATGTAATAGCTGAAACCTTATGCAAAAACAATAGTGTGTTGTTGTATTCTTATCTCAAATCAAAAAATCCTGGAATTATTTTGCTTTCAAAAAACTTTGAGATTGGGAATTACAGTGATTTGGATAAGATAAAAAAATATGCCAAAAAAACAAGCCCTGATTTTGCATTTATCGGGCCGGAAGATCCGTTAAACAACGGCGTTGTTGATTTATTAAAAGAGCTTGGTGTTCCTGCGGTAGGGCCGACAAAAAAATTAGCCCAGCTTGAAACCAGCAAATAATTCACAAGAAATTTATTAAAAAAATATAAAATTAATGGGAACCCAAAATTTGAAATTTTCAATAAAAACAATATTGCAAATGCAAAAAAATTTCTTGATGAAATTCCTGATTGTGTAATCAAGCCTGACGGATTGACTGGCGGCAAGGGCGTTAAGGTGCAGGGAGACCATTTCCAGACAAAAAAAGATGCGCTGGAATATTGTGAAGATGTCCTTCAAACACATCCATCGGTTGTTGTAGAAGAAAAATTTGAGGGGGAGGAATTTTCGCTTCAATGCCTAACTGACGGGAAAACTGTTATTGGGACTCCCCCTGTGCAGGACCATAAAAGGGCTTTTGTAAATGATTTTGGTGCAAACACCGGCGGCATGGGAAGCTATAGTTGCGAGAACCATCTTTTGCCATTCTTAGAAAAGAAAGATGTTGAAGACGGACTGGAAATCACAAAAAAAGTTGCAGAGGCATTATACAAGGAAACAGGCGAATACTATAAGGGGATAATGTACGCTGGCTTGATTAAAACAAAAGATGGGGTTAAATTGCTGGAATACAATGCCAGATTCGGCGATCCAGAAGCAATGAATGTACTTCCATTATTAAAGAATGATTTTGTTGAAGTTTGCCAGTCAATAATAAATCAGCAATTGCATAAAATTAAGTTTAAATTTGAGAACAAGGCAACTGTATGCAAGTACGTTGTTCCTGAAGGGTACCCAGACAACCCCGTAAAAAATGAAAAAATTTCTATCGGGAAAATTCCGAAGCAGGCAAGACTTTATTACGCTTCTGTAGACTCAAGAGAAGATGGATTGTATATGACTTCTTCACGGGGCGTTGCGTGCCTTGGAATTGCGGAAGATTTAGAGAAGGCAGAAAAAATTGTCGAGGAAGCTGCCAAGTCTGTCAAGGGGAAGGTTTTTCACAGGGAAGACATTGGGACAAGAAAATTGATTGAAAAAAGGATAAGGCATATGAAAGATATTTTAAGCCATAAAATCCGCAAACTTTAAATATATCAAAAAAAATTTCGCTTCAAAAACGAATTTTTTTATATTCAAAATGGGGAAAAAAAGAGGCAAATCCAAGGCTAGGCATATTTCTAAAAAAAGGGCTAAAAGGCAGAAAGCGGAAAAAGAGCCTGTTAAAAAGCAGGAAATTCCGAAAGTTTCCCTTAAGGATGCTTTGCATGATTTGCAAATTCTTTCTGAAGAAAAGAAAGTAGAGCATAAAGTGGAAGAAGTTGAGAAGAAAGAAGAGCAAATAGAGCGGAAAGAAGTACAGATTGCAAAAGAGGAGAAAAAGCTCGAAAAAGAAACCCAAAAAGTTGAGGGGCTTGAAAAGAAGATCGAAAAAGAAGTTTCCCAAAAGCCGCTGACATATTTCAATTTCAAAGACCTAAATAAGGGCATCATAGGCGCTTTTATAGGGGTTGTTGCGCATTTCAGCTTTATTTACGGCAGCGTGATTGCCAAAGAAATAACTAATTTCAGGGCAGCTTTGCTGCTTGTTTTCTCGTATTTGCTTATAGTGATCCTCATGTACGAAACAGGGTACAGGGACATCAAGGAAAAAAGACTATTGGGAGTTTTGCCGAAAAGGGCCACGCTTATATTTGCGACTTCCATTATTGTGGTAGTTATAATCTTCTTTTTGTTTAACATGGCAAACTTAAAGGATTTGGAAGGGTTTTTCAGGCAGGTTGCGGTCACTTCGGTGCTTGCTTCGCTTGGGGCAGGAACAGCAGACTTGCTTGGCAAGCACTAGCGCGAGGGAAAAGTATTTAATTCTCAAACAAAGTTTTGTTGCTATATGAAAAACCTGCTGAAGGAAGAGGCATTAAACAAAAGAAATTCTCTGGCTAAGGAAGAAATCCTGGAAAAAAGCAAAAAAATCGGCAACTTGCTACTCAGCCTAAGCCAATTTAAAAAATCAAAAACAATCATGTTCTTTGTGTCATTCAGCAGCGAAATTTATACGCATGACATGATCAGGCAAGCTTTGAAATTGAAAACAGTTGTCGTGCCAAAAGTAGTGCATCATGAAATTGAGCCGTCTGTCATAATTGATTTTGACAATCTTATCCCATCCCGAAAGTTTGGCATATTGGAGCCGATTGAAATAATGAACATCGCTTACAAGAATATCGGCTTGGTTTTGGTTCCAGGCATAGCATTTGACAAGGAAGGGCACAGGATAGGCTATAGTTTTGGGTATTATGACAAATTCCTGAAAAAAGTCCCTAAAGCGGTTAAAATAGGGCTTTGCTTTGATTTCCAGGTTGTCGAGAAAGTTCCGAGAGAGGAGCATGACGTGCCTGTTGATTTTATTGTGACTGAAGAAAGAGTTATTGAGTGCAGAAAATAAAAAATGCGCGAGCCGGGATTCGAATGCCCGAATGCCAAGACAGCTTGACATTTCCCGGGTCTCAGCCTTGGCAAGGCCGAATCTTAACCACTCGACTACTCGCGCAATAAGATTGGATGATTTTATGTC
>JACQSQ010000081.1 GCA_016211245.1 Candidatus Woesearchaeota archaeon
AATTTACGGCAATTTCGGCCAGACAAATTATGCAGCTTCCAAAGCCGGGATTATAGGATTTACAAAGTCCCTTGCAAAAGAGCTTGGCAGGCACGGGATAACTGTGAATGCTATTGCGCCGGGGTTTATTGAAACTGAGATACTGAATTCTCTGCCTGAGGCCAAGAAAAAGGAATTGGCAAAAAGCATACCTTTGGGAAATCTGGGCAATCCCGAGGATGTCACCAATCTGGCTGCTTTTTTGGCTTCTGAGAATTCCAGCTATATAACCGGAGAGGTCATAAGCGTGGACGGCGGATTGACACTTTAGTCAGTAAGCTTTAAATAATAGTATTCATAAGCCTGTGCCGTGCACAGCACAAAAATAAGATAGTGAGGTATTGATATGAGACAAGATAGAGGAAGAAGAGATTTCAGGCAGAGCTACGCGCCTGTTAAGGTAGGAGATGAGTTGGACGTGAAAATAGAGGCTGTCGGTGAAAAAGGCGACGGCATAGCTAAAAAGGACGGCTTTGTCCTTTTCGTTGCGGGAACAAAGCAGGGCGACAATGTGAGGATAAAAGTTACAAGGGTCCTTGCCAAAGTTGGCTTTGCTGAAGTGGTTGGGCAATCCGGGAAAGGGGATGCCGAAGAAAGCCAGGAATCTAGCGAAGAAGTTGACTCTTCTCCTGAAGAGGCCTCATCTGAAGAAGAATATTCCGGCGAAGACACTGAGAATTTTGGGGAAGATAACCAATAAGGCTTTTTCTTCTTGTTTTTTATTCGGTTAGATTTAAATAGATTAAACTATGAAGTTGCATCATGAGATTGTTTATTGCAATAGATTTTAATGAATTGAAAAGCTATTTCATAGAATTGCAGAAACTATTGCCGAATAATGCCAGGCTGAGTTTGGTTAGGTCTTTCCATCTTACACTAAAATTCCTTGGGGAAGTGCAGCCGAATAAAGCTGATGAGATTATTAGGATTTTGAATGGTATTGAATTTGAAAAGTTCGGGGCTTTTACAGATTCCATTGGCATTTTTCCCACAGAGAACTACATAAGGGTTGTGTGGGTTGGCTTGAAGCCGGAAGAAAAAATCTTGGAATTGCAGCAGAAAGTCGACGAATCCCTGAAAAATATGTTCAAGAAGGAAAAGGATTTCCAGCCTCATATAACTCTGGCAAGGGTTAAACGTCCTGAAGACAAAAAATCATTTGTCAAGGAAATTAATAAAATAAATGTTGAGAACAAGAAAATAGAAATTAAGGATTTCAGGCTGGTTAAATCTACTTTGTCTCCAAAAGGCCCGGTTTATGAGGATTTGGAAGTATTTAATCAACATTTGGGCAGTAACCGTTCTTAAAGCTAATTTGACAATAACTTTGATACTAACATGATAATCTATTTATAGGTAGTGATAAAAGAATAGTATATGCAAATAAAAGTAAAGAAATTTCTGAAATGGCATTATCTAGTTATGATAATTTATTCTATTTTTCAAATCTACATAGTATTAAAGAAAACGAGAACATTTTCTGAAAATCTACAGTATCCTACTACTACTTTGACACATATAAATACGGCCATAGGTGGATTATTATTTATTGCAAGCATTCCTTTAATAGTTTTTATACTCAAAAGCAAAATTTCTAGAAAAAAACCTCTTATTACCAATTTATTTTCCAGGAATCCTTGTTGCTCAGATTCCATTAGGTTTAACAATTTATCTACGTTATGGATTCTACAATTATTTACAAATTATGGACTTTTTATCGAGCTATAGTTATTTTTATTATATCATTTCTATCTTTCTAGCCTATGTATCTATTGTAAAGTTTTTGGATTAACTAAGTATGCAAAATAATTTACAAAGATTTTTAAATCAATATTGTATTCTCTATTCTATTGCCTACGAGATACAAGTTATCTCGATAACTGAGAGGCTATAAAATTCAGTTCAGAATTCTGGACTGTTGGAAGGTTTTAAAATGACAGAAGATAAATTTTTAGTTCCGAGGGATGTGTACTTAAAATCAGGGATACACATAGGCACAAAGTTCAGAACAGCTTATATGGAGCAGTTCATCTACAAGACAAGGCCTGATGGATTAAGTGTATTGAATTTACAGAAAATAGATGAAAGGATAAAGGTGGCGGCAGGCTTTCTTGCGCAATATGATCCTAAAGATGCGCTGATTATTTGCAGGAGGGAAAATGGCTGGAAGGCAGTAGAATTGTTCGGCAAATTGACTGGTGTAAGGACTTATGCAGGAAGGTATCCTCCCGGGATTTTGACAAATCCAAACCTCGAGCAGTACACAGAGGCAAAAATAGTGATGGTGGTTGATGCATGGCCTGACAGGAACGCCGTTTTGGATTCTGTAAAAGCCGGCATACCGGTAATAGCCTTGTGCGACACAAACAACCAGACGAATTTCCTTGATTTTGTGGTGCCGTGCAATAACAAGGGCAAGAAAAGCCTTGGATTGCTGTTCTACATACTGGCAAAGGAATACCTTAAAGCGAAAGGCGCCCTTAAGGATGACGAAGAGCTGTCTGCAAAGATTGAGGATTTTATGGAGGAGTAGTCAGATAGCGTCAAGCAAATCCTCCATTGCCTGCTTTATATTTTTTCCCCTGAAAATGACCTCATAGGCTTGCTTAGCCAGCGGCATTTCTATTTTGTGCCTCGAGCTGTATTCATAAGCCGCCTTTGTTGTTGGGATTCCCTCGGCAATCATACCGTGCATCTCTTTTTTTATCTCTTCCATTGACCTATTTTTTGCGAATTGCTCGCCTAGAAACCTGTTCCTGCTGTGCTTGCTTGTGCACGTTGCAATCAAGTCGCCGACTCCTGCTATCCCGTATACTGTTCCTCTTTTTGCGCCGAAATGCCTTCCAAAGTTGTTCATCTCCATCAGCCCAAGAGTTATTATTGATGCTTTGGCATTATCTCCCAAGCCAAGGCCGTCGCAAGCCCCGGTTGCCATAGCTGGTATGTTTTTTAAGGCTCCGCAGATTTCCACTCCGACAACATCGCTTAGTGAGTAGACCTTGAAATAAGGCGTTGCCATGCAGTCTGCCACGGCTTTTGCTGTTTTCCTGTCCCTGCTTGCAACAACGCTTGCAGTCGGCATTTTCCTGCTGACCTCCTCCGCATGATTTGGGCCTGATAATACTGCAATTCTTGCACTGGCCAATTCGTCCTCTATCACTTCCGACATTCTTTTTGATGTTGAATGCTCCATGCCTTTTGTGGCGCTGACAACTATCTGGTTGTTGTAATATGGCTTGATGCTTTTCAGAGTGCTCCTTGCAAATTCGCTTGGAACAACATTGAATATTATTTCTGAGTTTTCGAGCGTGTTTTTCAGGGAACTGTCAACTATCAAATTGTCAGGAATTTTAATTCCCGGCAGATATTGGAGGTTTTCCCTTTTGCTTTCAATGTCTCTTGCCAGCTCCTCTCTTCTTGCCCATAGCTTTACATCAAAACCTTTTTCGCTTAGAAGTATTGCTATTGTTGTTCCCCAAGAACCCGCTCCTATAATAGATATTTTTTTCATTTTTAATTTTCCAAAAATCTTATTATTCTATTAGGAAATAACAATTGCCTAAAGCCTGACAGATAGTGGCCAAAAAAATTATCTGTGTACAAATCAAATTTTATTTCTTCCCTTTTCATTCTGTCTAAAAGTGCAATTCCATATTTGTATGGGACTATTTTATCGTTTTTAGCAAGATATACAAATGATTTTTTGTCTTTTAGATTCTTAATGTTGTTAACTGGTTCAAGTATTTTCCAGTATTTAATAAGTTTAGCCAAATTTACTCCTTTAGCTTGCATTTTGCCCTTTATGTGCTTAACCAACAACTGGCTGCTATCCCAGTAAGATTTGGATAGATGACTTCCACTCAAACCTATTATTATTTTTTTGAATCTTTTATCAGAGTTAGCAACCATTAAAGCCAAACTTGTGGATAAACTAGTTCCAAAAATTGAAAAATCTCTATAGCCTTGGTTCTCTAGAAGATTTACTGTTTTTAATATATCATTTTTTGCCTCATTAAAATAATTGACTACTTCCAGAGGGTTTTCATTTAATAATCGGTATGGAAGAGAGTATACAACCAAAGTGTATTTATCTCTCAACCTACTAATTAACATTTTATAAAGAATCAATTTTCCCATCCATTGTGGAAGTATTATCAGAACATCTTTTGTATTTTTATTGTAAATTATTTTTTTATTTATTGAATTATTTGTTGCATCTTTTTCTATGAGTTTGATTGGATAAAAAAATAAATTTAATATAATATCGTCAATACCTTTCATTTTTAATTAAAATCATATTTTTGTTTTGAAAGTCTAGCTATCTCTTTCATTATTTTTGTTGTAATTTCCCTTAATAATCTTTTTGTGACTGGCTTTTTATAATACTCATTAAAATGCATTGGCTTTCCTACATTCATAGTTGCTTTCTTCAATTTTGGAATGTATTTTCCTTTTGGCAATATTTCAAAAGTGCCTATCAGACCGACCGGCACCACAGGAACTTTTGCCTTTAAAGCTAGCCTTGCAACCCCTGTTTTTGCCTTCTGTAGTTTGCCTGTCAGGCTTCTTGTCCCTTCCGGGTGTATCGCAATAATTTTTCCCCGCTTTAGCGCCATGATTGCCCACCTCAAAGCTTCTTTTCCGCCGCTTTGCCGGTCTATAGGCACAGATCCCCAGTGCTCATGCCATAACCTTTTGAATAGGCTCTCAAAATATTCTTTTTTTGAAAGGTGGTAGATTTTTTTATCCAAATAAGGGACTAACGTGGACATTATTACAAAATGGTCCATATAGCTTGAATGGTTTGCCGTCATGATAAAAGCTCCTTTTTTGGGAACATTCTCCAGCCCATTAACTTTCTTCAACCACAATTTCATGATTGGAGGTATTATTCTTTTTGCAATAGGGTATATCATTTTAGTAATTGTATTTCTGTCCTATTAATTCTGCAATCTCTTTCATTATTTTTGTTGTAATTTCATTTAAAGTTTTTTTAGTTGTCTTTTTGCCATAGTGCTTATCAAAATGCATTAATTTTCCTATTTTTACCTCGCATCTTGCAAGCCTTGGAAAGAATTTTCCTTTTGGCAGTACCTTGTTTGCACCTATAATGCCGCAGGGAAGCACAGGAACTTTTGCCTTTAAAGCAAGCCTTGCGATTCCGGTATACCCTCTTAATAATTTTCCATCATTTCTTTTTCCTTCAGGAAATATCATCATAGGCTCTTTGTCCTTCAAATAATTTATTGTAAGCTTGAAAGAGGCCTTGTTTTTTTCTTTTGCATTCTCTTCTTTTGCAACATGCATGGGGATGCCACCCCACAAATCAAGGAAGAATTTTGAAACTTGGTTCTTCCAGTAGTAAGCGTTTACCCAAGCATGCATATTTCTATTTATTTTTGGCACTATGATTATTGGCAAGAGGAAAGCATCAAAATAGCTTGAATGATTTACCGCTACGATAAATGCTTTGTCATGAGGTATGTTATTCACGCCTTCAATTTTCCTAATCCACAGCCTGTAAATAGGCGGAATTATTAACTTAGAGATTGGATAAGCCATAGCTAGAAATATTAGAAAGGATATTAAAAAGGTTTTGGTGAGCGGATTCTGCACACGTCATCTTCACCAATACTTTTAAATAATGTCAAATTCCAGCAAAATTATGCCGGGAAAAAGCATGTTGGTCAGGATTTTTGATGTAATTAGCCGTTCTCCAAATTTAAAGCAATTGTCAATGAAAATCTGGTACCAGTACTTAAGCAGGCTTGACAAGGATTCGCAAATAATTTTTATGAATTACGGGTACGACTTTCTTAATCCAAATCATAAGAAAATAAAGCTAAAGGATGCGGATGAGAAAGACCGCTATTGTATCCAGCTTTACAGCCATGTTGCCGGAGCTGTTGATTTAAGGAATTTAAATGTTCTTGAAGTCGGATGCGGCCGCGGCGGCGGTTCGTCATACCTCATGAGGTATTTGAGCCCAAAGTCCGTTACAGGGATTGACTTTTCCAGGAAAGCTATGGAATTCTGCAAAAGGTATTATCATGCCGCAGGATTGTCATTTTGCTATGGTAATGCAGAATCCCTCCCGTTTGAAGACCGTAAATTTGATGCCATTGTGAACATAGAATCGTCGCATTGCTACAGCAGCATGGATAATTTTTTAGGGGAGGTTGCAAGGGTTCTTAGAACAAATGGCTATTTCTTGTTTGCTGATTTCCGCAGCAGGGAGAAAATTGATCATCTGCGCAACCAATTAAGGAATTCCGGCCTTAAGCTGCTGAAAGAGAGGAGGATAACTGGAAATGTGCTTAAATCTCTCGATTCCGACAACAAGCGAAGATCAGCCATGATCAAAGAGAAAGTCCCGAAAGTGCTTCGCAATACGTTCCTGCATTTTGCCGGCGCTAAAGGAACAGACCTGTACAAATCTTTCAAAACAGGAGAAAGGGAATATTACAGCTTTGTTTTGCAAAAATAAAAGAAAAAATAAAAGACGCTTATTCTACATCCTTTATTCCAGATTCATCAACATAGAATCCGCATTCCGATTCAGGCATATTAGGACTATCAACGAGTTTTGCAACTCTTGTCCCTTTCTTGCCTTTTCTCAGATAAACTCGGAAAGTTGATGCATGCGCCACAATATGTCCGCCAATGGCTTGGGTTGGATCGCCAAAAAACATGTCTGGCTTTGCCATGACTTGGTTGGTGACGTAAACGCAAAAGTTGTACATATCAGCCAATTTTGCCAGAGTGTGCATGTGCTTGTTCAGTTTCTGCTGCCTGTCTGCCAATGTCCCCCTTCCAATGAATTCTGCCCTGAAATGAGCCGTTAATGAGTCCACAACAACGAGCTTTACATTCAAGCCCTGCTTTTTTATCAAGTCCTCAACTTTCTCGGCCAAAAGCATTTGATGATCGGAGTTGTAAGCCCTTGCAACCTTGATGTTTCTCAGTGCCTCATCTGTGTCCATGCCCGCGCCTTTTGCCAGCTGAATTATCCTTTCCGGCCTGAAAGTATTTTCTGTGTCTATGTACACCGCAACAGCGTCTTTTTCAACTGATTGCACAGCAACTGCCAAAGCATGCCCTATCTGTGTTTTTCCAGAGCCGAATTCTCCAAAGCATTCAACAATAGCGCCTGTTTCAAATCCGCCTCCAAGCAATGAGTTAAGGGCATTGCTGCCGGTTTTTATCCTGATTACTTTTTCTCTTCTTTTTAATAGCTCTTCTCCTGATTCGAATCCCATTTCCAAAGAAGATCTTGCAATTGCTATCAGTTTTTTTGCGACTGCATCCCCCATTCCCGTTGCTTCTATCAATTCTGCCGGGCTTGCCACTGCAATGCTCATCAGGTCTGTGTAGCCGACTGCCATTAGCTTTTCAGCTGTTGCAGCCCCTACCCCAGGCAGGTCATATATTGTTTGCTCTTTCTTTGCTTCTTTTTCCATTCTTACATCTTTTCTTTTTTTTCTTGAGTTTGTTTCAACTTCCTGTATTAATTCCTGTTCCATAAATAATCACCTTTGTTTTTTATATCTTTTGGAAGAAGCCTAAATGACTTCTTCTATTATGTCTTCATCGACATAGTCCGGAGCATTTGCTTCCTGCTCTCTGATGACCAAGTACTCGTATGATTTTTGTAGCACTAGAGATGCCCTTGGCAGGTCATTAACCCTGAAAGAATTAGCTGTCTGCCATACTCCATTCTTGTCTTTGTATCTTCTCTGCAAAGAAACAGTTCTGTATCCTACTATTTCTCCATTTCTGCCTTTGCCTTGATTCTGCCAGACAGTAGCAGTTATAACTCCTGTGCTGAATTTCTTTTCAGGCACGTTTCTAGTTTCGTTCATTTTTCTCACCCATTGCTGTTCGCATGTTTTTTCAAAGCCTCCTTGATTATGAATGGTTTGGCTTTAGGCGGATTTACGCCATTTCCTTACCATCCCAGAGACCGGGTAAAATTGTCTTGCGACAACCTCAATAGATATAGAGTACGAGTTACTTTATATATTTTAGGCAGCCATGTCCAGTGTCCAGTGGTAGTGTGATATATAGGTTGGAGAAGATACTTGATATATAATTAATAAGTGGATGATTTAAAGTTCGCCTAATACATTCATTTTTGACAAACTTTTCCTTAAAGTTAAGAACTATCTGTACTTAATCTCTTTATCTCCTCTTCAGGATCCGGCTTTGTATCCACAAAATTGACGACAAACTCCACTCTATTGAACAATGAATTCTTGTTTGCTCTTCCATTCAATTTAACAATAGTCCCAAGCATTTCATTCTTCACTGCCTCGAACTCCGCAGGATTGTTTCTGAAATTCAGCAACTGCTTTTGATTTAAATTCAATAATTTCTCTACTTGATTTCTGAAGAAAACACATCTTATTGTCTCTGTTCCGTCATCCAACACCACATTAAGCACATAAGAATAAACTGGAATTACATTCCCATGTTCAGCGCAAACAAACAAGTCAACAGACGGCTTTGCCCTCTTCGAGCATTTAGGGCAGATTTCATAAAAGCGGATGTCAAAAACCTGTACTATCGTACCCAATAATTCAGCTTCCGAATCTGCCTCGCTCAAATCTTTTATGTCCTTCCTGTTTCCAGATTTGAACTGCACAGCAACTTCTCCGACTGTTTCGCCTTTCGGGTTTATCAATAGCTGGCTTCTGTCATTAAGATGCAGCTCCTTTCTTCCGTTGTTTTCTCTAGTATAGCCGCCTAAGACCTTTACAATATCTCCGGAACTTAAGTTATTTATATTATCCGCTTGTGTGCCCCACATCACAACCCTTATTGTTGCAGTTTCATCACCAATAAGCGCAGAAGCAACTTTTCCTGTCCTTGTTTCTGTCGCAAATTCCCTCATCTCATATATTTGCAGCACTTTTCCAAGCGTCTCTACATCCCTCAGCCCATTCACTATGTTCTTTATCTGAAGTCTCCCGCTTAATGGCTCGAAAATCTTTACTCCAAGCTCATTCGCAACAATATGCGCAGCTCCTTCCTTGCTTATCAATCCGGATAATTGCTTCATCTTCTTCTCAATTCTGTCTTCAATCTCAGAAGTAGTCATCTTTGTACTTTCATTTATCTTAAGAATTATCTCCTCATAAGG
>JACQSQ010000084.1 GCA_016211245.1 Candidatus Woesearchaeota archaeon
TCCCAATAATGTTTAAAAATAAAGAGATGGAAAAAACCATAGTCAAAGAGCTTGAGCTGGAGGAGGAAGAAATTGAATGGCTCAAGAAGCAGATAGCTTAGATATGCTCTAACCACTTATCATATTTCTTGTTTTTCCCAGAAACAACGTCTCTAAATAATGACGTTAATTTTTTTGTTAAGTGCCCAATTTCCCCGTTTCCTATTCTTGCATCATCTATCCGTATTATTGGAGTTATCTCAGCGCCAGTCCCTGTGAAAAATGCCTCGTCCGCTTTTTTTGCCTCTTCCAGCTTGAAATTTTTTTCCAGAACTTCTATGCTATTATCTCCAGCAATTTTGATAATGGAGTCTCTTGTAACTCCTGGCAATATATTTCCTAGCGGAGGGGTTATAACAACATTATTTTTTGCGATAAAAAAATTCTCTGCTGGCCCCTCAGCCACATTGCCATTATAGTCAAGCAATAAGGCTTCATCATACCCTTTTTCTCTTGCTTCAAGTATGGCAAGGAGCGAATTGATGTAATATCCTGAAATCTTTACCCCCATAGGGGCCGAATTCGGGTGAAGCCTGATGTAGCTGGATGATTTAATCCTGACTGAGGCGTTTTGCAGATATTTACTCCATGGAAGGATTATCATGGCCAAATTTACTTTGCTGTCTTTCGCGTGGACATAAAGCTCGCTTTCGCCGTAAAAAGCTATTGGCCTTAAATAGCCGCTTTTCATGCCGCTTGATTTTACAGCAAGCTTTGAGGCATTTATCAGCTGGTTTTCGCTATAACCAACATTCATGCCGAGAATTTTGGCTGATTTGACTAGTCGTTTTATATGATCTTTAAGCCTGAAAAGCGCAACGCCCCTTCCAGTTTCGTAGAATCTAATGCCTTCAAAAGCCGCTGCTCCATAATGTAGGGAGTAGGCTGTAATGTGCACTCTGCAATCTTCCCATTCAACAAGTTCCCCGTTAAACCATATTTTTGGCTTCATTGGCACAAAAGCTTCCCGCAAGCGGTTTTAAATGTTGTGGTGGTATTGAAGAAACAAATAAATACCAGACTTAATTCCAAAATGCCATGTACAGGAAGATTTTAATGTTTTTCATATTTATTTTGGTTATATTTGCCTATTCTGTCTCTGTTCATTCGGAGGCAAATTCTGAAATGCAGGAATTATTCGGCGATGAGGAGGAAGTTGAAGTAATTGTTGTTTTAAAAGATGATTACAATGTCTTGGGGAAGTATAGTGCAGCCAAATACAAAGACGATTTTGAAAAGAAAAAGATGATGATACAGGAACAGCAGGAAGAAGTTCTTGAAGATTTGGAAATAAAGGATAAAAATGACGGATTGTCCGCACAATCGGACGAAAATTACGATTTTGATTTAACCAATACTTATGCTACAGTAAATGGATTTGCAGGCAAGCTGAAAAAATCAAGCTATGAAAAGCTGAAGAATAATCCTGGAGTTTTGAGAATAATCAAGGATGGAACTAAAAGTTTTGTTCTTGACTCCAGTGTTCCTCAGGTAAATGCCACCAATGCCTGGAAATTAATATACAATGGGGAAAACCTCACGGGAAAACATGAGACTGTTTGCGTCATTGACAGTGGAATAGACTATACACATCCAAACTTAGGTAACTGTTCAAGCGAATCATTCCTTGCTGGAAATTGCAGCAAAGTTGTTGCAGGGCATGATTTTAAAAATAATGATTCTAACCCAATTGATGATCAGGGTCATGGAACACATGTAGCTGGCATAATTGCCTCGACAAACGACACTTACAGAGGAGTTGCTCCTGATGCAAGCCTTGTTGCAATAAAGGTTTGCGATAACACAAGTAGCGGAAATTGTGCTGACAGCGCTATAGTAAATGGTATAGACTGGTGTGTTAATAACGCTTCAAAATACAACATTTCTGTTATTAGCATGAGTTTAGGAGGTGGCTCGTTCACAACCTATTGCGATAATGAAGACTCTCAATCTGCATTTAAAATTGCCATAGATAATGCAGTTGCAAGAAACATCTCAGTTATTGTTGCAAGTGGAAATAGCGGAAGTACAACCGCAATAAGCTCGCCTGCATGTTTAAGGAATTCAACTGCTATAGGATCTGTGACTAAAGCTGATGCCATATCTAGTTTTAGTAATCGGAATAATATAACCGATTTATTGGCTCCTGGCAGTTCCATTAAATCGACAGTGCCAAGAAGCGGTTGCATAAACTGTGATACTAGTGGATTTTTGACGCTTTCAGGCACTTCAATGGCTACTCCTCATGTAAGCGGTGCTTTTGCTCTGTTAAGGCAGTATAGAAGATTAGAGCAGAGCATTACATTGACCCCCGTTCAAATTCAAGATGCATTAAACGACACAGGTAAACAAATTACCGATTCTAATGGTTTAGTCTTTTCAAGAATAAACATTTATTCTTCAATATTGTCGCTTGATACTATAAAGCCGGGCATTACTTTAGTAACACCAACGCCTGCAAATAACACCAATCTTTCATTAAACTCAACAAACTTTTTTGTTTATATAAATGCCTCAACTTCGGAAGTTTTATCTTCCGCTATTATTGAAATAACAAATGGAACAAAAACTAATTTTACCATGAATATAAACGGCTTGAACTCCTTCATAAATTTAACATCTTTAAAAGTTGGAGTTATTTCATTTAGGATTTATGGAAATGATTCTGCTGGAAATTTAAACATCACAGACTTAATAATATTGCAGATAAACAATACGGCACCTAACATCAGTTCCTTTTCGCCAAGCGAAGAATCAGTCATTATCTTTGAGCCAAATAACCAGACATTCTCAATAAACTTCACAGACAGCGAGAATGACACGGTTGCATTTTCTTGGTATCTAAACAATTCCCTGCAAACCAGCGGAATCAACAAATCAGAATTTAATTTTACGGGAAATTTCACTTCTGTAGGATTTTATGTTATAAATGCAACCCTTACAGACGGCTCAGCCTTGCCACATAAAAGCTGGAATCTGACGGTAAGCAATGCAAACAGAATACCCACTATAACGTCTGCCAACATAACCAATACAGACTTCCTGAACAGGACCAACGGAACATTGCAGGCATTCTGGAGCTTTAGCGATATAGATGGAGACTTAATAACTGCAAATGAAACCTTTTGGTACATAAACAATACAAAAATTGAGAATTACACCAACAAAACATCAATACATTTAGTAAACACGACAAAGCTTGAGAACTGGACTTTAAGCGCCAGGGTTTTTGACGGCTCTAACTGGAGCGGGTTTGCCAACAGCTCGATTATAACAATCTCAAATTCAAAACCCGAAATAAATATAACAACGCTTTCAATTACAGCCCAGGAAACCCAGACAGCCAATATTTCCCTTAATGCATCTGATTTGGATAATGATCCTCTGGCTTTCACTTCAAATAAAAGTGATTTTTCATTATCAAACAACGCTTTTCTTTGGGCTACTAACCTGACTAGTAGCGGAGCTTACACAATAAACATTACTGTCAATGATAGTATTGAAATCGATTCAATAATTGTAAATGTCACGGTGATAGACGCACGCGACCTGGACAACGACGGCAACCCTGACTTTAACGAGACTGATGATGATGGCGACGGCATTTTAGATGAAAATGACTTTTTGTTTGGCAATTTGTCATCGTTAAATACCACTTTATCGATAAACTTAACAATAAATGGAACATCAAACCTATCAAAATTATTCAATGACACCTTTACAATTAGCATAACCAATGGAAGCCACCAGATAATAGAGTTTAATTTTACATTTAACTCCTCCAACTATCTTGATTTGGGCAACCTGACGATAAACAGGACTATTAACGGAAGCAGCGCGGTGTCCTTGCGTGGCAGGCTGAACCTTTATAATTCCACAAAAACAATATTTTTGGAAAAAATAAACGCCACGGCAAAGTCAGTCTGCATAAAAGATGCAGATGTCAGCTATGCAAATATAAGCTCCAGCTGCAATGAAGCAAACGAGACTCTGTTGACATGCGATAATTCCACCTCCGGGCAGTACGCGTGCTATGACACAGGAACAAGATACAAAGTGACTGGCTTGAACCATTCTGCAGTCAAGGAGCAATGCAGGGACAATGATGGGGATGGCTATGGAACAGGCTGTGCATTAGGCAGCGACTGCAACGATGGGGACAGCTCAAAAAACACTGACTGCTCAAGCGGTGGCGGTGGAGGCGGCAGTAGCAGTAGCAGTGGCGGTGGAGGGGGTGGGGGAAGCGGAGGTGGAGGGTCATCAGGATTTGTCTGCAACATGGAATGGCAATGCGGCGAATGGACGAAATGCGCTCAGGAAGTCCAGACAAGAACTTGCGAATTTGTGAAAGTGCCGCAACATGTCCAGAGTGAGCAATGCCCCGAAAGCGCCAAACCGCCAGAGACAACTATGGCATGCGAAGTAAAAAATGAGCCAATAGTGGCAACATCCTTGGTTGTTGAAGAAACCAATATAAGTGAAGCGCAGAACTTAGAAAATGAAGAACAAGAAAATTTGACTGCAGAGCCGGAAGCGACAGAAGAAAAAAAAGGATTGGCAGCGATAACAGGAACTTTAATCAAGATAACAAACAGGCTAAGCCTGTGGATAGCCTTAGCAGCCATAATATCGACTATAATAATAACTATACTGCTATATAAGTATAAAAATAGAAATAAATAATTAAACTTTTAAATACTAGTCTTAATCTCTATACTCAAATGGAGTTTCCAAAAAACTATAATCCTCAGGAATCAGAGCCAAAATTGATTGAGTTCTGGGAGAAGGAAAGGATTTATGCATTTGACCCTGAAAGCAAGGCAGAAATTTACTCAGTTGACACTCCGCCTCCGACAGTAAGCGGCAAGATGCACATTGGCCATTCGTTCTCTTATTCGCAGCAGGACTTTGTTGTGCGATTCCAGAGAATGCTTGGCAAAAATATTTTCTATCCTTTCGGAACGGATGACAACGGGCTGGCAACAATTATTTTGATAGAAAAAATGAAGAATGTTAAAGACAGGAATATGAATAGAAAAGAATTTGTTGAGCTATGCCTAAAAACGCTAGGGGAAATAAGACCAGACGTCATATATGACTGGAAAAGGATAGGATTAAGTGCGGATTTCACTATTTTTTATTCAACAATTGACGAGCACTGCCAAAAAATTTCCCAGAAATCTTTTATTGATTTGTATAAAATCGGCAGAATATACAGGAAAAAAGCGCCCATAATGTTCTGCCCGAACTGCCTAACAGCGATTGCGCAAGTTGAGTTAAAAGACGCTGAAAGGGAATCCAACTTGGTTTACATAAAGGCAGATGTTGAAGGCGCAAAAGAGCATCTTGTGTTTGCAACAACAAGGCCTGAGCTGATTTACGCATGTGTTGGGATTTCTGTGCACCCTGACGACAAGAGGTACGGGCATTTGATTGGGAAACAAGTTAAAATTCCCATCATTAACAGAAGCGTTGAATTAATCCCCGATGAATATACTGACATGGAATACGGCTCTGGTGTTGTTTATTACTGCACTTATGGCGGAGTAGAGTGCATTGACTGGCTTATGAGGCACCCAAAAATAAAGCCGATTGATGTAATGGGGATGGATGGCAGGCTTAATGATCTTTCTGGAAAATACAAAGGCATGAAGAGCGGGGAAGCTAGGAAGCAGGTCATTGAAGACTTAAAAGAGGAAGGCGCGTTGGCCAGGCTGGAAAAAATAAAGCACGTTGTCAATACTCACGAAAGATGCGATACAGATATAGAATACATAGCAACAGAGCAATGGTACATAAGGTATCTTGACTTAAAAGATGATTTCATAAAATTTGGCAGGAAGATAAAATGGTATCCTGAGCATATGAGGGCAAGGTATGAAAACTGGATATATGGACTGAAATGGGACTGGAACATTTCAAGGCAGAGGCATTTTGGAATTCCTATTCCTGTGTGGTATTGCAAGAAATGCAATGAAATTATTATTGCAGATGAAAAGCAATTGCCTGTTGATCCGTTAGTGGACAAGCCGTTGCGTAAATGCAAATGCGGCTCTGAAGAATTTATCGGGGAAAAGGATGTGCTTGACACTTGGCATACTTCATCATTAACACCGGA
>JACQSQ010000087.1 GCA_016211245.1 Candidatus Woesearchaeota archaeon
GATAGGGCAAAGAAGGCGTTTGGCGTTCCTTACGCCAATGTCCAGCCGTACTCTGGAAGCCCTGCGAACCAGGCAGTCTATTTTGCTGTCCTTAACATTGGAGACACTGTGATGGGGCTCGACCTTCCTGACGGCGGGCATCTTACTCACGGCTGGAAGACAAACTTCTCAGGCAAATACTTCAAAAGTTTTCCTTACCACACAAAAAAGGACGGCTACATAGACCTTGACGAGGTAAGAAAGATTGCGCTTGAGCACAGGCCAAAGCTTATCTGGTGCGGCGCAACCGCTTACTCAAGAGAGTTCCCGTTTGAGGAGCTTGCGAAGATTGCTGATGAAATCGGAGCTTATTTTGCAGCCGACATAGCGCACATCGCAGGGCTTATAATAGGTGGCGTGCACAAATCTGCTGTTCCTTACGCGCACATAATCACAACGACTACGCACAAGACGCTTCGCGGTCCAAGAGGGGGAATAATCATGGTGACTGAAAAGGGCATGCGGAAAGACCCTGAGCTTCCAAAAAAGATTGACAGCGCGATTATACCCGGCCTTCAGGGCGGTCCACACAACCACCAGACTGCAGCCATCGCAGTTGCTCTTGGGGAAGCGATGCAGCCTGAGTTCAAAGAATATGCGGCACAGGTAGTGAAAAACTGTAAGGTGCTTGCCTCTGAGCTTATGGCGAAAGGCATGACGCTTGTGGCAGGGGGGACTGATAACCACCTGATACTTGCTGACCTGACGAAGTTTAGCAATGGCTTCGGCGTGTTTGCGCAGGAAGCTCTTGACCTTGCAGGGATAACTGTAAACAAGAACACAATTCCTGCAGAGCCGTCCTCGCCATTCTACCCAAGCGGCATAAGACTGGGAACAGCGACAGTCACAACCCAGGGCATGAAAGAACAGGAAATGGCAACTATAGCTGGCTTTATTGCAGATGTCATTGGAGAGGTAAAGGGCTACAGGCTGCCTGAGAGCAAGGAAGAAAGGAACGCTTACCTGAAAAATTTCAGGGCAGAGATAGCCAAAAACAAAACCATAAGGCGGGTGAGGAAAGAGGTGAAGCAGATGACTAAGAGGTTTGAGATTTACTAAGGTAAAGAATGAAAAGCTTTGTTAAGATATTGGGCATTGCATTATTTTTATTAAGTCTATTAGCAGCGATTATATATAGCGATGCTGAGAAGTTTGATTTGAGTATGTATCCTTACCCGTTTATTGCAAATAATACAGTTACGGCATTAGTTGTGATAGGACCGGATAGTGCTGATTTAAGCGCAGCTAATAATGTGCTTGCTTCTTTGGAGTGGAATAATTTCTATGTGAGGGAAGAAAAGCCGATATGGCCAATTCATGATGGCCAAGGTTTGAAGCTTACGTACCCTTACATTCAAATAGCAAATAAATCCACAATAAATTCAAGTGTTAATACCGTGGTTGTTGGCGGTCCATGCGCTAATGAAGCGGCAGCGGTGTTGATGAACACATCACAAAAATGGCCCGAATGTGCAAAAGGGTTTGAAGAAGGAAAATCTATTATAAGAATTTATCAAACTGACCAACGCACCCATTTACTAGTAGCGGGCTATAGTAAAAGAGACACTACAAATGCGGTGTATATACTTAAAGATTACTTAAGATATAACTTAAGCGGGTTATCAATAGAAGTATCTGGTGATATAACTAAAGAATTAAATATTAAAGAGGCATTATATTGAAAACCTATAATATTTTGATTGCATCAGGATTATTTTTAGTCGTATTGCTATCTTGTTCTACCAGTGTTTATGCAGGCATGCAAAATAGTGAAATAGAACATTTTAAAGTATTACTAAAGGCCAAAAGCTTTAAACCTTCAGTAGGCATCGAATCCTCATTAAAATCAAAATTGAATTATTCCAAGAAAGTTCCTGTTCTCATACAATTTCAATATACGCCAAGTGTCACCGAAAAGAAGGAGATTAATCAAATGGGAATAGAATTGTTAAACTACATACCGCATGATACCTGGCTTGCAAGATTGCCAACTAATAAAATTGTAGATATTAGCAAAGAACCCTACATCAGGTGGATAGGAGAACTAAAAGCAGAATACAAACTTTCAGCTGCATTAAGAAATGGAACTCCACACAATTGGGCATTAAATGAAGACGGAAGTATAAATATAGCTGTCAAATTCTTAAATGGTGTTACTTATGAGGATTCTAAGAAAATAATATTATCCAACAATGGTTTAATCAAAAATGGACCTGGATTGATAAATAATTATAGAATAATAATCGATAACAAATCAGTTATTATTTTAGCACAAAATGAAAATGTCGAATGGATCGAAGAAATTCCCAGCAAACCTACATATAGCATTGATGAATCGATACAAACTGGTGGTGTGTCTGCTGTACAAGAAGCGCCTTACAAACTAACAGGCAAGAAGGTTAACGTAGGAATTTGGGATGATAATAAAACAGACGAAACTCACGATGATTTCAGCACTAATCGTGTTAGAATAGTAGAATCAAGTGCAACTCCAACGATTCATGCAACACTTGTCGCCGGGATTATAGGCGGAAGTGGATTCTTAAGCCAGGCTAAAGGGGGGACTCCGTACCAATGGAAAGGGGTAGCCACTTCCGTAATAATGTATTCCTACTCAGCAGAAGGAAATCCAACTAACGAGTTGAATAAGTCAATAAAAGAAAGAGATATCGATGTAGCACAAAATTCCTGGGGCTATGATTCTATACTCGGAGATTACACAATAGAAAGTGTCGAGTATGACCAAATAATTATAGCGGCTTTTAAGGGACATAATGGCACAAAAATACCTGTTGTTTTCGCCGTGGGAAATAGTGGAACTCCTGGCGCAAGTGGATTTTTTAAAATTCATAGTCCTGGTGCTACTGCCAAAAATACAATATCTGTAGGTTCAATTTACTCCGACAATCTTAGTTTTTCAAATTTCAGCAGTAAAGGTCCTACTAATGATGGTAGACTAAAACCCGACCTAGTAGCGCCAGGCTGCCAGTCTGGCGGTGATAAAGGAATAAAATCCACCGGTTTGTATGACACTTACACTGTTGGTTGTGGGACGTCTTTTGCGGCACCTTTTGTAACAGGCGTAATAGCATTGATGGCACAACAGCATAATTGTGTGGCAAGGAATGATACTCTTACTGGAACTGGATCTTTGCTCCCATCTACATATAAAGCGTTGCTATTACATACAGCGACGGATTTGAATAATACCGGCCCTGACTATACTACTGGCTTCGGATTAGCAAATGCTACAAAAGCAATTGACTATTTAAATTACCAATATTTCAAACAAGACACTGTTAAAAGCCAAGGCGAAATAAAAAGATATAATTTTACAGTTATAAATGAAAATGAAACTAGGGTTACATTAGTATGGGACGATGCCAACACTACACCATTGGCAGAACTGACATTGGTGAATGATTTAGACCTTGTTCTGATAGCGCCTAATGGTACCAAATATTATCCTTGGAAGTTGGACTCGTCAAGTTTAGGTACAGCGTCATTGCCAGCGACTAGGGCAATTGATAATAGCAGCGGCGCAGACCACGTGAACAATGTTGAGCAGGTAGTTGTTGATAACCCCATTAATGGGACATGGACTATTCAGGTTAATGCGACTACATTGATAACCGACCAGAATTTTAGTTTGGTTTACAAGAAACCCTTTGAGATGAAATTGGCAATGGGGTGGAATTTTATTTCGTTGCCGGTGTGGTCATATGAGACCAACATCTCTGATGTTTTTTCTTCTTTGAACGGGAAAGCTAATATTATATATACATTAGAGCCAAGCTCACCAGATTCGTTGAGAGTTTACATCATGACTGATTGGGTGGGCAGTTCCTTACAATGGGTAAATAAAACAGACCAAAATGCATTTAGGGGTTACATGATCAATGTAACGCAGAATGATGCTGTATTAGTTGTTCAGGGTGAGCCTATTCTTAAGAAGCAAAGTAATATTACTTTACTTGGTGGCTTAAACTATGTTGGTTATACTTCTTTTATTGAACAAGAAGTCGGGTCATCTACAAGCAATATTTCTGGTTTGATTGGCGTTAATAGGTTTGACTTCGTTGGAGGAAAATTTGTATGGCGCAATTACTTTCCTTTATTATCTGGGAAGGTTAGCGAGCGCTTCAATGTAAAGCCGGGCTACGGGTTTGTCATTAATATTACTCCTGGAACACTAGTTCAGAATTGGACTATCAACCCACAAAAATCGTGCCCTGATTTTGCTGAAAGGGTTTCTTTATCCGGTTTAGCTAATTATAGTACCGACGAGCGCCCCCTAGAAGCATTCATCCTTTATGGTTTCGCAAATGCTAGCAGGTTTTTGAATGAGTCAGATGCAGGCGCTGTTTTAAGCCTTAAGGTTGGAACTAGTGAAGTAACAAATTATTCTATGAACGAATTAGCATCTGATAAGTACATGCTAAGAGTTCCTTTAGGGGCGGGCGTTAGTAGCGGTGCTAATGCAGAAATTAGACTGTGCGGAAATATTATTAATGAAGGGAATATTACAATCGGTGGTGAAGGAGAAACAAGATACTTTAACATTTCAATTAACGCCACCACGGATTCAGATAGCGATGGTGTTGTAGCCGAGTGTTCATTAGATTGTAATGATACTAATGCAAATGTTAATCCTAATGTAGCTGAAGTTTGTGGTGACGGAATTGATAATAACTGCAATGGCGGGGTTGACGAAATAAGTGTTTGTGGTAGAAGCTTAGCTATAACCAACTTGAGCAACATTTATTCTAATAGCACTCAAAAGATTTACGAATTCATAATACAAAATGATGGCAATGCAACTCTTACCAATATTAGTTGGCAGCTTAATATGGGTGATGGTGATATAATTAATAGTAGTATTAACTCCACTTTAACATCCGGTGAGAACTTAACAGTTTATGCCTACTACAATTATGGGATGGTGGATAACTATACAGTCATCTCAATTGCCAGTTCAGGCAACATAAGTTCAAATATGAGTTTAAGCAGCACAGATATAATTATTGGCGGTATATCAGTTTTAAACATAAGCGGCAATAAGAGGATCTTCGGCTTTGACATCACCAACTCTTTGAACGCTAATTTGTCACATGTGTTTTGGATCTTTGATACTAATAACGGCCAAGTTATTAATGCTACAACTAATATTAGCGCCCAATCCAATGAGAAAATATTCGTTATGGTTGAATATAACTTTACGACTGCAGGGGTTTATAATATTAATGTAAGTGCCAAGAACTCAACTATGCGCGACTGGCAAAACATGAGCATAACAATTAACTAGGTGAAAAATGCTGAATATCGTATATTACAACAAACAACAAAACACTCAGAAACCAACACGTTTGATTAGCACATTCATGATTGCTGGCACACCATTTGCACAGCAAAGGGTTGATTTCTCTCCCCCTTGCCAAGTGCGGGGGAGAGAAATCAAGTTCAGTTTTACTTTACTAGCTAAAAATATCAATAATAGGTGTGCATCAAAAGGAGGGGAACAAAATGAATAATAAAAAATTGCTCATTATAGGTATATTTACATTAATCGTTTTATTTGTTAGCTTTGTTTATGGGCAATTGATTAACAGAACTGCATATGTTCAACTTGTAGAAAGTAGAGCAGATATAACGTCTGCTTATACTTTGTATCGTGTTTGTAATCCTGCCGCATCAGATTTCATAATTACTAAGAATACAGACTTTAATGTTACGTTTATTGTTAATAATAGCAAACTGCTAGATACTCATTTAGAGATTAGGAATAATTTGAGCGGCTTTAGGAATGTAACTGAAACTTTGTGCTATCCTTACTATGAAAGCACTGTTCTTGACAACGGGACCATTTTGAGCACCTACATCAGTAACTGTACTCAGGTTATTGGCGAAAGGTATGTGGAAGAATACGGGTGGCAGAGATTTGAGCCATTGGGTTATAACTTGAAGGCGGGTGATTGTTATGATATTAAAGTTGTGGGCAGTTATCCTCCAGCATATGGTGCCGGTAGCGTTAACATAGATAATATTCTTGGTTACAATGGGCTGTACTTTTCTGAATACGCTGTTTGGCTTACAGGGTGGGACAGAAGAAAGGCATTTTATGTTAATTCCAGTAACGGGTCAAGAATGAATTATCCTTTAGGCTTATTTGAAGCCGCTGGTGGTCCTGCGAGGAGTACCTGCATAAACTTTACAGGTCTGGATAACTTTGATACTGCCAAAAAGGGTGAACTCAGAGTTCTAGATAACAACACTAACGCTACCGTGCCCTTTGAAGTTATAAATAATGGTTCGGACTGGGTTTGCCTAGTTGTTGTCCTAAATTTGACTGGCAATGGCAATGATAGCTTCTATCTCTATTGGAATAATAGTGCAGCTCCTAATATTACCTATAGTGGAGATTTTGATGTGCTCAGCGACACAAGCATACAGGTGTCTAATCATCAATTTGGTTTTCAAGGCAGCATAATTATGGGGCTTGATAACTTTAGTTTTGGCAATTCTGGAAACGGGTTTTGGGGAACCGGAGTAACAAATAATAATGGCGTGGGCGCTACTTTGGAAAGATCTGTAGGTTCTTGCACAATAAAAGAAATAAATGGGTCTGTTGTTAAATGGGTTAATTGTTCAAATGGCGGTTCAGGCATGCTTTGCATGTTTGCAGCTTACAATAATTTTACTAGGTGCATATTTAGTGGATTTGATGCTAATAATGATGATGGCATGTATACTATTTTTGGTGACGGAACTGCTACGCCTGGAACAGCTTTTCTCCGCAATAATGACGGAACAATATATACTGCGCACGGTCTGAACGCCGATAACAGAGATGCTGCAGGAATTATAGCTTCTGGCAAGGACAAGTTTGATGCTAAGGCCTATGTGTATTGGAACGCCTCTTGGGCCATAAGCATCATTAAGGCAAATAATACTGTTGGGTATACAAGGGAATCTACTGGAACAGACCCCCAATACACGATGGCCAGCGAATCATTTCACGGGAATTATAGGTGGAACCTGAATAAGGTTAATGTGTATGTTGGCTTTACAGGCAATACGAGTTCCTCAGTACATGAAACCTGGGCATGGCTTGAGAAAAAACCCGTTATTTCTTTTGGCTCTAATGAGTCGCCAACTTCAACAAATTTCGTCAATGAAAACCAAGGCAGAACAGCAATAGAGGCAGGTATAAATAGTAGCATTATAGGAACGGGCGCTACTCGTTATACTGACCAACAGATATACGCTAGGAACCTTAGTAATGCTCAAATAGTTGGTAGGTTTGATAAGGTTGCCGCAAATGGCAACCAAAGATGGGCATTCAACTATTTGACAGGAAACGACACTTACGTTAACATGTTCAACCTAACACCAACGCTCTATACGTTAGAAATGTCTAACCTCACAAGTTCGCAGATAACTGATATGGTTGTCAACTTAATTAACAGCACAAAGCAATGATAAGGCGAGTAAAGTAAACATAAATTCGGCGACAACATGGCAACAATACTTGACGGAAAGAAGGCGGCAGAGGAAATAAGGAACAGGCTGAAAGGACTGGTCAGCAAGCTGCAGAAAAAGCCCGGGCTTGCAGCCATAATGGTTGGGGATAATCCTGCATCCAAGGTGTATGTTGGCATAAAGGAGAAGACGTGCAGCGAAGTGGGCATTTACTCTGAAAGGCACAATTTGCCTGAGGAAACCTCAGAAAAGGAGCTGCTTCAGCTTATAGAAAAGCTGAACGCAAGCAGCAGGATTCACGCAATCCTTGTGCAGCTTCCTCTTCCTGAGCACATAAGCCAGGAAAACGTGTTCTCTGCAATAAGGCATGAGAAGGACGTTGACGGATTCAGC
>JACQSQ010000085.1 GCA_016211245.1 Candidatus Woesearchaeota archaeon
ATTTTAATTTCGATAATCATAATAGTATTGATTGCTATGATTTATTTATACAGAAAAACAAAAATAGTAAAAAATATTTGAATAAAAGACAACTATTGTTTGTTTTCTATTAACAAAAAAGCTTAAATTAGTTTTTTCCATTGATTAAAAACATAAATCTCTAAAAGCAGCTGTTCTTTAATAACAAAGAAAGCTTATTTATTCTTAAATTTTAACAAAAAACGAAAGATTTATAAAGATAAGAATTAAATTTGGTACATGAGAGACGAACTTATACAAACCTTTATAGAAGAGTACCAAGGCGCTAAAGACGAACTAGATAAAGCCAGATATAAGAATTCTGCTATTCTATTTGCGAAAGCATTATTTGCAATGTGCGATATTATAATAAGAAACAAGCTAAATAGGCTGCCAAAAAATCATACTGAGAGATTTAGGATACTGGAAGAGCACTTCAAAGAGACTTACATAATAGTGGATAATATTTTTGATAAGTACACAGATTCTTACTCTAAGCCAATATTAAAAGAAACTTGTGAATCTATTAAAGATGGAATTAAAAAAATCAACAACACTGCAGACTTACCTGCAGAAATTAAGGAAATTATTGAATAAGTATAAAACAATAGATGACATTATTATATTTGGCTCTGTTGTTAAAGGCAGCTCAAGCCCTAATGATTTGGACATCGCTTTAATTCTGAAGAACGAGTCTGAATTGGTAAATATTAAAGGTGATATAAGAACCATAGCCAAAAACGTAGATATAGAGATAATAGATTCGATATATAACCAATTATGGATTGTTTTAATAAGAGAAGGTTTAAGTGTAAGGCAAAATAAGTTCCTATTTGAAATTTATAAGCTTGAGCCAGTAGTACTTTATAGGTATTCGTTGAAAAAGCTTAGTCCTGTGCAGAAAGTGCAATTCAGCAGAGGTCTTAAAAATGTATTAAAGGACACAAATGCAAAAATATTATCCAGAAGCATTGTCTTAGTGCCATTAAACAAGAAATCTGTATTTGACGAGTTTCTATCAACATGGAATTTGACTTATGAAACACAGAGCTTTGAATTGTTTCCTATACTGAGAAAAGGAGAAATATTATAAAATTAGTAGAGACTAAATAAAATGCACTACAAGCCAGCAGAGCAGGTTTTCAAGGAGCTTAAGTCATCTGACAAGGGGCTCTCCCAACCAGAAGCCAAGGAAAGGCTTAGGCAGTATGGCTTAAATGAAATACAAGAGGCAAAAAAAGTATCGGCTTTGAAAATTTTTCTTGGCCAATTCAAGAGCGTTGTGTTGTGGATTCTGATTGGCGCAACTGTAATATCGGCATTTCTCAAGGAGTATATAGACGCAATCGTAATTCTTGTGATAATAGTCCTTATATCCATACTGGGCTTTTTCTTGGAATACCGCGCAGAAAAATCAATTGAGGCTCTAAGAAAGCTTGCTTCCTTAAAGGCAACAGTCATCAGGGACAATCAAAAAAAAGATATAGACTCAAAAGAGGTTGTGCCGGGAGACATCATAGTCCTTGAGACAGGAGACAAAATACCGGCAGACTCCAGGCTAATAGAAATTTTCAACCTTCAAACTCAGGAAGCGGCTTTGACAGGCGAATCCCAGCCGGTAAAAAAGAATACAAACGTTCTTGCAGAAAAAACCCCAATCGCTGACATGAAGAACATGGTGTTTTCAGGAACTGTTGTAGTGAGCGGCAGGGCAAAAGCAGTTGTTGCATCAACTGGGATGCAGACAGAGATTGGCAAAATAGCAAGGATGATAGAAGAAGTCAAGCCTGAGCCGACGCCATTGCAGAAGAAAATGGATAATCTTGGAAAGCTGCTTGCTAAAGTTGTAATAGCTGTTGCTGCAGTTATTTTTGTTGTCGGGATGATATTTCAGGACAAGCCTGTGCTTGAAATGCTGAAATTTGCCGCTGCCGTTGCAGTTGCCGCCATTCCAGAGGCGCTGCTTGCGATAGTCACAATGGCCATGGCTTTAGGCACTCAAAGAATGCTGAAAAGAAATGCGCTGGTAAGAAGGTTGCCAAGTGTTGAGACTTTGGGCTCAACTACCGTGATCTGCAGCGACAAGACAGGAACGCTGACTGCAAATGAAATGACTGTAAGGAAAATTTTTGTCAATGAAAAAATAATTGATGTCACAGGAGTGGGTTATGAGGCAAGGGGGCAGTTCCTTTACAAGAACAAGCCAGCGGGCGTAGATGAGCTGGAGTTGCTTCTCAGGGTTGGCGCTTTAAACAATAATGCCGAGCTAAGAAACGGAAACCTGATTGGAGATCCCACAGAGGCTGCTTTGATCACTAGCGCGGCAAAAGCCGGCTTGGTTAAGGAGGATTTAGAGATTGAGTTTCCAAGAATTAATGAGATAGAATTTACTTCAGAAAGAAAGATGATGACCACAATACATAAGCGCCATGGAGAGAAAATTGCTTATGTAAAAGGCGCTCCTGAAATAGTTTTGAAATTCTGCAGTTACGTCTGCATAAACGGCAAGGCAAAAAAATTAACAGAGGACATGAAAAAAGAAATTCTCGAGGTCAATAAGGAATTTGCCAATGGTGCTTTGAGGGTTCTTGGCTTTGCCTACAAACCGATTGTTACAGACAAAGATCCTGAAAAAAACCTGATTTTTGTGGGGTTGCAGGCAATGATTGACCCGCCAAGGGATGAAGTGAAATTGGCAATAGAGAAATGCAAGAAAGCAGGCATTAAAGTAATTATGATAACAGGCGATCACGAGATAACTGCAAAAGCAGTTGCAAAGGAGATTGGATTGGCAGGAAAAGCTGTCACCGGCCAGCAGCTTGATGAAATAAAAAACCTTGAAGATTGGGTTGAAGATATAGCAGTATTCGCAAGGGTAAATCCAGAGCACAAGATAAGGATTGTTGATGCGCTGAAGAAAAAAGGCCATGTTGTTGCGATGACTGGTGATGGGGTAAATGACGCGCCTGCATTGAAAAAGGCAGATATAGGAATTGCAATGGGAATAGCGGGCACAGATGTGAGCAAGGAAGCGTCTTCAATGATACTCCTAGATGATAATTTTGCTTCAATTGTCAATGCTGTTGAAGAAGGCCGAGGAGTTTACGACAACATAAGGAAATACATTGGATTTTTATTATCTGGCAATATAGGGGAGGTTTTGATTGTATTTTTAGGCATTATTTTTGGGCTCCCCTTAACCCTGACAGCAACTCAGATATTGCTGATAAACCTTGTGACTGACGGGTTGCCTGCATTGGCATTAAGCGCTGACCCATTTGAGCCGAATGCCATGTCAAGAAAGCCGAGAAAACATGATGAGCCGATATTCAAGGGTCTTGATCATTTTCTTGTTTATTACCCTATTGCCCAGGTTGCTGTTGCTCTTTCGATGTTCATCTGGATTTGGCTTGCGGAAAACAACCTGCCAAAAGCCCAGACTGCCGCATTCCTGACTATAGGAATGTTCGAGCTGTACCAGTCGATAGCGTCAAGGTCTACAATATATCCTGTATGGAAAGTCGGGCCTTTCAAAAACAAGTGGCTGATTGTGGCGTTTATAAGCTCGTTTTTGGTGATGGCGGTGTCTATTTTCGTCCCGTCTGTGGGCAAAATTCTCGACATGTTTCCATTGGGCGTTGGGCAATTTATATTAATAGTTTTAATATCAAGCATTGGCGCAATTATAATCGAGGCATTCAAGTATTACAGGACAAGGAATGAGGCTTTTTAGGCACCATAATATTGTCAAGGTTTATAAACACAAATTCCATTCCCTATTCCATGGATTGTTTTAGGCAGGCATGCACGGAAATTGTGGAGGAACTGAAGAAAAAAGATGTCAAAACACAGCACCAATTAAATAAAATAAAGCTAAGTGTCTTGAATAAATACAAGCCTGAAAACAAGATAAAACAGATTCCAAAAAACGCGGACATCTATTTTGCGGCTTCGGAGGAAGACAGGAAAAAATTCAAGGATTTGCTTTCTCTAAAGCCAGTCAGGACAATAAGCGGCGTTGCACCAATTGCATTGATGTCAGAGCCGTATCCATGCCCCCACACCTTAAAGGGGATAGGGCCATGCTCTTATTGCCCCGGCGGCCCTGGAAGCCCTTTTGGAGATGTTCCGCAAAGCTACACCGGAAAAGAGCCTTCAACAAGAAGGTCTATGAGAAATTTCTACGACCCTTATTTGATTGTCTTCAACAGGCTGGAGCATTATGTCGCTATGGGCAAGGTTCCGGACAAGGCTGAAATCATAATCCAGGGCGGCACCTTCACTTTCTTTCCAAGATTGTACCAGGAATATTTTGTAAAATACGCCATAAAAGCGATGAATGACTTCTCAAGATTGTTTTTTGGTGAAGATGGAAATATTGACATGACCAAATTCAAGAAATTCTTTGAATTGCCGAGAGTTATGTCTGAAGAGGATAAAAGAACAAAATCAATACAAAATAAATTATTAGGCATAAAGCACATGGATTTGAGCAATGAAGAAAATAAGAATAAGTTGGAAAAAATATTTTTTGAAGGCAATTTGAATGGTTTTTTTATTAATGAAAATTCTAAAGTTGAGTCAGGAGAGATAGAAAACAACAGCCAAAATACTTTTATTATTCCAGAGCAAAAAACATTGCCAAGCGTTAATGAAATTCAAAGTATTAAAAATGCTAATGTAAAAGCAATGAAACTAGTTCAGCGTAAAATCAAAACCGAAAATATAACACTATTATCATTAAGGCAGATACAGAAAGAAAATGAAACTTCTTTTATCAGATGCGTTGGTCTAACAATTGAAACAAAAAGTGATTTCGGCAAATTATATCACGGAAATTTGATGCTGGAATTGGGCTGCACAAGGGTTGAATTGGGAATCCAGTCAATCTACAATGATGTTCTTGAAGCGACAAGCAGGGGAAATACAGTACAGGATAACATAGAATCAATTAGAGTCCTAAAAGACCTCGGTTTCAAAATCAATGCACATTACATGCCTGGCTTGCCATTAACAACCAAAGAAATGGATTTGAAAGGACTAAAAGAATTGTTTGACAACCCAGATTACAAACCCGACATGCTGAAAATCTATCCATGCATGGTGATGGAAGGAACTAAGTTGTATGACGACTGGAAATCTGGCAAATTCAACCCATTGACAACAAAAGAAGCGGCTGAGATTATTGCTGAATCAAAGAAATTTTTTCTTGAATTCGTTAGAATCACCAGGATACAGCGCGATATACCTACTTATGTAACAGCAGGCGGAGTGGATAGAACTAATTTAAGGCAATACGTTGAGAAATTATGCACAGAAAAAGGAATAAAATGCAGGTGTATCAGATGCAGGGAAGCAGGAATTAATTCAATACAAAACAAAAAAATTAGTTTAGATAATCTTAGAATAAAAGTTCTGGAATATGATGCTTCGCATGGCAGAGAATTCTTCATAGCTGCCGAAGATAAAAAAATGGATGTATTGTTTGGATATTGCAGGCTAAGGTTTCCATCACAATTCCTAAGGGAAGAAATTACAAAGGATTCTGCATTGATAAGAGAAATCCACGTATATTCCGCAGCCGTTCAGATAGGCAAGAAGTCAGATGATAGCTTTCAACATAGGGGTATAGGAAAGCAATTGATGACCAAAGCTGAGGAAATCGCAAGAGAGCATGGAAAAAATAAGATGGTGGTTATAGCGGGAGTTGGAGCTAAGCAATATTTCGTTAAATTAGGATATTTTCATGATGGCCCATATATGTCAAAAATTGTAATTTCTAAGAAGTAGTAAAAATAGAAAGATTTAAAAGGCGAACTAACCTATTAATCATCTATGACAATCTCCCCTAAAGATTTGGAAGGCTTACTGGCAGAAATGCCAAAAGTTGACACATTGCAACCTTTAACAGACGAAACTTTAGCTCAAGCTATAAGAACCGCTGCAGAAAGGTATAATAAAAGAGCGGATATTGTTTTAAGAAATTTTTACTTAGATATTGCCTCCACCAGTGAGACTATTGTAAATGCACATCAAATAGGCACTTTAATTAATGGACAATTTTCAGATGATCCAAGTACACATGATTATAGCAGCGTATGGAAAGAGGTTGATGGGGTTTTCAATACGAAATTCAGCGGAGCAAGTTCTGTGGCTATTGCTGCTCATCATGGTTCTGTATATTTATTCTTAAAACGCGAGAAAGATAAAGGAAGACTAGTTTGTTATGGTTTGTCTCACAGAGAACACAGAGGGCCAAATCCCCATTATTTTGAAGTTAAAGGAGATTATGAAAAATTAGAACAAGCTTTTGAGTTAATAATAACTGATCCAAGTAAACTAAAAGATTTCATTGGAAATGTACTCAAATGGCAAAATATCCCTGTAGCAGAATTCATTCAAAATGGAAGGGGCCAGCCAAATTTAGTCGAAGATATGAAAAGACTGATTACTTACAGTCAAGATAGGGATTATAGGGAAATTCTGGTTTAAGAAATTGAATTCTTCTAGTATTTCAGGAAATTTGGTTATGAATTGGAAGGGGTTTATATGACAAAGAATTTGTGATTAGCTAAATTTAAATCTTATTAGAATTATCTAAAGCACTTCTCCCCCTTTATCTTCAAGTACTGCTGCGGCGTCATCTTGGAATTCTTTGCGTTCTGCATCAATGAATTTATCAAAACATTCTGCTGCCTGCTCCATTCCTTATCGGAGTGTGTTCGGACATAGTTCGCCCAGTATTCGACAAAATTCATCCTTTCTTCC
>JACQSQ010000007.1 GCA_016211245.1 Candidatus Woesearchaeota archaeon
AAATAATAAAAATAAATAGATGTGTAAAAGAGAGCATTAAGGCAATATAGGGTAAAATAATATAAATAAATGCTGGAAGTAAAATGTTCATCAATCTCGGCAATGACTCCTTTTTAACTATTTTCTTAAAATCTGGTTTTCCCTTTTTTGCATAAATTGAGGCAAATGATTTACTTATTTTTAATGAAGCATAACAAAATACTGCACTAATTATCATTAAAGATAGTGTTAAGGAGTTAGGATTATAATAGAACAAGAATATAAAATAATATAGTGGAGAATACCACCCAAGCTTATCTGTAATATTTTCAACATCGAGAAAATCCTTTCCTAACTCAAACGCCATAATAATACACATCGTGTAAGCGTAAGATATAAATTTTGCTATATGGAGGGTCACTTAACCCACCCCATAGGTGACGTTAAGTTGACAGCCCAAAAAATACTAAAGTTTAAATACTAGGAATTACTACTACTATAATACTATGTCACTAACAAAAGTAACTAGAAATTACCAGATAACTGTGCCCAGGGATATAAGGGAACAGGCTAAAATTCACGAAGGCGATAAGCTAGTTGTAACTATGGAAAACGATGAAATAAAGATTAAAAAATTTGATGAAGATGTATTCAAAAAAGCATTTGGTAGCTGGAAGAATGCAGGCATTAGGGATTCTGTAGAATATGTGAAAAACATGAGAAAGGGCTGGGAAAAAAGACGCAAAAGGTTAGGATTATGAACAATCTTGTTCTGGATACTGATATTTTTGTGGATTTCTTAAGAGGCTTTGAAAAAGCAAAGAATCTTTTTGAAAAAATAAAAGAGGAGGCTGATGTAATCTCTTTTTCTGCTGTGACAGAAACTGAGCTGATTAGCGGCAAGGAATGCAATAAAATTGAAAGAAAAACGGAAATTTTAAACTTATTATCAAATTTTGCAAAAGTGTCAGTTATTAATGAAATAGCAGTTAAAGCGGGAGATTTTAGCAGAATTTATGATGTTGAAACAGCCGATGCTATTATTGCGGCTACAGCTTTTCTTATGAAAGCAGATTTGATAACGAGGAATAGAAGTGATTTTGAAAGAATCAAGGAAATAACTTTAAAAGTGCCTTACTAATTGTTCAAACTCCGCATTTTCCGAAATATTCTTCTAAAAATAGACCACTATTCAGTAGTTAAAAACCGAAAGATTTAAAAAGAGGGAGATCAGGTTAGTTATATATGGAGGAACAAAAAGAGATTTCATCTATTGGTAAAGATAGAAGACATTTTCTAAAGACATTACTCTTTAGCGGAGCGTCTGTAGCAGCTAGACCTCTAGAAGCCACGACAGAAGCGCTATTCAACTCTCCAAATACAAATGAAACAGGTTTTGCGCAATCTGCTTCCTCAGTCGATTCCGCACTTGAAAGCAGAATAGACTCTTTTGTAAAAGAAAAAAGACGAAGCGGTTATTTAAGTCCTACAGATCAAATTAGTGTTACAGTTTATGATATTCAACATGATAGGAAATTAGTAAGCATTAACGAAGACACTCGTAGAATGGCGGCTTCTACAATTAAGGATTTTGTTATGTTGGCGGTATTTGACCAAATCCAAGCAGGCAACATTAAGTATCTTCAAAGAGTTACGGATTCTGCTACAAAAAGAAGTTACACTGTAAAAGACTTGATAGAATCCATAATATCCTATAAGTATGGGTTTGCGGTTGGCAACAGGCATACAAATCTGCTGATAGACCTTCTTAAAGGTCCTGCTAGAGTTGATGCGATAGTCAAAAAATACGGGCTTTTCAGCGAAACAAGAATTATTGAGAAGATCCCCCCCAGAAGCGGCAGAACTTATAAAAATACTACTTCAACTCATGACTTGAATATTTTCTACAATCAGATGTGGCACAATAAACTGCCTTATTCAGTTGAAATGAGAAGGATACTGGGAATGCCTAAGTCAATCGCGACAAGATTATACACTAATACATGCATACCTGAAGGGGTGCTCCAATATACAAAATCTGGCTCGGTATTCGGATTAAATGCCGATAGTGGTATACTTGTAATGAAGAAGGACAAAGATGGTCAGCCACATCCTTATGGAATAAGCATCATGATTGAAGATAAGACAAAACCATATTCAAAAGCTAGCCGGGAAGTTAGAAAGCGATGGTCAAGAAGGCGTTCAGAATTAATAAGAGATATATCGGAAGGTGTCTATGACTTTTTGTATCAAACCCATATGGGCAAATCTTATTACTGCAAGCAACATAGAGGAAATCATCTTGGCGGAAGACAGTAGGAAATTAACTTTCTAAATGCAGTCATCTTTCCAATTTCATCCCTCCAAAATCTTATAAAAAGTAATCTCACTTACGTTCGTGACTTTCTACAAAATTACAAGTAGTATATCTGATAAAGTTATTCTATCCTTCAAGGATTTTATAAAACGTATCAAATATAGGAATGTCGGTAACAGCAAGGTGATACTCAATATTTAGTTTGTTGCACACTTCCTCTATCCTTGCGCAATGCGCATCAAGCTGCTGCTGGTAATCCATTCTCATTCTTGGGCTTACAAATGTCCTCAATATTCCTCCTGTTTCGCTGTCTTTGAGCTTCATATCGCCTTCCATTTTAAGCTCTTTTTCAACCCTGTCAAGAACTTGAATTATCTTGATTTCATGGTCGCCAAGCAGATACAATGCTTCCCTTATCTCCTCAATGTTGACGAGAAAATCAGAGCAAATCACCAGCATTGACTTGCTGCCTATAAACTTCTTGTACTGCCTTATTGTGTCAAGTAGCTTTGAGTAGCCTTTCGGCTTTATCGAATTCAAATGCTGCACCATTGAAGCAAGGTGGGCCATGCCCCTTTTCGGCTGGAAAATTTCGAGAGTGTCGGCAAAGGTCGCGAACTGGAACTTCTCATTGTCCCTTAATGCAAGGTAGGCAAACCCGACCCCAATCATGGATGCATAATCAAACTTGCTTATTGGCCTGCCGAAATCCATCGAAGCGCTTTTGTCAAGTATCAAATGGACAACAAGATTCTTTTCCTCCTCATGGACCTTGAGATAAAGGTTATCGGTCCTAGCGTAAACCTTCCAGTCAATCAGCCTGATGTCATCTCCCGGGGCATAAATCCTATAGTCCTTAAAAGTCAATCCCCGCCCGGCAGAAACAGATTTTCTAGGACCGGCCAAATTTGAAGTTACCCTCTTATTTATCACAAGATTGAATCTTTTCAGCTGGTCCAAAAACTGGGTGTTGATCATTTTTAATTATTCTTGTTTATAAAAATTCATAAAAATCAAAATAAAAAATTATTTTACCTTGTCAACCAATGCCTTGATGGCGTCATCTACAGACATGCCTTTTCTTTCAGCCTCGAAGTTTAATATGATCCTGTGCCTTAATATCGGGTAAGCCAATATGCTCAGGTCCTCGCTGCTTACATGGTTCCTGCCTTCTATGAGCGCCCTTGCCTTTGCCGCCAGAATCAATCCTATGGAAGCCCTTGGCGATGCGCCATATTGCATTATTTCCTTATTCTGCCTTGTTGCCAACACAATCTTCACTGCCCTCTGCTTAATGTCATTCGCAATAGGAACCTGCCTTGTCAATCCCTGCAAAGTAAGCAGGTGGTTCTTGTTCAGCATTATCTTCAGCCTGTAATCTTTTGCTTCAGACGCGTATTTGTCAACAATCTGCAGTTCTTGGTCATAGGTAGGGTAATCAACCTTTATCTTCAGCAAAAACCTGTCAGCCTGAGCCTCCGGCAGGGGATAAGTCCCTTCCTGCTCGATCGGGTTTTGCGTGGCAAGCACGAAAAACGGCAAGTCCAGCTTGAACGTGTTTGTGCCGACTGTAACCTGCTTTTCCTGCATCGCTTCTAGCAATGCAGACTGCGTTTTTGGAGTTGCTCTGTTGATTTCATCAGCCAGAACAACATTAGCGAATATGGGGCCTGGCTGGAACTTGAAATTCCTTTTTCCTCCAGATTCCTCTATTATATATGTTCCTGTGATGTCGGATGGCATCAAATCAGGGGTGTTCTGTATCCTGCTAAATTTTAGGTCCATGAGCTGCGCAAGAGTCCTTACAGTCAGCGTCTTCGCAAGGCCAGGATAGCCCTCAAGAAGTGCATTGCCATCGCACAGTATTGCGATAAGAATCTGCCCGACCACATTTTCCTGCCCGACAATCACCTTGCTTACTTCCTTCTGAAGTTCGTCAAAAACCTGCTTGTAATTTTTCATTTAATTTCACCTTTTTTATTGATTCTTTCAATGATTTTTCTTTATTGCGTTTTCGCGCTTTATTCTTTTTGCTCTTCTTGCGCTTTACAATAGGCGCACTTTCAATAAAAAATATATTTTTTAAAAATTTAACTTTACCCCTCCGCCAGCTTCTTGAAATAATTTTTTACTAATTCCTGCTGCTCCTGCGGGATGTTTTCCTCGTAAGCGACGGTTTCCTTCACTGAAAATTCATTTGGGAATGTGGATTCAAATTTCTGGTAGTTAGTTTCGCCTTCTTCCTTAACGTTAACCTTGAAGTCAACAGGCTTGATCCTTATGTTAAGCTCATTGTCGCCAAGCTTTGCAACATCCTCTTTTCCGTAAATGTCGTCGCTTGTGTTGAGCTTGGTGGCCACGAAATTTCCAACTCCTTTCGGGCCCCTTTCGAATATGTCCGGCACGGTGCTTCTTGCAAAATCAAGAAGCTTTAGGTTTGCCGTCGTTACAAATATTATAAAGAAAGACAGAACCATAACTGCAAATATCTTATAGGAGAGGGTTTTTGGGTTAATGAACATCGACAATCCGACATTCCTCATCTCGCTTGTGACCTCGTATTCCAGCTCCTGCACTATGGGGTTGTCCTTGTCAAGGTTATCAGCTGCAGTCCTCAGCTTTTCCCTTAATGGGGCATACTTGCTTTCAACTATCAATGGCTTGGATGTCTTGTAAAAGCTGATGTAAGAATAGAATCCAAGGTAAAGCGCTGCCGGCAGCAAGGCATACATGGGGTGCAAATCCAAAATAGACAAAATCAGGTAAAAGACAAGAAATACGAGAGTTGTATTTACTATGTTCTCAAATAAAATAATCTCATTCAAAGTCCTGTTGATTTCCCTGACTACACTTGAAAACGGCTTCATCAGCAGCTTCCCTCCTCGGCATCAGGCTTGCTCTTTTGTGTTTCAAGGCAGGAGACTTTTGCCTCGAGGGATTTTACCTTATTATCCAGCCTTGTGACATCGGACTTCAAATTCAAAACCTGCTGGCTTAATTCCGAGACCTGCTGGATTTTCTGCCCCAATTGGTTTTGGGTTTCGGTCAATTTTGCCATGGTGCTTGCCAACTCTGATTTTGTGCCTGCCAATTCCGCTGTCAATTTGCCCTTATCGGATTCAAGCTGGTCCCTCTCGCTTTTAGTATCGACGAATTTCTTGCTCAAGTCCTCTTCCTTTTGTTTTTTTAACTGAAGCTGCACGCTTGTCTCGTTGAGCTGGCCTCGCTTTGACTCAAGCTCTTTTGTAACTGCCTCAAGCTCGTTAAGCTTTATCTCAAAGCTTTTTGACACATTCTTGAAAGTGGTTTGGTAATAGACAGTAAAGCCACTGAACATCACCAAGGCTGCGACTATCAAAAGAAGCAATCCCAAATTCACATCTTTTCTCATCACTCCCATTTTTTAAGCCTCTTTGTTTGAATTTTTCGATTTAGTTTATTTTTAATATTTTTATTGACGGGTTTAATTTTTTGTTAATGTTCAATCGTTATTGTGTTTTATTTGATTGCGTTTCGCGCTTTATGTTTTTTGCTCTTCTTGTGCTGGACAATTGGCACACCTCATTAATTTTTGATTCGTTATCAAATTTTTGAAATGAAATAAAACCCTTATTTTTGTATATTTTCCCTGTACCTCCTTATGCCAATTTCAGTCAAAAACAAAATCATGGCTATGATGGCAAACGGCCAGCGGTAATCAGTTGAGTCTACTTTTATTCTTTTCGATTTTGCCTTGACAAAGTCAATAATTCCCTTGATATCATCAGGATTGAAAATTTTGCCGCCTGTTTTTTCAACAAGATTCAAAAATTCCTGATTTGCGCCTAGGTTTGCATATTCATCATTATAGTTCACAGCAAAAGTCGCGCCTAAAACTTCCCTGTAGCCTGTTTCTTTAGGGGTGTAGACTGCGGTATAAAAGTTTGTGTCTATCTTGGCGAAAGCCAGGTCATCGGCATTTGGCATATCCTTTGTTATGACGTTCACGCTTGTGGTTTTTCCTAAAACAGTGTCCCTTACTGTGACATCATATGATTTTTTCCTTCCCAAATCCCCTATGGCCCAGTTGATACTTCTAGTCACCAGTTTCGAGTTCCTTTTGGTAAGCAAGGCACCTCCCCATTTTGAGCCGTCGTCAGTTGTTATGCTTACAACCCTTCCCAGGCCGAACCTCCAGACAACGAGGATTGGAATGTTTTTATGGGTTGTGACAAGCGTTCTGGCAGCCGGCTTTGGCACCGCATAATTGTAGCCTGAAATGGTTGCCTGCATGTCATCCAATCCCAATGTTATGAAATGTGTTGTGTCTATTGGTATGAGTGTATTGTAAAACTCCTCCCCTTTTGTCTCGTCCTTGTCGGCAAACTGAACCTTCAGCTTATTGGAAGCGTCGGTTTTATAATAGATTCCCTCCCCCAAGGCAGCTATGTTGGAGAGGAACAGGTTATTTTCGGTTGCCAGGTCGTCTGTTTCCGTGCCAACGCCAACAACAAAAACCTTTGTTCCAAGCGAATTTATTGTCCTTACAGTGTTTAGCGTGTCTTCCCTTAGCTTGTTGTAAGTTGTCTTGCCGTCGCTTATGAATATTATGTTTTTGCTGCCGCCGACCTTGCTGAGCATGGTGTGGCCGCCTTCCAGGCCAAGATTGAAGAAGGATTGCCCGTCAAATTTGAGCCTGGATATCTTTTCCTTCAGTTCCTTCTTGTGTTCTTTCAATGTCTTTATTTCGGCAATCTGGTAAGCCTGCGTGTTGAATGCGACAGTGCCGACATTGTTTTTTTCGCTCAGGCTGTCTATAACGCTCAAGGCAAGCGCCTTCTCCACCGCAACATAATCCTCTGTGCCCTGCGATATGTCAATTACTATAACTATGTTAATGTCGCTCTTGTTTTGCTCCTCGCTTGCTCCAATCTTGATTGGCAGCAAAGTTTCAAGCAGGCTTCCTTTATAGCCTCCTCTTTCAAATGAATTTTCCCCCCCAATAAAAACCAAGCCGTTGCCATCGGATACATAATCGCTTAATGAATCCATGTGAGGAAGTATTTTTGAAGCCCTTATATCATTGAATATCACGGCCATGTGGTTTGACAAGTCAGACGGCAACGATGCTACGGTATCAATCTCATATATCTTGTCAAGCTCCCTAGCCAAAGGAGACGGCTTTTCCGAGACATAAAGCACGCTTGGCCTTGGTACAATTTTTATGCTCTTGTAATAAACATTGTTATTCCTGAAATAATCATCTTTTCCTGTATCCAAGAGTTTTGCAGTCAGCTTGTGGTACTCACCCTCGGGAAATTTTCTTGAGAAAGTAAATGTCCTGCTCGCGCTTGCCTGCTCCTCAAGAATGAGGTTCGTGTCGTCATAACTTACCTGCAAGGTGTAAGGCATGTTTTTTCCAGCAACAGTTACCCTTACAACAAAGTCGCCTTCCGTGTCCTTTATCAATTCTGGAGGGCCCTCAATCACAACTCCGACATCGCTTTTTAAAGGCTCCATGTTTAACGTGCTGACAGTCGAGTTTATTCCGGAAGCGAAAAGCATTATATCGCCAAGGAGTTTGCCTTCATTATTTGCCCCATCCGTGACGACCAAAACATTGTCATTTCCTTCTATGTTATTCAAAATCCCGTTTCCTATGGTGGAATGCTCTCCATTAGCTATTGTCCTTCTTTCGACCCTTATGCTTCCTTCAAGCTTCCTGTACAGGTCATTGGCAATGTCAGGATGGTAGAGCTGCATTGATGTCGAGTTGTCAACCAAAATCAAAAGCCTTGGATCTCCCTGGACAGTCTTGCTTTCAAGCACAAATGGCGATGCGATTGCAAAAAGCAAAAATACAAAAGCTATGCTCCTCAATGCCAAAATTATTTTCCTGTCAATTCTTTTTGATTTTACGTAAGCTTCCAGCTCCAGCCTGTTGCTGAACTTGACAAAGGTTTTTCTCGTAAACCAGAACAGGAACAGCAGGACAGGAATTATAGCTATGAGCACATAAGAGTACCTTACGCAATATTTTGACATGCAATATATTTTGCTGTAGTCTGGTATTATGAATGTCATAGGTCGCCCCTCCTCTTTATGTAAAGGAACTCAACAAGCATGAATAAGAATACTAAAATCAATATAACCAGCTCCAGGCCGAATATGTGCTCACGCGCCTGCCCCCTGATTAAAGATTCCCTCTCCTTCCTGCTTTCCACCTTTGAAGGCACGTTCACGTCTGATTCTTTCTCGTCAAGAAGATTGACAGCGTAATTCTTGTTGTTGAACTCGTAAATCCCAACCTCGTCCATTATAAGCTTTGACGCAGTGAGCGATGAGGAAGGTGTCTTGACTTTCTGCTCGTTTATCGTGGCGATTTTTCCAGTCTTAAGATTAAATTCCTTTATGTCTTCGGTGCCTACAAGGAAATTGACCAAGGAGCTCCAAAATATGGGATAGGATGGCAAAGTTTTGAAGTCGCTTGCTTCGTCCAAAATGCCGTAATATACCACCTTTCCTTTTTTCTTTTCCCCGTAAACAATAAGCGGGGTTTTGTCATCTGCTGATGCGAAGGTGATTGTGTTTTTATTTGCATCCGCGCCAAAATAGACAGAGGCTGCAGTGAAGCACCTTTCCTTTTCAAACTGCTTTGTTATCTGGTTTATTGTCTCCACGCAGACTTTTGTAGCTTTGCTAATTTTTGATTTAAGCTCTACAACAGGCAGGTCTTTCATGCTTATCTCTTTTAAGTCATCCTGCGCCGCAATTATTAGATTGCCGCCTTTTTCGACATATTCCTCTATGTCGTCAAATGTGCCCGGGACGATGCCGTCTTTTTTGTTCACGCTGTTGATTTTGTAAACAATTATGACATCATGCTTGTAAGGCTCTATCTTCTCTTTTTTTGTGTTGATTGTTAGCACAGGAGGATTTACCACATCAAGCTCTATGTCCTTTGCCGACCCAAGAGCAAGCTCCAGATTGCTTGATTTTTCATTTGTCACCAAAAGCACAGAATTCCTGATTTTAGGCGGAGTAGCAATATGTGCCGTGTCATCAACTTCCATGTCATCTTTCGGCTCCAGCTCCACCCTTGATGTGCCTGCAGGAGTGTCAAAAATGAAATTCTCTATGGAATTTGGGGCTATAGTCACTTTTGTCTGGGTTATTATCTTATTGTCCTTTGCAATCTTTATGTTTCTTTGTGCAGGCTCTTTGTTGAAATTTTTTATATAGATTTTTGTTGTGTACTTGCTGACTTCCAGCTTTATTATGCCGACATTCTTTGCGGTGTTTGACATGTCTATGAACTCCACGAGCTTGTCTTCAGAAGAGAGTGCTGCCCTTACAACTCCTATATCGGGGCCCTCTGTTGAAAGAAAATCGCTCAGCACCACAATCCTTCCTGGCTTGTCCCCCAAAATGTCTTTAGCCAGAAGCAGCGCATCGCCCAGATTTGTTGTTGTTGCCCTTGGCTTTATTTTAGAAAGCACATCAAGCGCAATTTCTCCATTTTCGTTTTCAAGCGCTATTAAGGGGATGTTTTCCGCCATTATGATGCTGTTCCTTCCGCTCAACGCCTTTTTGGCTTCCTCCAAAGCCCTGTCGAACCTTGAAATTCCTTTTTCCTTGGCCTGCATGGAAGCGCTGACATCAAGAATTATCACGGTGTTCTCCAAAGTAATATCATAATTCAGCTTGGCAAAAGGCGCAGCTGCAACAAGGCCAAGCCCTATTATTGACAAGAGCTGGAGCAGGAAAAGCAAATTCGTCAACAGTTTCTGGAAGAAGGAATACTGGGTTGACCTCTTTTTTTCCTGCATGATGAACATGAGCGAAGGAATGACCTTATCCTGGGGCTTTGGCCTCCTCAAGTAAAGAATTATGAATATTGCTGCGCCTATCAGCGCCAACAAGCCAATCGGCCTCGCAAACGGCAAACTTACCATTATCTTTTCCTCTTTTTCAGTATGAGCTCCATTATGTCCTTCGGATTCACTATCTCCTTAACAACCACAAGAACATTGCCAAGCTCGTACCAGTAAACCTCGGATTCGGTATCTATTTTTAAGTCTTTTCTGGCTTCCTGCGGCAAAGTCAATTGCCCTTGCTTCGTCAGCTTAGTTTTGCCTACGAATTTTGCTTCCATCTTTTTAATAATATTAATATT
>JACQSQ010000088.1 GCA_016211245.1 Candidatus Woesearchaeota archaeon
ATTTCTTCTATATTGAAATTAATAAAATATTGATTTATTTAATTTATTTTCTATATTGAATATTAATAAAAATACAAAGTATTATAAAGAAATAGGCATTTTTAATGTATATGGAACAAATAAAAACCGAGATTATAGACAAGATTGTACCAGACACTTCTGTGATCATAGAAGGCTTGCTGTCAGAAAAGCTGCGCAACAGCCATATTAAGGCAAAAGAAATCATAATACATGAGGCAGTCATTGCAGAGCTTGAGCATCAAGCCAATATGGGCAAGGCGATTGGATTTCTGGGATTGGACGAGATAAAAAGAATGAAGAAGATTTCCTTGGAAAAAGAATTTGAGTTGTCGTTTAAGGGCTTGCGCCCAAAAGCAGCAGAGATTAGGCATGCTTCCTTAGGCGAAATTGATGCCTTAATCAGGCAGCTTGCTTATGATGAAGATGCAACTTTGATTACATCGGATAAAGTGCAGAGCGAGGTTGCTTTGGCCAAGGGCATGAAATCGGTTTATTACAAAAGGCCAGAGAAGGGCTTGAGAAAACTAAGGCTTGAAAGGTTTTTTGATGAACATACAATGAGCGTCCATTTGAGGGAGAATGTTGCGCCATACGCCAAAAAAGGAATGCCGGGCAACTGGGAATTCAAGGAGCTGAGAAAGGCGCTGCTAAGGCAAGAAGAGATACAAGAGATATCAAGGGAGATTATTGAAGATGCGAAGCTGAGGAAAGATGGTTTCATAGAAATTGAAAGGCCATGTTCCACAATTGTGCAGCTGGGGAGCTTTAGGATTGTCATAACAAGACCCCCATTCTCTGACGGATGGGAGATAACTGCTGTAAGGCCTGTAAAGAAATTGAATTTGAGCGATTACGAGCTAAGCGAGAAGCTAATGAAAAGGGTGGCGGAGCAGGCTGAAGGCGTATTGATAGCTGGCTCGCCAGGGATGGGCAAAACCACATTCGCGCAGGCATTGTCTGAGTATTACGCCTCGCAAAACAAGGTTGTAAAAACTGTTGAAGCGCCAAGAGACTTGATCTTGCCTGAAAACATAACGCAATACGCCATTTCTTATGGTGATGCGCAGGAAATTCATGACATTTTATTGCTTTCAAGGCCCGATTATACGATCTTTGATGAAATGAGGAACACAGACGACTTCAAGCTTTTTGCTGATTTAAGATTGGCGGGAGTAGGCATGGTTGGGGTGGTGCATGCAACATCTCCTGTTGATGCAATCCAGAGGTTTATTGGCAGAGTTGAAATGGGAGTTATACCCCAAGTTATCGATACCGTCATATTCATAAAAAACGGATTTATAAACAAGGTTCTTGAATTGAAGATGACTGTTAAAGTTCCTTCTGGAATGACAGAGGCTGATTTAGCTCGTCCGGTTGTTGTTGTGAATGATTTTGAAACTGGCAAATTGGAGTATGAGATATACAGCTACGGCGAGCAGACTGTTGTAATTCCTGTGCAGGCTTCAGGCAGGGAAAAACCAGGGATTCACAAGCTTGCCGAGACAACAGTATTGTCGGAATTCCAGAAATATTCCAGAAATGTTGAGGTAGAGATGGTCTCTGACAACAAATGCATTATTTACGTGCCTGAGAGCGACATTGCAAGAATTATAGGAAAGCAAGGCACAACTATAACGGGAATAGAGAAAAAACTTGGAATCGGCATTGATGTCAAAAGCATTGATGAAAAAGATGGAACAAGTCAAATCAATGCAAAAGGCACTGCAAAAGAGGGAAAAGAAATCCCTTTTGAAATAGGGCATAAGAAAAATAATTTAATGATTGAACTTGGCATGGAAATGCAGAATCATGATGTTGACCTGTATGTTGGGGACGAGTTTATTTTAAGTGCGAAAGCAGGAAAGACCGGAGTTATAAAGATTAAAAAGAATAATAATATTGGAAGAAGGCTGATGGAAGCTTTGAACAGGAAGGAGAAGATTAGGCTAGTAATTTAACTAGCCCTGAAGCAATTCTCTGGCTCTTCCAATATTATAGTTATAAATGCCTGTAAGGAACGGATCATAACAAAAACCTTTGTGCCTTAATGCAGAATCTGCTGCAACGTATAAGTGTTCTTTTGCTCTTTGTATTACCCCATCCCAGCCTTGCCTGTGCCTTTCTCCTATCAGCCAAACAACATGGCCAATTTCCCCATTTCTTCCATCGTCAATCCAAGACAAATTTCCTTCAGGATTTTGCATTGCATGAATATCATCCCAGTTAGGCCATATACTTTGCAAGTCAGCCTGATAAAAACGATTCAAATGTGCTGCCGCATTGCAATTTATCATTTTTACGCCTCTTCTGTAAGCTTCATCAGCAATGCAGCAAATTCTTGCAATTCCGTCCCTTGAGTTCATGCCATTAGCTCCTTGGCTCATTCCATTTACTTCATTGCTGTCAGAGCCAGAAACTACAAATCCGCTCCCATTTTGATGGCCAAGTTCTTGAGCAGCGTCAATAAATCTTCTTGCATCATAAAACTCCCTTGCTTGTATTTGCAGACTATTATCTCTAACAAGATGCCTTAATCCAGAAGCCCAGTAAACTTTCCCTTTGGCTTGTTGATTTCCATTTAGAAATTCTCCGCTAATTATAAGTGTGTCCAATCCATGCTGTTTTAGCTTGTACGCTGGAGACGGAGAAGATGTGCCATCAGGACCATGAAAAGTGACTATGCCCTTATCGAAATCGTATCTTGCTACATCGAGTGTTCTTTGTATTTGGTCTGGAAGAATGCCTTCTAAATATTCCCTTTGATCAGGAAACCATGGCTGAACTAGAGGAACGTGATTATATGTCATGCCTGCTATTTCTGAGATGTATGGATTATTATACCCAAATCTTGGATTGATAAAATCGCCTCCCCTCATAGCATCAACCAAATCAAATCCTAACTCTCTGCGGATTCTATCCCTATTATCCAATAAAGCCCTAAGTTGGGCTCCAGAAAAAAACCACGTTATGGGGATTTTTTTCTCCAAAGTAGTACGATGGATGACTCTTCCGTCTTTTATGATAGAATCTGGATCAATATGATGGCAAATAAAATATAACGAAAGAGTTCCTTCATTAACCAAAATCCCACTTAGACATTAGTTTTTATTATGTCTATTTAAAACTTGCTCAGAAACCTTTTTATACAATCCTAGTTTGATTGCTACTCATGCTAGATATAAAATTCATTAGAGAAAATCCCGACATTGTAAAAAAGGACTTGCATAAAAGAAACGACAAGGAAAAGCTTGAATGGGTAGATGACTTGCTGAAGAATGATGTTGAATACAGGGCATTATTGCAGGAAAACCAGAGATTGAGGCAGAGCAGGAACACAATAACAGAGGAAATCAACAAATTAAGGAAACAGGGCCTCGACATAAAGCCAAAAGTGCAGGAAGCAAAAGAGTTGCCTGATAAGATAAATAAAAGTGATGAAATACTGCAGGAATTGAAAAATAAGATTGACTATTATTTGATGAGGATTCCGAACATTCTGCACGAGTCTGTCCCAGTAGGAAAAGACGCAAATGATAATGTTGTTGTTAAGGAATGGGGTACCAAGCCAAAGTTCAATTTTGAATTGAAGCCGCATGGAGAGCTATTGCAGGATTTAGGAATGGCAAATTTTGAGAAAGCAAGCGAGGTCTCAGGACACGGATTCTATTATTTAATGGGAGATATTGCAAGACTGGAACTGGCTTTAGTACAATTTGCTGTTGATGCGCTTTCTGGCAAAGAGTACATCCTAGTTGAGCCGCCTTTGATGCTCAGAAGAGAGCCGTATGAGGGAGTTACTGACCTGAAAGATTTTGAAACAATGATGTACAAGGTGGATGGCGAAGATTTGCTGTTAATAGCGACATCCGAGCACCCGATTGCAGCATTATTCATGAATGAGACCTTGGATGGGAAACAGCTGCCGATAAAAATGGCAGGGTATTCTCCATGCTTCAGGAAAGAACTTGGAAGCCACAGCATTGATACAAGGGGAATCTTCAGAGTTCATCATTTCAACAAGGTAGAGCAATTCATTTTCTGCAAGCCGGAAGATTCGTGGAAGTTTCATGAGGAATTGCTGAAGAATGCAGAGGAAATATTCCAGAAACTGAAAATTCCATACAGGGTTGTTAATATATGCACGGGAGACATTGGAACAGTTGCTGCAAAGAAATATGATATAGAGGCTTGGTTCCCAAGGGAGAATTTGTATAGGGAAGTTGTTTCATGCTCCAATTGCACAGCTTACCAAGCAACAAGATTAAATATTAAGTACAGAAAAGGTGAGGAGAAAGAATATGTACATACATTAAACAGCACGGCAGTAGCAACTTCGAGGGCTTTAAGAGCCATAATTGAAAATTACCAGCAGAAAGATGGAACGATAAAAGTTCCGACTGTGCTGCAGAAATATTTTGGGAAGAAAGTGATTGGGAAAAAGAGATAATTTAAATTCAGTAATGGCAAAAATGGCAAAAATACACGGTATTGCTTATATTCTAATAGGGCTTTTGGTTGTTATTGCCTCGTGGAAAATCAATTACTCCAATTTAATTCTATTTTTTTATATCGGGTGGATTTTTGTATTGGTTGGAATGGTTAAATTGATGCTTGGCTTTGGGAAAAAAAAGGATAAGCCACAGCAAAATGCGCAAAGCAGGAACTTAAGCCATTTAACAAGCCAAGGCAGGCAGCATCAAGCGCACCATTACAAAAAATGCCCGAGATGCCATAATGTAATGCGCGTGCATGACAGGTTTTGCGGCAGGTGCGGTTACAGGGTTTAATTCTGTCAAAAACTATATAAACCATTAAACATAATCCAGAGCAAAATGGGTGGCTTGTTCAAGGATATTTTAAGGAGTGATGAAACTCTTTTTAAGAACGAGATGGCTTTAGATTATTCTTTCGTACCTAAATTAATGCCTTACAGGGAAAAGGAGCAGAGGATAATTGCAGGCTGCATCAAGCCTCTTTTTGACAACAAAAACGGAAGAAACCTCTTCATTTACGGCAAGCCCGGAATAGGGAAGACTCTTGCTTTGACAAAGGTCATCGATGAATTGAAGGAAGAAACTGATGAAATAATCCCAATCCACATAAACTGCTGGAAGCATAACACCACCTACAAGATAGTTTTAGAGATATGCGACAAGATGGACTTTAAGTTTGTCCAGAACAAGAAGACGGAAGAGCTGTTCAGGTGGATAAAACAGGCACTGAACAAAAAGTCAGTTGTTTTTGTTTTTGATGAGGCTGATAAACTGGAAGATCTGGATTTCCTTTACATGATTCTTGAGGAGATATACAGAAAAACCGTAATTCTCGTAACCAATTACAAGGAATGGCTTATCGAGTTGGACGAGAGGATAAAGTCAAGATTATTGCCGGAGATGATTGATTTCAAGCCGTATAACCTTGAGGAAACAAAAGGTATCTTGAAAGCGAGAATGGAGTCTGCATTTCAGCCCGGTATTTTCGATGCAGTGGCTTTTGATTTGCTTGCCAAAAAAACATTCGAAATGCAGGACATAAGGGCCGGGCTGCACCTGATGAAGGAGGCTGCCCATATAGCAGAAGACAAGTCGTCAAGAAAAATATCAGTTGAGCATTCTCAGCAGGCATTGAGAAATATTGATGAGTTCAGCATAAAGAACCCCGAGGAATTGGCATCTGACGAGAAGATGATCCTGGATTTGGTTAAGTCAAATTCAGGGAAAAGGATTGGCGACTTGTTTAAAGCTTACCAAGAGGGCGGGGGAAAGCTCGTTTACAAGTCATTCCAGAGGAAGATTGAAAAGCTTGAGAAGGGCAAGTTCATTACTGTCGAGAAGACTGCAGGCGGAGACGAAGGGAATACAACGATAGTAAAAGCCAATTCTGAGAAAAAACTGACGGAGTTTTAAAAAGGTCAGGCTTGCGGTGCTTGGTAAAATTCTGCTCGGCGTTGCGGCCTAAATGTTTCTTGCAATGTGTAATCCTGAGTAACAATCACCGTTAAAGTTGTTCCTCCAGATGCCTTTACATCGGCGCCAATTGTTCTGCAACCAAATGATTGCGAACTTGGAGGCACATTATCAGAAATACGAAGACGCTGCTCAAATGCTATCCCGGCTCTTTTTCCCAAATCACCAAAAAAACCTCGAATATCTGCATCCGGTTGCCACAATTCTTCTCTTCCGGCATACTCCGCCAAGATTCCAGCAATGGGTAAAGAATTTCCTAAAACTAAAATACTTAACAGAGAAGGGTGTAATTGTACAGGATAAACTATATTTCTTAAATCCCCTAAACCCATCAGTTTTTCAGCAACGCCGGTTACGTCTGTTAATTCAGAGTTTGGTAATGCATTTGCCCGCCTTATTTCATACAACCTTATCATGAGGCTGGAAACATTTTCCGCTTTATAAGACTTTTGAATTGTAACCACTGAAATAAAGTATTTTATTTTGTCACAGCATTGGCTATTTTCAAGATATTCTTATCAACAGATTCTTTTGTTTTTAATGAGTTGAGATACCTAAGGATTTTTTTCTTTGAAGGTGCCAGTTTTTCCCAGGCAAGGTTGCTTTTTTGTTTTTTAAGTGCTTTTGTAAGTTCTTTTGGCATTGGAACAATTCTTGAATTTTTGTCAAGTTCGATAATTATGCCTACTTTATCTCCGACATTGACTTTTGCAGCTGCCGCATGTATGTATTTATATAAAGGCGATGACGGAAATTTCCCAAAGGAACTAAGGCTTGGATAAATTTTTTGTCATTTATTTTCCCTTTTATTGGGATGTAGCCCCCTATACCAAACTTTTTGATTATATTTGCTGGAACATCAACATAAGGATTTATGCCGGCTTTATGTATAATTGCCAAGAATTTTTGACTCATCTTATTTTAAATTCCTATCAAGAAAATTAACTGTCTTCGTCCACGCATCTTTTGTCTCTTCTGCAGCGTAATTCATTCCTGATGGGTTTGCAAAAGCATGCCCTACATTAGGGTAAATATAAATTTCATTTTCAATGCCCAATTCATCCAGAGCGGCATCAAATTTTCTTGCTGACTCCACCGGGATTGATGTATCCTTGTCCCCGAAAATTCCCAGAACAGGCCAGTTTATGGCTTTCAACTTATCCTTGTCAGTCTCAAGCTGTCCATAATAGATTATTGTTGCAGCAAGCTTTTCATTCAAAGAAAGCTGCATTGACATCCCGCCGCCAAAGCACCAGCCCATTGATGCGAGTTTATTGTCATCGACATTATCTTGATTTTTTAAAAATGCAACTGCCGATTTCATATTAGACACTGCAACTGGAATATTATTTCTTACGCCTGTGGACAATTCGCGGGCCTCTGTCGAATTCTTGGCAACTTTTCCTTCGTAGAGATCAACCGCCAGAACAACATAGCCTTCTGCTGCTAGCTGCCTTGCCATTTCCTTAACATAATCATTCAAGCCAATCCATTCATGTATCATCACAATCCCAGGATAATTACCCGGCTCTTTTGGCTGCGCAAGATATCCTTTTGCAGGGCCGTAATCAACATTTTTAGTTTCTATTTCAACAGCATTTCCATTATTTCCGTTTTTTATCATGTCTGCATTTCTAATAAGATTGTTATTATCATTGGCAACTTGCTGCTGCGTGCATGAAATAACTAATAGAGTTAAAAAAATCGCTGACAAAATTAGTTTTATCTTCATTTTATCTTATAAAATTTTAAAGGATTTAAAGTTTTCCGGTTCTTTATGCTTTACCTGAATTCCTGCCACGCTTGCGATTCCCGGGCCTTTCCTGATGAAATCAATAAATTTTTCCAGCTGGTCTTCTGCCCCTTCTGCAACAATCTCAACATCCCCATTTTCGAGATTTTTTGCGTAGCCATTTAGGCCTAATTGAAGCGCTTTATCTCTTACATTTGCCCTAAAAAATACGCCTTGCACTCTGCCTGAAACTATAAGATGGGTGCATTTCATGATTAGGGTATAATTTTTAAGTTTATATTATTTTCCTATACAAGGGGTTTAAGAAAAAAGGTAGCTACTGAAGAAAATTATTTGGCTCAGCCTGAAAAAATAAAGGTTAGAAAGAAAGAGATAAGATAGTCCTGCAATCTAAATTTTGCATTTTTGTTTGGTAGATGGAAAAGTTCACATAACGTACAATCTTAGGCGAACATTTTTTCCTCACAAAATTTTCCCTCGAAACTTGAGGCAACCCACAAGTTTCAGAGTGGATAAATTTTGTAGAGCTGAAAAAATGTTAG